>JBASOE010000054.1:0-141073 GCA_049657925.1 Anaerolineaceae bacterium
TGTCTCCCCCCGTTGATCACCCTTGGAGAACCTATGGAAAGAAACTGAATGGTAAGCCTACTGTTGTGATTAATTAGGACACTTCTATTTAGCCAACATTAGGACATTCCTATTTAGCCTTGACAAATTCAATCATCCCGAAATGAATTTTTCGTATTTAGCGAACTGGCCCTTTTGATGACATCCTTCCCGTAGCGATCTTTAAGCTTGTCAATGGCAGCAGCGAGATCCTCTTTGCGGTCCAGGTCAGGCTCGAACATGGAGAGCTGCCGGGTGGGTTCGTTAAGGTTGCTGACTCCCACGCCGATAAGGCGCACCTCCCGCCCAGAGGTGAGGTTGTCAATTAGCAGTTTTTTCGCACAGGCAAAGATCTCATCATCCAGATCGGTCAGATTCTTTAAGGATTGTTGACGGGTAAGTGTAGTAAAGTCAGAGTAGCGCAATTTAATTGAGACAACGCTTCCAGCCAGGTTCTTCTTGCGCAAGCGATAACCAACTTTATCTGAGAGATATCTGAGCTTATTCAGTAGAAAGTCCAGTTCAGCACTGTCCTCATGGAAGGTGATCTCATTGGAGACGCTCTTGAGCTCACCGTAGGTGTGGACGGTGGAATTGTCGATCCCCCGCGCATGATCACGCATGCTTTCACCGTGAGTACCGAAATACAACTTTAGTTCCTCATCCGTCAAGTTCGCGATCTGCCCAATGGTCGAAAAACCTCTTGCACGCAAGTGTTCCGCAGTCTTCGGACCGATTCCCCACAAAGCCTGGATATCGAGTGGTGCCAGAAACTCCGCTTCCCATCCAAGAGCGACGATGGTAATTTTGCGAGGCGCTTTGCCGGTTTTAACGCTGGTCTTGCCATAATCATTAGCGACTTTTGCTACAAGCTTGTTGGTGGCAGCGCCGATCGAGCAGGGCAAGCCGGTCTCACGAAACACACGCGTCTGCAATTCAACGCAGATATCTTTGATGGGTTGTGGAAGGTCACTGACGTCCACAAAAGCCTCATCCACCGAAACCTGTTCGACCAAGGGCGAGACGTCCTGAAGGATCGACATTACTTTATCCGAATAATCAGAATAGCGATGGTATGAACCCCTCACCAGCCTCAGACCTGGGCACAGGCTGAGCGCTTTTCCGGCAGGCATAGCCGACCTCACCCCATAGGCTCGAGCTGCATACGATGGGCTGGTGATCACCCCTCGTCCAGTAGAGCTGCCGCCAACCGCAAAGGCAACCCCAATCAGAGAGGGATCAAGTAATTCTTCGACAGAAGCAAAAAAGGCATCCAGATCGAGATGAAGAATTTTTCGTGGTCTCATGGTTAGATTTTAAACCAAAAACCACCTGCCAGTGACAGGTGGTCTGAAGTAGGAGCTGTTTAGATGTCCAGGTTGCGGACTTCTTTGGCGTGTGTCTGGATAAAGCGTCTACGTGGAGGTACGAGCGAGCCCATCAGCATGTCAAAAGTCTGATCCGCTTCAGCGGCGTCTTCAATGGTCACCTGAAGCATGGTGCGGTTTTCGGGGTTCATGGTGGTATCCCAGAGTTGCTCGGGGTTCATTTCACCAAGACCTTTGTAGCGGGAAAGTGAAACTTTGTTCATACCACCGAATTTTGCGACTAATTTTTCCATTTCTTCATCGGAATAAGCATACAGAATTGTGTTGCGACTGCTGATGCGATAAAGCGGTGGTTGGGCTATGTAAAGATGGCCTTCATCGATAAGCGCCTTCATGTAGCGGAAGAAGAAGGTCAACAACAGCGTGCGGATGTGAGCGCCGTCAACATCAGCATCGGTCATGATAACCACCCGACCGTAACGCAAGCCCTTGGTGTCAAATGTATCCCCGATACCAGTGCCTAAAGCTGAGATAAGCGCTTTGACTTCTTTATTGCCTAAAATCTTATCCAGCCTGGCGCGCTCAGTGTTCAAAATCTTACCTCTTAAGGGTAAAATCGCCTGAAAATGACGATCACGGCCTTGTTTCGCAGAACCACCCGCCGACTCACCTTCAACGATGTAAAGCTCGGTTTTTGAAGGGTCTCGTTCTGAACAGTCAGCCAATTTGCCAGGTAAGGTCATCGATTCAAGTGCGGATTTACGGATGACCAGATCACGGGCTTTTTTGGCTGCGTCTCTTGCCCGGGCGGAGGTCAAACATTTTTGGATAATGGCCTTACCTGAAGAGGGATTTTCGTCAAGAAAAGTTGAGAAAAATTCGCCAACAACCTGGGTCACGTAGGTTTGAACCTCAGCGTTCATCAGCTTGACTTTGGTTTGGGATTCAAATTGAGGATCCGGATGTTTAATGCTGACGATGGCGGTCATGCCTTCGCGGGTATCATCACCACTGAAATTAACTTCGGAATCTTTTAGCAAGCTGGATTTTCGCGCGTAATCGTTGATGGATCGGGTAACTGCTGCGCGCAGACCGGTCAGATGTGTGCCACCGTCAATGGTGTTGATTGTGTTAGCGAAGGTGTAAACTGACTCGGCGTAGGCATCAGTGTACTGGACGACAAATTCAATGCCAATTCCCTCAATGGTTTTCTCGCCATAAATAATGGGGGATATAAGCTCGCGATTACGGTTCAGATAGCGCGCGAAAGAGGCGATCCCGCCTTCGAAGTGGAAAGACATGTGTCGGTTGTCGCGTTCGTCAATCAAAGAAAGCGTAACGCCGCGTGTAACAAACGCCATTTCACGGAAACGCTGGATTAGTGTACTAAAGTGAAAGGTGACATCGCCCTTAAAGATTTCACGATCAAAACGAAATGTCGTCTGATTACCCGTGCGGCCATCGCTATAAGTGCCAATAGCTTTGACGGATTCTTGGGGAATACCTCGCTCATAGCGCTGGAAATATTTCTTCCCGTCGCGTTGGACGATGACCTCGCACCATTCCGATAAGGCATTGACAGCAGAAACACCGACACCGTGCAAACCACCGGAGACTTTGTAACTTCCGCCGCCAAATTTACCGCCTGCGTGCAGCACGGTCATCACCACTTGCAGTGCGGAGATTTTCTTCTCGGGATGGATATCGACAGGGATGCCACGTCCGTTATCTTTGACGGTGACACTTTCATCTTCATGGATCACAACACTAATCTGATCACAGTATCCAGCCAGAGCTTCGTCGATTGAGTTATCTACGACCTCGAAAATGAGATGATGAAGCGCTTTGATATCGGTGCCACCGACGTACATACCCGGGCGTCGACGAACTGCTTCAAGCCCTTCGAGGACCTGGATGTCGCCTGCGTTGTAATGTGTATTTTCGTTAGCCAAGTTACTTACTCCTGCTATTATATGATTAATGGCTTTTGACTGATATCAACAGTCTCAAATACGTTGAGAAAGTGAAAACTTGAGGTCAAAAGTAGGGTGGTTACGAGTGCGTGTCCGAAAATCCCGATTAGAACAAACGGTGAAGTGTTCGGAGCTGAGTTCCAAAGCTTATTGGTCAGATATGAAACCGTAATGCTTAGGACGATGAAAAAGGAGGCAAGAATACCGGTTTTGCGAGTGAATATTTGACTTCTAATTGCAGCCTTAATAAAGCTGAGACGTTCACCTATCACAAGAATTGGCGTAAAGACCAATGGCATCACAAAACTTAGTAAGATGATGAATAGTAACATGTAAGCAATATAACCCAGTCCTAAATTTAAGCCCAAGAGCAGTCCAAGAACAACGACCGCTGGTATTAACAAGAGCAAAGCAAGTATCCAGGTCGACAGGTTGAATGCAGATAAGTTGAGAAAGCTAAAGAAAATAGAGGTAGCTGGTTTGTTATCGATGTGTGTATCTTTTTGAACCGCATTGGCCATAAGCGTGAAATAGACTGTTCCAGCAAAAACGCCGATCAGAGAAAATAAAAGAAAGGCAAGTAAGGCATCTCCAAAATTGGCTAACTCAAGTTGCTGTGAAATTCCAAAAGGGCTTGCAGTTCCCAACCGAGAGCTCATAATGCTGGGTAGCCCAAAGGGTAGCGTCCGTAGAGCTGAGAACAAATTGAATTGTTTGACTGACTCCATGGTACTTGAGATGAACGTATCCCAGCTAAGATTGAATTGTTGTTCGAAGTTATCAATTGCTGGGAGCGACGCAAGCAAAGGATTCAATATTTTTGAGAGTCCCAATCTTGGGCCTAAAAGTAAAAATAAATCGAGTCCCAGAGGAAACAAGATCAAATAAATGTGTCTTCCGACAGTATGAATTGATTGCTTAAAAACTGAAAAAAAAGTTCGTAAAAGGGTTTGAGATTTCAACTGATCCATAACTAATTTATTATACCACCAACGAGAAACATAATCCATTTTTCTCGTGCAATTCTCGATGTTATCTCGCGCAATTCTTAATGTTAAAAACTCAAGTTTGATTGGAAATTGAATTCTCAGCAATGACACGTTTGTACCAAAAGGCGCTATCTTTTAGAATTCGTTGTCCTGTTTGAAAATTTACCCAAATCAAGCCAAAACGCTGCGAAAATCCGTAACCCCATTCCAGGTTGTCCATCAGTGACCAGACCAGATAGCCTTTTAATGGAATCCCAATCTGAATGGCTCGATGAGCTGCCTCAAAGTGTCGCTGTAGGAAGCTGATGCGCCGAGTGTCCCTTACTCTGCCGGTTTCATCCGGGCCATCGGACCAGCTTGCGCCATTCTCCGTGATATACATCGCCGCAGGCTGGTACTCGAAATTTAACCAAGTCAGAACATTGAACAGCCCGTCAGGATACACCTCCCAATCTTCCATTTCCTGCCAATCGTGATCGTTCTTTGGAGCTTGGAATACGGTCGGGGGTAAATTTTGCTCATCGGGAACATTCCAATCCCGGGAAAGCTGGCGTGAATAGTAGTTCACACCCAAGAAATCAGTGGGGGTGGCAATCACCTGCAGATCTCCTGCTTGAACAAAATCCAGTCCCGTTGATGGTAAGCTATGATTGTTGATGGCGTTCTCCACCAGGTCGGGTGGATATTGGCGACCAAAAAGTGGATCCAGGAACCAACGTGACCACATCCCAAACTCATATTGCCACACCTGATAATCGTAACTGCTAGGTGAGGCTGGCTGGTTGTAGTTCACGTTCACCGCAATGCCAACTTCCGCCTGTGGGATATTAGCACGGATCACCGGAATGCTCCAACCATGCGACAATAGCAAGTGATGGGCTACCCGTAGTGCACACGCTGGATCTTTTAGCCCCGGCGCATGAGCCCCAAACGAATGACCCACATAGGCAAACACTGACGGCTCGTTGTGAGTAATCCAACGGGTGACCCGATCACCCAGGTGGCGGGTCACAACATCTGCGTAATCTACGAAAGCTTCAGCGGTCGAACGGACTGCAAAACCGCCTTCATCCTGGAGCTCCTGGGGTAGATCCCAATGAAACAAAGTTACCATGGGGGTGATGCTGGCTTCCAACAGACCATCTATAAGTCGGCTATAGAAATCCAGCCCAGCTTGGCTCACGGCACCCCGTCCCTTTGGGAGAATCCTTGGCCAGGAGATTGATAGTCGGTAAGCTTTCAAGCCGATTGCCTTCATCAGCGATATGTCCTCCTGCCAGCGATGGTAGTGATCGCTGGCAATATCGCCGCTGTCGCCATTCAGAATCATTCCGGGTGTATGCGAAAAGCGATCCCAGATAGATTCGCCTTTGCCATCTGCAGCCCAAGCGCCTTCAATTTGATAAGAAGCTGTCGCTGCACCCCATAAAAAATTATTCGGAAAAGTTTTTATTGTCATATTCACCTTACAAAAGTTTTTCCCATTTGCATGCACCCATCATTTTGTAATAGAAACTGCCAGGTGGTGCACATATCCATCCCGAAGGAAGATATGGCGACTATTGACAGCATCCAGCTGGTTGCCATTGACCACAATTGTAGTCCCATCGGTCAGATGAATTTCTATGCCTGACACATTTGCAAGCTGCATGATAACTGGCACCTGATAAATGGTGTATGCTAAACTCCCAATGGCCAGATCGAATTTTTGCTCATTACCTATCACATCCAGAAAATTGACCGATACTGGGGAGGAGAGCAGCTCTTTTGGATCCAAAAGCAGTGAATTGAAGTTCAAGCAGCCATCTTCAATCGTCCATCCCACTTCGGCCTGACGAGCAATAATCTCTTCTTTTACCGAACCTGTCATGCCGGGTTGCCGTGCTCCTTGACCTTTTGGAGTGTGAGAGTATGGGTCGGTGGGGAATGCCCCAAAAACAGCCGGAGATTTGTTAAAACCAAGACCGGCGCTAATTTCAAAATATCGTTCAATCAAACCTTTTGAAGCAGGTTCGTCCTGGCATCGAAGAGCGGTTTCTTGGGTAGCTAAAAGCAATTTTGAAACCATGTGCCAGTAAATACTGCCTAATCCTTCATAGGCAAAGAAGGTGCCCGATCTTCCCGTAAATTCGGTGTGGTGAAATACTTCTTCAAAGATTGCGACAATATTTTCACCTTCAACTCCAACAACTTCAACAAACTGTGACTTCTCCAATAGAACTGACAGAGCCATGTTGACATCTTTAGCATTGTGTAATTGTCCACTAAAGTGATACTTGCCCTCAACATCCCTGACTAATAATGTTTTATCCCCAATAGCGGCCAAAAGTGAAGGCAGGCGTAAATCTTTCACCTGTTTTTCCGTCAGGGTGTTCTTTGATAGGAACCCCGGCAGAGATTTGTCTGGGTAGAGAACGTAAGAGTTTTGGTCAAACCTATAAAGCGCGCTATTTCGCAAGCTCTGCAGCAGTGTGAGTGATTCGTCGCCTGTAAGCATCTTTGACGAAAGAATAGCCACTTGACCTTCAAGCATTTCTTGCAGATGGCCGATGGATGCAGTGTTCTTACCTAAGTGAAGAATGTTGTAGGCATGATAGAGATGATCATTGCGTCGATTCGCGTGCAGTGAATGCTCGATATAGAGTTGTGCTTGTTCAAGAAAAACCAGCAGATCAGTTCTTGAAAGGACTACTTGTTCACCTGAAAAACCCTTGGTATAGATATTCCAGCGATAATCGCTCCCAGCCTGTCCAAGGGCATCCATCATTGAGCGCCGCAGTTCGTCGTCAAATGAATGGGTCAAAACAGGATGGAAGCGATCAAAAATCGTTTTGATGTGTGAGTAAAGGAGGGCAACTTGATGACTAATCTGCAGATCTGGATTTGAAGCTTGTTTGAACAATTCGCGGCAAAAAACAACGTATCTGCGCAGATAACTTAGGGTAACCACTGATAATCCCTTGCCAACCAAGGCGTTATTGGCATCATTCCATTCAGGGCGTTGTGTGTTCATCCAGATGCCACCCTCAGGAACAAAATTTACCAACTTGGCAAGGAGCAGTATAAGCAGCTTTTCCGTCAAAGAGCAATGAAGAACCTGACCATTTGTACTATAAAGTAGTTTGCCATCCATCCCAATCGTATCAACACGTTTTAAAATTTCTGCGTCAAGAACAAGATCAAATTGAATGGTTTTGTATGGATCGCTGATCAAATCATCATACGGTTTGATGCGATAAGGGACGTTAGCAAAGCTGAAAATTGGTCGCTCAAGGAACGAAATTAATAGACCTGGATGAACCTTGGCACTTATCTCCATCAACTTTTGCAGATAGATAATTTGGTGGTCACTCCAGTAACCGATGTTTGCCCACGGATTACCTGGTTCCGGACTTTCCCAATCCAGACCTGAACGCTTTATCCGATAGGGGTTGTATCCATCTGCGGTGGTGGCGCAGAGGAAAGTAAAGATCATTCCTTCAACAAATTCGGGATAGGAATAAGCCAGGGCTTCCCAATTTTGAAAAATATCACGCCAATTCCCTTCGTAATCAAGGCGCAGCGTGTCATCTTTCTTTTTGATATTGATGGCAAACCTGTTCCAGGGACGGCTGGGGTCGCCATGCCGACGGCTGAAGGTCAGCGGGAGATAGGTATAGCCCAGGCGTGTAAGATCATCTGAACCCTGTTCATAAATCCGGGAAAGCAGGTCAGACACATTTATTCTTTTCGGTAAAGTAGAAAAGAACACTCTATAGGTAAGATGTGCTTGCTTGAGATGGGTGGAGACGTAGTCAAGAAAATCAGAGGTTTCAATCCAATACTGATCAGCAAATATGCCACCACGCATCACATTGAACATGACATTGGCGAAGTGGTGAGACGACCGAAGTTTGTCCGCACTGACCTGAATGCCATCAGCCCTGGCGACGATCCTACTCAACTGGCATTCGTTGGTTTTAATATCATCTTCGATCTGCTGAAAGAGCTCAACCTGATCCTTCTTCAATGCGTGCTGTAAGTTCACAATTGCCGCGCTGTCCTGATGAGTATCGGCAACTAAATGCCAGCAAGATTCTTCACCTGAACGCAGATCTAATTTGGAATGGACAAAATATGCTCCCCTATGGCCGCGCACCTCTGATTCTTGAGTGATGCTCTCACCTTTACGGAAGCGCTCCAGTTGTAGAGACGAAAGCAGGTAATGCTCCCCTTCCAACCCAACCTGAAAAACTGTTGCGGCAAGCAAGGATTCGCTGGGTTCAGCCAGATCAGTCAGAGTTGAGTTGAGCGCGAATATACCCAGACCTGTCTCGGGGTCCAATTCACTGCGCTTATAGGCATCCAACAAACAGCTAAAGATGTTCTGTGTGTTTGAGCTAATGTTGGCTGGTAAAATGTTTTGCAAACCATCCAGTACCTCAATTTGAACAGGAGTTCCCGATGAGTTTAAGTTCTGAATCCAGACAGTCTTTACGAATCCAAACTTTTCGCTGGTGCGCCATGCATAACAACACCTTAATTCTAAACTGCGATTGATTTCTTCGAAAACTAACGCAGTACCTGGTACATTCTTATATATGTTTTTCTCAAGAACATACTGTCCATACTGGCGGGAAGTAAACGGTTCCCACAACAAGTATTCGTTATTCTTTGTCACCCGGAAAATTGATTTGCTGCCCGTATTATCGCTATTATCGGTTAACTTATCCTCTGTGTAGTAAGGGAAGAGCGCCTGTTCAGAGTTAACCCTACCTGCAGAAAGTCCACCATTGGATGAAATAAAAAGCCAATGATCTGAACTGCTGACAATACTCATAAAAAATGGCTCAAGGGAGTCAAAGTTCTGAATTTTGTAAAATGATTCATTTAGAAAGGTGGTGAAGCCACCCACCACGTCTTGTATTGGCCGATTTGTTGGGATCGAGTTTGAAGTAATTTGATGCAATTTAATGTCCATCTAACTAATATCTCCTCAGAGCTGACAACCTAATGTCCACAAGGGGCGAACCATATTTAACGGAACTGACAGACAAAACAGACTGCTTTTTCCCGATCAGATTCCTAAAATAATCCTAATGATTCCTTTTCACAAAGCACTATTAAGTGATTAATAGTACCTCAATAACGATGCTGTTGATGCTAAATTCTTCCCCAATCGCGATACAATCAGATATGGCGACTATTCGAACCTTTATTGCTGCGGAACTCACCCAAGCAAGTCTTTCGTGGGCATCTTCTACGCAGACTGAACTAAGCAAATTGGTTGCTTCTAATGACATTAAATTTACCCCACTCCAACAATTCCATCTTACTCTTGCCTTTATTGGTGATGTTGACACGCGCATTCTTCCCAGATTTGTGAGTTTGATGGATAACATAAATACAAAATTGCCGATTTTGGTAAGCATAGACCGTATAGGACATTTTAGTCGCAACGGGAGTATATCTGTGATCTGGGCAGGTATAAAAAGAAATGAGATTCTTGATAATCTAAACGCTGATATCCTTGCTCAACTCAAATTATTAGTCAGACTTGAAAGAGCGCCTTTCAAACCGCACCTAACTCTGGCCAGGGTAAAACCAGAGATTGATTTCGCTACGAATAATAGAATAATCGAATTCGCTGCTTCGAACTCGCTTCTATTACCCTTCCAGGACTCAATCAGTAAAGTTGTTCTTTACAAAAGCGATTTAAAACCGGCTGGACCAATCTATACAAGACTTCATACCATCAAGCTGCAGGATGAGATACAATAGCTGACATGCCTGAAACCTTATTATTAGCAAAACAAATGGTCACAATACTTGAGGATAAGCTCGGTGAAGACATCCTGCTGCTTGACCTGCGCGGATTCTCTGATTTTACTGACTACTTCATACTGGTAACTGGAACAAGTGAGCGCATGTTGCAAAGCCTGGCTGACTCGGTATCAGAAAAGATCAAGATTGAGACTGGCTTGAGCGCAATTGCAGAAGGCAAGCCAGATTCTGGTTGGATTGTGCTCGACTACGGTTACATTGTTGTTCATGTACTCTCCTCAGAGAAACGAGATTATTACGATCTCGAGGAACTCTGGAGCAGAGGAAAAACTATCCTAAGACTTCAATAACCTACTAATTCAGCCAATCCGCCAGGATCTCCTCGCCGTGCTGGGCGGGTTTAACATCTTCGTAGATTTTGTAGATCAATTGATCTTCATCAATCAAGAATGTTGTTCGAAGTACACCCATGTATTCCTTACCCATGAATTTTTTCAGCGCCCACACACCGTATGCTTCACTAACCTGGTGATCGACATCAGCCAGCAAAGTAAATGGCAAGGAGTATTTCTCAATAAACTTGGTGTGAGATTTAGGTTTGTCAACACTGACGCCTAAAACAATGATGCCGTTCTTTTGAAATTGCGAATAATTGTCTCGGATATTACATGCTTCAGCCGTGCATCCAGGGGTGTCATCCTTGGGATAGAAGTAGAGCACTACTTTCTTACCCTTAAACATAGATAAGGAGACTAAATTGCCATCCTGGTCTTCGATTGTAAAATCGGGTGCCAGATCGTTTGGTTGCAGTTTCATAAAAACACCTCTCCTTAGTAGATGAGCAAAGCATAGATCAAAAGATATAAGGTTCCGAGTATCCTGAAAATCGCCAAAGCATCCAGCATCACAAAGTTAGGTTTTACTCCTTTTGCCAATTGTTCCAGCAAGTAAACTTCATAAACTCCAAAAACCTGCCAGGCAATCGCCGGCCAATTGCTGTTTGCGCTGTTACTCGTCAAGACATAGATTACCATAGCCGCGACAGAGCCTGCAAATAGAACGTGATGCAACATTAACCCTTTTTCCCAGCTAATAGAGACCAAAAAGGTATGCTGTTTTCGATTTAAATCGCCAGCATACTGTCTAAACATCAATGTGATGAATGCCGAGGCTGTACCGAGGAAAAGTGCAATCCCCAGATTTATAAAGGCAGTTGATGGCGAAAAACCCTGCAGGGTGCTGCCAAGGAAAAGCGCAATCGGCGAGACAATCAGGCTCTTGAGCAACCATCGATACGCAATGGTGGTGTATGAAAATGGCTTGCTCAATAGAAGAACTTGGCAAAAGATTGCCCCACCCAACCAAATTAGTGCCTGACCTTGAAGTGAATGAAAACGAAGCATGACATATACCGAGCCAACCCCGACAAAACTCAATAGAAACATAGAAATATATATGCGTAGATTCCGGTGATTTATCTGTCGGCGGGTATCCATCCGTCCAGCGACAGGTTCAGTTGTGACTTCGGAGATTAACCTATTAAAAATGTAAAAAAACAAAAGTAAAACCAACCCAGCGATGGTTACCAAAAATGAAACACTTTTATTGACCCGGTTTGCAAATATAAATCCGAGCGTATAGCTGCTAATGGTGGCCGATAGAAAAAACCAATCAAATCGTTCTGAAGAGATCTGTTGTTTCATGAAACTATTTTAGCATAGCCCAATTGCTAAACGAGAGAAGATACAAATGTTATAATTTTCTGTAGAAAATATGAAGGATCGAACAAAGTTACAAGTCGTGATTCTGTTATTTCTCTGTTTTTTTCTTGAAGCAGTGATTGTTAGTGCAGCAAGCAAGCCTTCTGGTGTGTACTTGGGAACATCAACGGCCACTCCTTATCTCACATCCACACCTGTTTACATCTGGAATCAACCCACGAGCATTTCTCCTACGGTTGCTTCGATTTTTGTCACACAGACCAGTCAGGCACAACTCACCCAAATCGCAGGTACCCTTACACCGGAAAGCTTGGCCCCAGATCCCTTTGTAACCTACAGTTTGCCTGAATCTTCTGTTGAGACCACTCTGACGCCGACCCCCATGACCCCCAAACCGACCCCCACTCGCCTAATTGTTGGTGAAGGCCGCCTGTTGATAGGAACGGATAGGTACGATAAAAGTGATTACTGGGCTATTGCTCTTGGTTTGGTCACGACACTTGCATTAATTGCTATAGGAATGGTAATTTTCACTAAACGTCATTAACTTTAATAATCCATTTTTTGACTTTTAAATTCATATATGCTATTCTTTTCCCCGTTACTTTTATCGAGGTTATCTATATGCAACGCGAGCGGGTTCTGGAAAATGTTTACTGGTTTCAAAGCGAAGTCTATGCTCAAGCGACTGCTGGTGCAATCATTGGTCCACAATGGGCTGTTCTTATTGACACCTTGATGCCTCAAGAAACTGCCTTGTTGAAGCATTTTCTGGAAGTCGAGTTGATGGTTCCAGTAAGATACATTATTAACACCCATCATCATGCTGATCATTGTTGGGGAAACAGTTTTTTTCCCAATGCTACAGTCATCGGGCACAGTTTGTGCCGTGATCTAATGCTCTCCAAGAGCAAATCTGCACTGGCGGAAGCCGGAGAAGTAAATCCTCTTTTTAGGGAAATTGAAATCGTTCCTCCGCAAATTACATTTTCCAGCGGTGAGATCTATCTGCGAGTAGGGAAAAAACAGATAAGCATTTTTCCTACACCAGGACACTCTGAAGACGGAATTTCAGTCTTAATAGAGGATGATAGGATTCTTTTTGCTGGCGACGCGTTTATGCCCATTCCTTTTGTCGTCGGTGGCGATATCGACGTGCTTTTTCACACTCTCGATAAAATTGGATCCATGTCGCTTGAAAACATCATCCAAGGTCATGGCGACATCATTCTTAGGGGTGAAATCGAAGAAGCCGTAAGAATAAATACTAACTATTTGCATCTGATTCACAAACTCGCCAAGACAGCAATGCGAAGGCGATCACCGATTGAGTTCCTTCAAGCACAGGATGTCGAAGCTGGTGGTAAGTCACGCGTGCTGCTTGGTGGCCTGGCGCAGGACCTTCACCAAAGAAATCTGTTTTGGTTATATCGTGAAATGGTCAAGCAGGCTAAAACTTTAGAACAAAATAGTTAAACCTGTTAAGGTTGCTGTAATTATTAACATACTTATAGGCTCGACGATCAAACCAGAACCTGTTTTTTTCATCTGCAGTCCTATTGCCAATGTTGTCAAACAATAAAGTACGCCAGTCATGATCAGAGCAAATTGTAGAGCATTAATAAACAGGTAATATAAAGCGGCCGAAAGTTGCGATAGGATCAGAACAATCGCGACAATTATTTCCCATGATGTTTTTCTATCTGTTCGCAATTCCACAAAACGCAATGAGACGAAAGCAGTTGCCAATCCTACGATTGGAACCAACACATACAATCTCGGTCCAATTGTTCGTAGAACAATCAAACCCAGAAGATACAAACCCATCGAGAGAGAACACAAACTTATCATGGGAATAGGTGAAGTTTTCTCATAATTGTTCAGATCATGATCTTCTGCAACGAGTACAACTGCCAAGAGCACAAGCCCGAGCAAATAAACTAACCACCACCAAGGGGTACGAATCAGTTGCGACAGCGCATAAGCCAATGTAACAGATGTAAAAACCGGTATCAGCAAGTGCGGTAGGAGCGTCACAACAGAAAAAACCTTGCCATCGGATCCCCAATTCCTGCTAAAAAACCACACAGAACCTGTAAGTGATACAAGTGCCACAATAATTAAGATAAGCCGATTGACTGTAATGTTAAAAGGATTTTCTCCAAAGGCTGATTGTAAAACCCGATTAACTGACTGATTGGGTAAAAAATAGGTAAAAGCAATGCAAATGCCTATAAAGGCGAGCACAATGTTTAAGCGTGATGAATTGCTGTTTTCTACTTGCTTTACATCCACCATGTAATTTTATCACCCTGCGGTAATCGTTTTCCCTCCCCCATTTTCTGCTTCTACGTTTATACTCATTCTGACTGTTATGGTCATTGGAAGTTCCTTTCGTTTGTTTTCGCCAAAACTAATTGTATTGGAACTTCCTCCTTTTTTTCCTTGACTATCGACTTTTGAAACGCATACCCCAATTTACGGTAGGATTGTGTAAAAATTAAATTGTGGTATAAAGAATTTACCCTGCTGTGTTCGTGATGCGGCCTAAGTTTTGTACCAACACCAACAAAAATAGGTTCTATCTCACAACAGGTAATGTGTTAGACTACGGTCAAGACAAAACCTGCAGGAAGAACCACTCCTGCATCTTGCAGGTTCAAGACGATCCAGCACACGGCATGGCGGGGAGGCATCATTTATGATGTCAAAACTGAATAGGATATTACTGGAGATATAGCGGCTGAGTCTCATATGAGATGACGAGGTGAAGGTTCCTTCCCGCGAGGAGAGGCTAATCTGGGAAACCAGAGAAAATCGAATGATCAGCGGATGCCTTCGTAACCCACTCACGGGTTTCATTCTCCTAAAACAAGAGCTGTACAAAACCCTTAGGTGACTTGGGGCACAAAAATAATGCTCTGTGAGCAGAGATTCTTCAAATCTGGTTTTTTGAAGGCTATTTTTGTTCTTGGAGGATTCAATGAATACTAATGAGTTAAAAAGTCAAGTCAGCAAAGATAAAATTAAGTTTATCTCCTACCAGTTCACGGACATCAACGGGGTGGTCAAGTCGCTTGACGGACCCGTGGAACAGTTGGATGAGGTCCTTGACAATGGGATCTGGTTTGACGGTTCTTCTGTTGAAGGGTTTGCCCGAATTCAGGAAAGCGATATGCATCTGGTTCCGGACCCGGAAACTTATGCGATGTTGCCCTGGACCAACCCTGACTATCGCCGTGCACGCATTTTATGCGACATACACACACAAAACGACGAGCCCTTCGAAGGTGATCCACGCGGGAAACTAAAGCATTTTCTTGCTGAAGTAAAGAAAAAACATGGTTGGACGTTGAAAGTCGGACCAGAACCCGAATTTTTCCTCTTTCTGCGCAATGGTTCTGAAAAGATCCATCCTGTTCCCTACGATGTAGGTGGATATTTTGATTTTTCGGCCAACGACCAAGCCGTCAACGTTCGAACTGAGATTATGTCAACGTTGCGTACGATGGGCTTGGATGTCGAAGTTGGGCACCATGAATGCGGTCTTGGACAACACGAGATAGATTTCAGATTTGATGAGGCCCTACGAACTGCGGATAACGTCCAGACCTTCAAGACAGCAGTGAAAGCTATTGCGGCAAAAAATGGTTTGATTGCTTCCTTCATGCCCAAACCCACTTTTGGTGCGCCTGGGTCAGGGATGCATTGTCACCAATCTATCCATAATGACGCTGGGAAAAATCTGTTTTACGATGAAGTTGACCCCATGCATCTATCCAAGTTAGCGCATAGTTATATTGCGGGTCAATTGGCACATGCCACGGCGATGTCTGCTATCCTTGCCCCTACTGTAAACTCATATAAACGTTTAGTGCCCGGATATGAAGCCCCAGTCTATGTAGGCTGGGCTCAGCTCAATCGTTCAGCGCTAATCCGCATTCCTAAGACGCAGGAACGCAACCATCAAGCGGTTCGTATTGAATTGCGTTGCCCGGACCCATCAGCCAATCCATACCTGGCTTTCCTCGCAATGTTTGCAGCCGGTGTGGATGGAATTCTGAATGATACACCCTTGCCAAAACCTTTGAACAATTTGAACGTTTATGAACTTACACCTGAAGAACGTGCTGAACGGCAAATTGAAATGCTTCCCGGATCACTGAAGGAAGCCGTTGACCTATTTGAGACTGATCAGGTAATTCGTCAAGCCCTGGGAGAGGATTTAACTGACAAATTCATCAATGCACGAATGGCCGAATGGGAAGAATACCGCATGAGTGTCTCTGATTGGGAAGTCGCCCGATATCTTGAAGCGATATAAAATAGTGTTTTGTGGAATTACAGGCTGGGATTTGCCAGCCTGTAATTTTGTCGACTAAAATACTGGGTATGAACTCAGTTTTTTTCGATATGGTGGGTTGCCGGCTGAACCAGGCGGAGATCGAGTCTTTAGCGCGTGATTTCATTGCTCAGGGCTACCAGGTTGTCGATCAGGCGGAAAAAGCAGACTTGGTCGTCGTAAATACCTGTTGTGTCACTTTAAAGGCTGCCGCAGACTCCCGTAAGATGCTACGTCATTATCAGACACATACGAGCGCAAGGGTGATCGGCACTGGATGTTGGAACAGCGCCTTCCCTGACCAAGCCAACGACCTTCTTGATACAGAAAATCAAATCCCAAATCAAGATAAGTACCGAATTGCGGACTTTTTGATTAAGGATATTGTTCCATTATCACCCATTCAGGGGATTAACTTGGGTCATCGTCAACGCACGCGGGCATTTGTCAAAGTGCAGGATGGTTGCAATAATCGTTGCAGTTACTGTCTTACACAGATTGCCAGAGGTTCATCCAGGAGTGAACCCATCGAAAGAATCATCGAAACGATAAACAGGCTCGTCCATAGTGGTATCAAAGAGGTAGTGCTGACAGGTGTTCAGATTGGTTCTTGGGGAAAAGACCTGGGAGAGATGCGGATTAATGATCTGATTGACGCGATACTTGAGAAAACAGAGATCCCCAGGCTGAGGCTATCATCCATAGAGCCTTGGGATGTAACAGTAGGTCTGATTAACCTTTTTAATGATCCACGTTTTTGTCCCCATATGCACATTCCGATTCAGAGTGGTTCTGACACAATTCTGAAGGCGATGCGCCGACCGCTTGCGAAGTCTGCCTTAAGTGGAATAATTGAGGTGATCAAAATCCATCGACCAAACGTGGCAATCACCACTGATGTAATCGTTGGGTTTCCGGGTGAAACTCAGTCAGACCTTGAGGAAACCCTTGAATTCATCGAGATAAGTGGTTTCACTGGAGGTCATGTCTTCAAATTCAGTCCAATGCCTGGCACAGAGGCTTGCTCATTACCAGGTCAGGTTCAGGAAACAGTCAGGAAAGAACGCCTACAGCAAGTGCAATCACTTTTCGATCGGCTTTCTGCGACCGCAAAGAAGAAAAGAATTGGAACAGTCCAGGAGGTCCTCTTCGAAGGCAGCCGCAAAGGGATTTTCGAAGGTTACACCCCAGACTACTTAAGGGTCAAGACAAGTTCTTCTATCAATTTGACGAATTCCATCAGAAAAGTCGAGCTCGTTGATGTAATCCCAGATGGCAAGTTGGAAGGAAGATTGGTGTGACTGACAGAGTTGGCAACACAACAGAGTTGGTACTGGTTAGAGGTGGGGGTGATTTGGCGACAGGTGTAGCCATTTGTTTGCACCAAAGTGGATATAAAGTTATTGTTACTGAGTTGGCTCAACCACTGGTCGTGCGCAGGAAAGTGGCTTTTGCTGAAGCGGTTTTTGAGGGTCAGATCGAAGTTGAAGGCGTGTTGGGTGTGTTAGCTGAAAGTACTTGTCAGATCGCGACAATTCATACTCAAAATGCGGTTGCGGTGGTTGTGGACCCAAATCTTGAGCAGCTCGTTTCTCTGGATTTTCTGGCAATTGTTGATGCTCGCATGCTTAAAGACAGCACACGTGTTAGGTGTGATAAACCCATGAAAGTGATTGGATTAGGTCCAGGCTTCGTGGGCGGAAAGAACTGTATAGCTGCCATTGAAACAAACAGGGGTGAAGACCTTGGTAAAATTATTTACCGTGGCGCACCACAGAAGGATACTGGAGTTCCATCTATGGTGGAAGGCAGAGGCTTGGAAAGGGTGTTATATTCTCCGATTGAAGGCGAAGTGATACCCGATGTAGAAATTGGTTCAATTGTTCACCAGGGACAGTTATTGGTTAAGGTCGGTGAAGTACCTGTTTTTGCCCCATTTGATGGAGTGGTACGAGGCATGCTGCGCGCTGGCTCGTCCGTTTCCAAACACACCAAGATTGGCGATGTTGACCCTTGCTTGGAGCAAAATCGAGCTTATGAACTCTCCGATAAGGCGGTCATTATAGGAAGGGCGGTGGTTCAGGTGGTGTTTATGATGAAAGCAAGAAAGGCATTATAGCTTTGAAATTAATAGACATATTGCGCGTAGAAGAAAACATTACTATAGCGTTTGTCGGAGCAGGCGGTAAAACCACCTGCATGTTTCAGCTTGCCCGCCAGTTCAAAAACGGGGCGGTGGTTTCGACTACGACCAAGTTAGGGCTTGAGCAGGCTTTACTCGCTGATACGCATTTTGTATGGAATGAGGATATAGACAACCGATTACTTTTAGAGAATTCCCATCAATTACTTTTGGTCACAGCAGGGCCAGATGAAGTCTCTCTCCATTTAATTGGAATGAATTCTGAGCAAGCATTAGCTCTAAAAGATTTTTGCAGGATAAATCATCTATCGCTCTTGATCGAAGCAGATGGAGCAAGAAAAGCAGCGTTTAAAGCCCCGGCTGATTACGAGCCAGTCATCCCAAAATGGGTAGAGCATGTAATCGTAGTAGCCGGATTATCGGCTCTTGGAAAGCCCATTTCTTTACCTTGGATTTTTCGACCGGAACGATTAGCAGAATTGATAGACGTGGAAATAGGCACGCCGCTTAACCTTGAGATGATGTGTCAGGTATTACGCCATCCTTTTGGTGGCTTGAAGGGTGTTTCCTCATCGGCACAAGTTACGCTTTTACTCAACCAAGAAGATGTCCGTCCACTTCTATTCCATGAAGAACGCTATATCAAAGAGAACCTTTATAAAAACTTCGACCGGGTGGTTGTTGGCAGCGCTTGGTCTGAAGATTCTTTCAGGATACTCTGATCGCTTCGATCAAGAAATTGTTGTTGAGAAATTGTTGCCTTGACGATATGCATTATCGTCAGGTAAAATCACAAGGTTAAAATAATTTGATAACTACCTTGGGCAGTTGACAACAATCACCCAGGAAATTTGAAAGGATTTTTTAGAATGAGCACTAAACGTACCTATCAACCAAAGATACGCCGACGCCTGCGCGTCCATGGATTCCGAGCCCGCATGTCGACTGCAGACGGTCGTGAGGTATTACGTCGCAGACGCGCCCGTGGTCGACTAAAATTAGCGACCAAGGCCAACAACCACGTCAAACGTATAACCTGGTAAAACGAAGAGTAGCCTGCAACGTCTGATCAGGTTTGATTCCAAAACAAAACCGCCTCAAAGATAGTGAAACTATTCGGGCAATTCGCTCGGACGGTAAAAGTTTTACCAGCTCGATCGCGATCTTAGTAGTCCAGGATTCTTTGTTGGGAAAAACTCGGGTAGCTTTCCTGGCAAGCCGATCAGTAGGCGGAGCGGTGCAACGAAACCGTTGTAAGCGCGTTTTACGTTCAAGAGTAGCGCAGTTGATAAAAGAAATGGCACAACCTCATGATCTATTGCTGATCGCGCGCAAACCACTGCTGAGCGTTACTGCCGATGAAATTGAACAAAACCTGGTAGTGCTTTTTGAGAGAGCAAAACTGATCCGGACATAAAATGGAATTTTCGATGACTAATGATCCAGAAAAGGTGGTACATGCTGATCCACCTTTGAGTAATTTAAAGATCAATCTGACGAATCTTCCACGGTTGGCTGTTTTGTTACTCATTCGGGGTTACCAATTAACGTTTTCAAAGACTTTGCCCGAGGGAACCTGTCGCTTTCAACCGACTTGTTCTCATTATGGCTATCAAGCTGTTTATAAATTTGGAGCGATCAAAGGCGGTTGGATGGCAATAAAACGTATCTTGCGCTGTAATCCGTTTAATGCGGGTGGTATCGACCCTGTTCCTTAGAATTGGAGACTGATGATTTCAAAAAAAATGATCGTTACTGTAGGATTGCTCTTTTTGGCATTAACCTTAACTGGTTGTGCTGTTGGACCAAGAGCTGACAGCGCTCCGGGCTTGAGCACTGACGGTGAGTCAATCTATTTTGCCAACCGTACGTTTGTCTATAAAATCAATCCGACTGGCACAGAGCTTTGGCACTACCCCGAGAAATCCTCGGCGTCGGTCGTGTTCTACGCTGCTCCCTTTAGCCAAAATGGAACTGTAGTTTTTGGTGATTTGGCTAATAATCTTCACGCCCTTTCATCCGATAATGGAAGCGTAAAGTGGCAATTTGCCGAATCCAAAGGCTGGTATTTAGCTGCTGCGGCTGGAGAACCAGGTCTTATCGTCGCTCCATCGCTCGATCGTAGTGTTTATGCCTTGGATGATACGGGTCAGCTTTTGTGGAAATTTGATAACAAATTTGGTTTTCTTGCCCAACCACTGATTACAGAAGAGCGGATCATTATTGCTTCTCAAGAACATGAAGTCATTGCTTTGAATAAAGAGACAGGTGCTCAAGTATGGCGGACCAAGACCGCAGGTAGTATGGATTCAAGCCCCGTGTTTGACCCAATCACAAAACTTTTATTTGCCGGAGGCCTGGGTCACGAAGTTGTAGCTCTTGATGAAGTGACTGGCGCTACAAAATGGACATTCAACCACAATGGTCAAATGAGTGCAATTTGGGCTTCACCCATCTTGATGGGTGACAATCTGATCGTCACAGATGATAAAGGGGTGATTTATTCGATCAATTCAGAAAATGGCAATTTAAATTGGTCAATTGTTACCAACGAAGCTATGATGGCTGGACCGGTCGCACTCGATAATGGGTTTGCGGTAGTGTCAATCGCTGGTAATGTGAGAGCTTATGATCTGAACCAGGTGCCTCTTTGGACCCTTTCCCTGCCAGATGCTCAGGTTTACACTACGCCTGTGATAGCTGGTGGAAACATCATCATTGCCAATAAAACCACGAAAACTGAGAATCTCGTCTTTGCTGTGGACCAAAACGGCGTTCAAAAGTGGGCGTTTACGCCTTCAGCCAACTGATCTGAGGAGAAAACACCATGTGGAACACCATAATCGTACAACCTCTTACTAATCTTCTGGTCTTGATCACCATGCTGGTGGATAATTTTGGCATTGCCATTATTCTCTTCACGATCATTATCAAATTGGTCACCAATCCTCTGACTACAGCCCAACTCAAATCCACCAAGGCTATGCAGGATATGCAAACCGATCCTCGTTATAAGAAATTGGCAGAAAAATACAAGGACGACAAACAGATGCTCGCACAAGAGCAAATGAAGCTCCAAAAGGAAATGGGGGTGAGCCCATTCGGTTCTTGTTTGCCGACGCTAATACAATTGCCAATCATTTTTGGTCTTTACCAAGCCATTATGAAGGCGATGGCTTCTACGCCTTTTGAGCTGAAAGCACTCAAGGATTTACTCTATCCCTTCATCAATCCCGCCAACGTATTGCCGATTAACAATCGTTTTCTATGGATGGACCTTGGCCAGCCTGAACGCCTGAATTTGTTTGGAATTCCAATCCCAGTTTTGGCGATTGTTGTGGTCCTCACGCAATACTTGCTGAGTAAAGTTATGGAAGCCCCATCAACAGGGCAAGACGACCAAGCCGCCGCGATGTCCAAGTCAATGAACATGATGATGCCGTTAATGATGGGCTATATGGCCTATCAATTCTCTGCTGGTTTAGCTTTGTATTTTGTGATCACCAACGTCGTAACCACTATTCAGTACTCCATTCAAGGTCGTACGGACTGGTCAAAGATATTGCCTTTCATCAAGCCGAAGCATCCTTCCACACCTGCTGTGGTTGATGTAAAACCGACACCAATCACAAAGAAATCAGATTCGTCGCAATATATTGATGTGCCTGAGGATGATGACGAAGAAGAACATTTGGCTGTCACTCCAGCAAAGGTAAGTAAGCCTTCCGCGCGATCAGCGCAAAAGAAATTACGCCCCAAACGCAAGAAATAGGGTGACCTGTAAAGGGAAATATGGAAATCATGAGTAATACCCACGAATTTATGGCAGCGACCATTGAAGAAGCGGTCGCAAAAGGGCTCGATGAATTGGGTTTAAACCGGAATGAGGTCGAGGTAGAGGTGCTTGATGAGGGCAAACGGAATGTCTTCAAATTTGCCTCCAGGCAAGCTCATATAAGATTGATACCGCGAAAGCAGCCATTAGTATCGGATGATACTGTACCCGAAGAACCAACGCCTCTTCAGGTACTCAGTGACGATGAGGTTGCTTTGGAATTTGCGGGTGAACTCACTGATGCTTCTGACTCGGCAGGCTCGGTCCGGGAAGTATTAACAGGCATCTTGGAAAAAATGGAGATCAAGGCAAACGTTACAACCAAGATGATCCATTCCGACGAGGACGATCGTGATATCGTGTATGCAAACATCGAAGGTGACGATCTGAGTTTCTTAATTGGTCGGAAATCGGAAACACTCAACGCGCTGCAGTATTTGACTGGTTTGATTATTAGCAAGAAATTTAACCATTGGGTGCCCATTCAGGTAGATGTACAGAGCTATCGTGACCGTCGCGAATCAGAACTCAAGAAAATCGCCCATCGTATGGCTGAGCAGGCTATTACAACTGGCCGGAAACAATTCCTTGAGCCAATGCCGGCTAATGAACGGCGCATCATTCACATGGAGTTGCGAAATTATGAGCAACTTGTCTCCGAATCCATTGGTGAAGATCCCAATCGCAAAGTAACCATAGTGCTGAAGAAGTAAAAAGGCAGGTGAAATATGCGCGCTGTTGATCTGATAATCAAGAAAAAAGACAAGCAGGTTTTGACAACCGAAGAAATTCGCTTTTTTATTGATGGGTATACCAGAAACGAAATACCTGATTATCAGATGTCTGCACTGGCGATGGCAATTGTCCTCAATGGTATGACCGATCAGGAAATCACTGATCTAACGCTTGCAATGGCAGATTCAGGCGAGGTGCTGGACCTCTCCGATATTGTTTCTACGGTTGTGGATAAGCATTCTACAGGAGGGGTTGGAGATAAAACCACCCTTACAGTGGCACCCATGGTGGCGGCTTGCGGTTTACCAGTCGGTAAGATGTCTGGCAGGGGTCTTGGCTTTAGTGGTGGCACAATTGACAAGCTCGATGCCATTCCCGGATACCGGACCAACCTTACTACAGAAGAATTCCGACGTGTGCTTAGTGAACATCAGATTGTTCTGACTGGCCAGAGCGCAGATTTGGCACCGGCTGATGGCAAGCTTTATGCTTTACGGGATGTCACTGGGACAGTGCAATCCATCCCGTTGATTGCTTCGTCAGTCATGTCCAAAAAGATCGCTGCTGGCGCAAATGCCATTGTTCTGGATGTCAAGGTAGGCAAAGGCGCCTTTATGCAGACACTTGAGGATGCACGTTCATTGGCAGAGGTAATGGTAAGCATTGGCAAGTTATCTGGCCGAAAGGTGATTGCAGTACTATCTCCCATGGATGAACCTTTAGGTGTCGCTGTGGGTAATGCGATGGAACTTGCAGAAGCGGTTGAAATGCTGAACAATCGTGGTCCGAGGGACTACCGGTATCACTGCATACACATGGCCGCCTACATGTTGCTTTTGGGTGGGCAAACTTTCAGCGAAGCGGAAGCCATCGAGATGGCTGAGAATTCTCTGCTTGATGGTTCTGCGTTTGCCAAATTCAGAGAACTGGTGATTGCCCAGGGTGGCGATGTCTCATTCGTTGACGATCTCAGCAAATTACCTAAGGCCGAGCTGGTTGAAACACTACAAGGTGACCAATCGGGTTGGGTCGAGGAAGTTGATGCGCGAATGGTGGGTGAGACAGCTGTCTCTCTTGGTGCTGGACGGGCTCAAAAAGGGGATAAAATCGACCTTGCGGTCGGAATCAATGTCCTTGTCAAGATTGGGGACCAGATTGAAGCTGGAGCGCCTTTCTTTGAAGTTCACGCCAACGATCGTGTCAAGCTCAACGAGGCCATGGTTCGATTGAAATCTGCGGTAAAAATTACAGTAAGCCCGGTAAAGAGACCACCCTATTTTCATGGGGTAATTGGTTTGGAGAGATAATGATGACCCGGGAAACCGGGTCTTTTTTTTGGAGGAAGAATGCTTACAAAACGACAAGATATTAGAAATGTTGCCATCATTGCCCACGTTGATCATGGAAAGACGACACTGATCGATTCAATGCTGAAACAGGCCAAAACTTTCAGAGTCAACCAGAAAGTGGCTGAAAGAATTATGGACTCAAATGACCTCGAACGTGAACGAGGTATCACGATCCTGGCGAAGAACACCTCGATTGAAATACCTGACCCAAATACCGGTCAGATGATCAAAATTAACATTGTTGACACACCTGGCCATGCAGATTTCGGTGGCGAGGTTGAACGCATCATGAACATGGTGGATGGTGTTCTGCTGCTCGTAGATGCTGCCGAAGGTCCCAAACCCCAGACCCGTTTTGTGCTCAAGCAAGCGATAGCCAAGAATTTGCCTACTATCGTAGTCGTCAATAAACTCGATCGAAGGGAAGCTGACGCTGATCGTACATTGAACCTGACCTTTGATCTCTTCATCGAACTCGGTGCCAGCAATGAACTGGTCGATTTTCCCATTATTTACGCCAATGGTCTGGAAGGTAAGGCAGGCTTGACACCCAACCTTGATGAGGATCTACA
The DNA here is from genome assembly GCA_049657925.1 of Anaerolineaceae bacterium. GTDB lineage: Bacteria > Chloroflexota > Anaerolineae > Anaerolineales > Anaerolineaceae > Mesolinea. The sequence goes on from JBASOE010000054.1 coordinate 24,769, forward strand.
TGTACTGTTCGACACTATCATCAACGAGATTCCAGGTCCTACCGTAGATGCTGAAGCGCCTTTTCAAATGTTGGTAACCAATCTTGGTTATGACGAATACAGTGGTGTGACAGCTTCTGGACGTATTCATGCCGGATCGATTCATCCTGGGGACACACTTGCGCGCATCAAGCACGACGGTTCCATCGAAAAGATCATAGGCAAGTATGTTTTTGCCTTCCATGGACTTGATAAACTGGCTGTATCCCAAGCTGATGCAGGCGAGATCATTACTATTGGCGGTTTGAAGGATATCCAGATTGGTGAGACTTTAGCTAATTTTGAGACACCAGTAGCTTTGCCAGTGATAAAAGTACAGCAACCCACGGTGCAAATGACCTTTGGTGTCAATACATCACCGTTTACCGGACAAGAAGGTAAGTGGGGCACGTCCAGAAAATTGGCTGAAAGACTTCAAACTGAATTAAGGACCAATATCGCCTTGAGAGTCGAACAAACCGAAAGCAAGGATGTTTTTCTTGTCTCTGGCAGAGGCGAATTGCATCTTGGCATCCTGATTGAGACAATGCGTCGGGAAGGCTATGAATTTCAAGTCTCACGGCCGGAAGCCATAGTTATCACAGACGCTGACGGTAACAAACTGGAACCGTACGAAGAAGTTCATGTGGATGTGGACTCCGAATTTGTCGGAGCGGTGGTGGAAATGTTAGGAGCCAGGCGAGGTAAGATGCTCAACATGACCAACAATCCTGATAACACAGTTCACCTGATCTACTCAATGCCAACCCGAGGGCTACTGGGTTTTAGGTATAAGTTTCTAAACATTACAAGAGGGCGTGGCGTGCTGAATAGTTTCTTCCTTGGCAATCAGAAATTGGAAGGACCGATTGAAGGCAGACAATCCAGTTCGATTGTTGCCAGAGAAACCGGTGTCTCTACCACCTATGGGCTAAAAAACGCTGAACTTCGCGGTCAGCTCTTTATAGGTGCAGGGGTTCCTGTTTATGAGGGTATGTTAGTTGGTGAAACGCCGCGGCCTCAGGAATTGGCAATCAATATTGCAAAGAAGAAACATCTGACAAACATGCGCCAATCTATCCGAGATCTGGAAGACCGTTTGGATCCACCTCGTGAAATGAGTTTGGATGAAATGATTGAGTACATCAATTCCGATGAGTTGGTTGAAGTTACGCCAACGAGCCTAAGGATGCGCAAACGCATTCTTGACACGCATGAACGTTTGCGAGTGATGAAAAATGGTGAGATTGACGAAGATTAGTGGTTAACTGCGTGTAGACTTGGGGCTGTAACCGAATTTATTACTCGGTCGTCCAGGTGTTTTCAAGAGGACGGAGAACAGACTGCCTGCCAGGGGTTCACGCTCCAGCGCTTCTGCAGATAACCCAGTTCTGGCAGAAGTTATAAACAAAGTTTTCAAGTCCGGTCCGCCAAAAGCAACTGAAGTGGGCCGGCTTACTGGAAGTTGAATCTTACAGAACTGTTCACCACTGGGTCTTAACCCTACGATTTGCCAGCCATCCCAAATGGCGATCCAAATATTGCCCTGAGAGTCAATCGTCAATCCGTCAGGAGTGCCTTGGTTATCAGTATAGAAGAGTACAACATCACCAATCAGAGCGAGCGATCTGTCGTACTTAAATTGATATACTGACTCAACTCCTGAATCAGCATAAAAGAAATACCCAGTATCAGACGTCCAATCCATGCCATTTGATATCGTGATTTCATCGAGCATCAATTCAGTGATCAAGTTTGGCGTTACCCGGTAAAGAAAAGAAGCCTTTTTTGGACCCTTACTTCCAACCCAAAAATTTCCAGTTGGGTCGACCTTGCCATCGTTCATCATCCGGGGGTCTGTCGTACTAAAAAAATCAATGACATTTTCGGTTAAGCCTGTATTTTTATTCCAAAACGCCAACCCATTGGTGGTTGCAACAAGCAATTCATCAGTCTTGGTAAACGCAATGCTGCCAGCTTGCTTCCCAAGCTCGAACGTCTGGTAATCCTGAGTAGCTGGATGATAAGTGTGCAACTGTCCACGTTCGATATCAAGCCAATAAAGTGTTTGCTGTTCTATGTTCCAAAGAGGTGATTCTCCCAACTCATTATCAAGTTTGAGCGCACATTGATCGATTCGTAACTCAAGTAATTTAGTCATCCGCTTCCTCCTGCATTATGAAGGGTAGGTCGTCTTATGGTATATTCTACCCAATCTGTGCGAAAGAGAAAGCCTATGACCGATCATCCGCTGCGTTTCTTCAATCTAAAGACTTACCCTTGGGTGCTGCTGGGATTGTGTATGCTGTCAGGAGCAATGGTTGGCTTGCTCGCAAGTTACACATTACGACCAATCTATGAGGCTAAAGCATCAATAACCGCCAACATGGAAATAGTCAGAAATGGCAATATCACTGAAATGATGGTTGACTCACAAATGACCATAATTGGCAGTCAAGTCTATGACGTTCAGGTGGTTGAGGAAGTTTTACTGTCTGAACAAGCTATCGGACATAACTTGACGAATGAAGAATTTCGTGAAAATGCCAATTTTGAACGGCAGATGCTTAACACAATTCTTAAGTATCGTGATCATGACCCTGAAATCGCTCAACGCATAGTCAACAGTTGGGCACACGCTTTTTACAATCGATTGATGGATGCCTATCCCTATGGACTCTCTGTTTCAGAGGCACGTGACACATTACAGCAAATTATGAAATGTCAGACAGATCTGGAGGCGCAAGAGACTGATTATTGCGTCGCGTTAAATCCTGAAACAGTTGTCACCTTAAAAGAGCAGGCGAACGCAATTATCCTTGAAGAATCACCGCTAAGTATGGGCTTGACTTCAGCGCTAACGATAAGTAACCTCATTCCTGCTGACATTCCCGACGCGCCGTTAAGGTATTCGAGGGGCAGCCTTATCCTTGCTGGTACATTTCTGGGCATGGCAATTGCTATCCTACGGATAGAGGTTTTGCCTGGACGCAAACAGAAATATGCCTAAATCCTGGCTTGAGCGTTTAAATTACATTCTATGGGGGCTCCTGCTGTTGGCATTGCCTGTTACCAGTTTTCCACTTATTTTACGAATATTGGGGGGGAATTCGGTGGCACCTCTCTCCATCGTGCCCCTCGTTTTATTGACTTTTACACTTTTACTGCCCACCATCTATAAAAATAAATCACTTCCGAAAGAAGTGATGCCATTAATGCTTTTTTTGGGCATTGCAGTCATCTCAACGGCGATCGGCTACTTCAAAGATATACCCAGTTTCAGAGAAACACCTGTGTTTAGGAACGCGCTCGAAGGCTTCCTGACGCTCATTACAGGTATCGCGTTCTTCTTAACGCCCATCTTTATGGTAAGAAACGAAAAAGATTTGCGGTTTACACTAAGAATCATTTATATCGCTTTTGGTGTCATATTGATTTTTTGTGTTTTACAAGCGGGTACTTCGTTAATCTTTAAGGAATATCCCCCCTTTCTGTTTCAGATTCAGAATTATTTTTCGAGCAGCGGAAAGATATTCGTTCGCCGGGTCTATGGTTTAGCTTTTGAACCATCATGGTTGGCACATCAGCTAAATATCCTTTTTATCCCCCTGTTTCTTGCAGCAAGTTACCATGGCTTTACCCTCTCAGAGCTCAAACTATTTCGGAAGTTTAATCTGGAACATACCCTGCTTTTTGCCTCAATCGCAGCACTTTTCTTGAGTTTCAGCAGGATTGGATGGCTTACTGGAATATTGTTGTTAGCCTACTTGTTGTTCAGGTTGGTTAGCCAAACCATTGACAGGACAGAAAAGCCTGGAAATAAAAGTCACAGGGGGAGAAGGGTGATCATTTGGTTTTGCCTGATTGTTGGACTTGTAGGGTTAATGATCGGCTTGGGGTTTATCCTGACAAAGATAGATCCACGCAACGCCAAGTTGTTTGATTTAGAACGGTTCAAACAGTTTGGATTTATGGGTTGGGCTAGCCAACTGGGTGTGGCTGAGCGAGTAATTTTTTGGTTGTCGGCATATCAAGTGTACTTGATGCATCCTTTGCTTGGGGTAGGCTTTGGTGGAGCAGGTTATTTCTTCCCTCAGGTTCTCCCAGATTATGGCTTCCGCCTTCCAGAGATCGTCAAAGTGCTTACGACTGACACGTTTATCCCCAATGCAAAGAATTTGTGGGTCAGATTGCTGGCAGAAACAGGTATTGTGGGTTTTATTGTTTTTCTTTCATGGCTTTATGTAGTCTTGAAAGCCGCAGTAGGATTGGAGAAAAAATCAAAACCAGATATCTATCGCTTCATGGGCTTGTTTGGGAAATTAGCTCTATTAGCATTATTAATTGAGGGCTTTAGTACCGACACCTTCGGGTTACCTTACTTTTGGCTGGTGTTTGGTTTGGTTGTAGCTGTGGCGCGCTTTGAACCGATTGAGGTTGGCTCAATCCAGCTTGAAGAGTGAGTTTACATAGTTACTCAATCTCGACACATCCAGCGAATGGTCTGTTTTAATCTTGTCCAATTGCTGATTTGCACTATCGAGATGTTGTGAAATTTTCGTTCGCGCCTGTTTCTGAACACCCAGGGCGTTTAAAACTTCTATCATGTTGGAGATCGTCGTTGTATCCCACACGGAATTTGTGGACAGCAAGGCAGCAAATTCAGGATCTTTTTGGATGCCAATCAACACTGGGTAAGATTTTTTTCGCTTCATCAAATCAATTCCAGCAGGCTTTCCGGTGTCCTTGGGGTCTCCCCACACACCGATGTAGTCATCATATATCTGATAGGCAATTCCAAATTGATAGCCGACTTCTCCGAGTAAGTTTATTACTGTGTGATTTGCCCCGACACTTATTGCGCCAAGTTTCATAGCCGCACTAAACAGACTGGCCGTTTTCTGGCTGATCATGTCAAAGTAAGCTTGTTGACTGATTGTTGCCTCGGATTCAAAACGAATATCCTCGTGCTGCCCTTCTATCACGTCGGTAGCTGACTTAAGGAAAATGGAATACAACAAATCAGGTCGGCCGATCCTTGCATTGCTGATGAAAACAAGCGCCAGGCTCGAAAGGTAATCTCCCGTATTAATCGCGTGAGCTATGCCATATTTCTTCCAAAGTGTCACCTGACCATGACGAAGATCGCTGTTGTCTACAATGTCGTCATGAATAAGAGTGTAATTGTGCAAGATTTCGAGCGCTGACGCCGCAGGAAAGGCTTTTGAGAAATCCTCAGAAATTAACTCTGCTGAAAGCAAGGCAATCATTGGTCGTAAACGTTTACCGGCTGTTTGTAGAGGTTTCAACCATCCAAAGTGATATGAAATCATTTCTTGAAGTAAAGGATGATTTTGAGTTTCATCCAAAATAGTATCCCTCAGATACTCTTCAAATTTCTCTTGGAGTTGGCGGTAGGAAGGTCTGGGTTGCATGACTAAATCAATAACGAGGATTTGAATTGTTCGATTTGTTGGATACCACAGGCAAACATACTCAACTTTAATTCAGATCTGATAGATTCAAGCGTGTCCACGAGCACCTCATAAGAGTCATTTGCTGGAGCAAGCAGTTTACGCGCATATCCACCAAGGCAGGCACCCAAAGCAAGAGACTTTGCCAGATCTATGCCGTTTTCCAAACCTCCTGAAGCGATTATTGGAATCTTCAAATCAGCAGCTGATAATTCTTCGAGGCACAACGTGGTTGGTATTCCCCAGTCTTTAAAACTGTGAGCAACTGATTTTTGAACACCAGACAATCGATAGGCTTCCACTTCAGACCAAGAGGTTCCGCCAGCGCCTGCAACATCGATAATGGAGACTCCCACCTCGACCAGCTTTTTCGCAGTACTGGCATCAATGCCCCAGCCAACCTCTTTGGCAATTACCGGTACTCCGATCTTGGAGCAAATCTGCTCAATCTTTGGCAGTAAGTTAGAGAAATCGGTATCGCCCTCCGGTTGAATGGCCTCCATAAGCGAATTAAAGTGCAGTATTAATGCGTCTGCTTCTATCATCTCCACGGCTGCCTGGCATTCAGCTATTCCAAAATTGTAGTTGAGTTGAACAGCTCCAAGATTTGCAAAAAGCAAGGCTGTTGGAGCCCAGCGTCTGATCTTAAAAGAGTCCTGAGTATCAGGGTGCATAAGCGCCGCACGCTGAGAACCCAATCCCATGGCAAGGTGCAATTCTTCAGCAGCACGAGCCAGCACCTCATTTAGTTGGTGCGCATGAGCAACACCGCCTGTCATGGATGAAATCAAAATGGGAGCAGACAGGATCTTTCCTAAAAACAAGGTCGAAGTGTCAACCTGGTGAAGAGAAATCTCAGGTAGAGCTTCGTGCCGGAAATGATAATTTTCGAAACCAGCACTTAAACCTGACATCACATCTTGAGTTAGATTAATCGAGATGTGATCAGTTTTTCGTTTGGAAATAGGCGCATCAAATTCCATAATATAGTGTTATATAAGACTGGTAACCATTTGTCAAACTATTGTTTATAATTAGGTTATTAAAACGAAACGAGAGAGGTTTACTTATGGACACTTTTGAGAAGGTAAAAGAAGTTATCGCTGATGTCATGAAAATCAGTGTTGATGATATCACCCTTCAAACACGATTTGTGGATGATTTGAAAGCGGATTCGATGGACCAATTTTTCTTGGTCGATGGATTTTGCGAGAAATTCAATATCAACATTGACGACGAAGCTGCGCGCACTATTCACACTGTGGAAGACGCTGTCAATGCTGTAGACGCGTTAATTAAGTAATTTTAGGTTTAAAAATTAAAAAATCCTCTGTTTTATCGGAGGATTTTTTAATCTATGAATGATGTAGGATTAGCCCTTGAGAAAATCCACCAAGGCATCTTTGCTGATGCGATAAGCACTGCCAATCTTGCGTGCTTTAAGGTCACCAGCGGTAATCGCGGCCATAATGTCTTCTTCGGATACTTTGACGATATTGGCTACTTCAGCGGGCGTCATCACATCAGGCATGATGTCATTTCCTTGTATTGAAGTGGGTTGGGTCTGGTTGGTTTGATTGGTCTGATTTTGCATGTTCTGGAGTGAACCAGCAAGCACATTGCCAATGCCCATGCCAGCACCTATACCAGCGGTCAGGCCGGCGCCGCCAGAAGGATTCTGAGCAGCATCGCGCATGGCGTCTGCAGCCTGGAGTTGCGTGTAGGTTTGCATATCAAGCATTCCCATGGCGCGAAGTTCCTCGGCGGATTTATCAGAAGGCTTAAGGTTTCCAATGTAGAAGCTCTTGAGCGCCAGACCAATCGCCAGGTAATCGTCCTGAGCCTTGGCACGCACTGCAGCTGAAAGCTCCTCTGTCAAACCAATCAATTCGAGAACATTGCTCTTGGCAGCGGTCTCACCCAGAACATCTTGCAACTTTGAGAGCAGCATCATGCGAAGACGAGTCTCAATGTCGGATGTTCGATAGGTGCCCAGTTGACCGACAATTTGGGTAACAAACTGCTGAGGGTCACTGACCTGGAAGCTATAGGTTCCAAAACCCTGCAAGAGGGCGACACCCAAACCTACACCAGGATTTCGTACGATAATAGGTTGCGGCGTACCCCATTTTCGGTCTGCGAACTCACGCATGGAGATATAGTAGACTTCCGCGGTGAACGGGGTTCTGTCTCCAAACAGTTTGCCAAGCAAGTTCGTCAACAAAGGTACGTTTGCGGTTGTAATGGTGTGGCGGCCTGGTCCGAGCACATCCAAAGCCCGACCATCACGGAAGAACACAACAGCCTGCGATTCGCGGACAATCACCTGGGAACCAAACCGTAAATCTGCTACACCTTGCTCAGGGAAGCGGTGAACGAGTTCATCCGCCATCTCACTTGGATACTCAACAACATCAAAAATTCTAGCCATTATTCCTCCTAAGCTTACTTGGAAATACCTTTGAGTACGTCAGAGCGCTTATTGAAAGCGTCTACAGAACCTTGGGCAACGGTGGTTAAATGTTTCAGAGCGGCAGGTAAGCCATCTGTACCAACGGAAGCCTCAACATTATCGATAGCGCGAGCCACTTCGGCTTCGAGTTCGAGCAGGTAGGCATCGTATTGATAAACGATTGCGAGTTCATCCTCTTTAATTTTAATGGCATCAAAGAGACCAGCATAACCGTATGAGGCTGTGCGAACTCGATCTATAAACTGGCGCAATTTGATTGCGGAGACTTCCAGGTCGTCAATATACATCAGACCACCCTGTGAAATCAGATCACGCTGCACACCGGATATTCTCTGGTATTGCGCTTCAAATTGATTGGCAACATTCTCGCGCAGGATTTTATCCGACATCCGTCGATCTCCTCGCTCGATGTAGCCTTTAAAGCCTGGGATCTTTGCTACAATTTTCTTAAACCAATCCTGGTCACCAACTACTTTTTCAAAAATATCGCTCATTTTTCTCCTTCTTCTCATCTTTGAGATCTTGGTTGATTATAAAGAAGTGCGGATAACCTAACAGCATATTATCTACTGTCACATTCGTTTTCCAAACCTAATTATAATTGAATAGCAAAATAGATTAACGCGATGTGAGAGGCTTTGTGAAATCTAATTCAGGCAATTCGTGGGGACCAGTAGAATATATCTTATTGATCATCCTGATATTCCTGGTACTTTTCACAATTGTTTCCTTGTTCTGGCCTGCCATCAAGTTATTCTACGATTCGACCTTGCAATAATCAGTGATCAAAATTGATTATGAATTTTCATCAATCCTTCAAAGATGCTTCATGGAAAGTGGCTGATTGGCTTTTTCCACCTGTGTGTGTGGGCTGTGGTGAGTCTGGCGATGCGATCTGTGAAATATGCAGATTGTCTATCGATCGGATACCTGATCAACACTGTCAGTTATGCTTTAGACCAATGCCATCAAGCGGAGTTTGTCCAAGTTGCATGAACCACCCTCCAGATTTCGACCAAATTTATTGTTACGGAGCATACTCAGGCCTGATGCGCAGTGCTATCAGGCGTCTAAAGTATGATCGTGACCTGGGGATGGGCAGGTTGTTGGCGAAACTTATCGCCCCTGACCTGTTAGCCGCATTTAACGATATCGAATTGGTTGTACCAATGCCACTGAGCATTCAAAGAAGGCGGACGAGAGGTTACAATCAGGCTGAAGCAATTACCAAGTATCTGACAGGAATCAACAGCTGGAATCATGCACCCAAAGCGCTTAGAAAGATTAAAGACACTGAATCACAGGTGCACTTGTCAGTTGTTGAGCGCTTAGCCAATCTGGACGGAGCTTTCGAGGCCGAAACAGTTTTGGTAAGAGGCAGGCGAGTTTTACTTCTGGATGATGTTTTTACTACCGGTGCAACGATGAGGCAAGCTTCCAAAGCATTAAAAAGAGCTGGCGCTACGAGTGTTGTTGCCGCGGCAATCGCCAGAACTTTATTAACTCATTAATATTGCTTTCATTTGAATTTAAATATTGTATAATTTTACAAAAGTCCCCAGGAGGCTAATATGAACTTAAAAATCGACATCTACACTAAAGATTTAGAGCTATCGGATCGGATTCACGATTATGCAACAAAAAAAGTAGCCCGGCTGGAAAAATTCTTGAACGAAATTGATGAATGTCGTGTTGATCTTGGAGCTGCTAAGACAGCTCGCAATGCATCTGATCGCTTTATTGCCCAAGTTACCATTCGCGGACGAGGCTTTATTCTTCGATCTGAAGAGAGAGCCGATAGCATTTATGCTGCAATTGATGCAACCGTAGACAAGATGTCCCGACAAATCGAAAGATTTAAAGGCAAACAATGGAAACACCGGGGAGAAGATCTAACCACTGCCTCAGCAGAAGTAACTGAGGAAGAGACTGAACCACAACCCGTGATCGTTAGACGAAAGTCATTTGCATTACCTCCAATGGATGAACTTGAAGCGCTGGAGCAATTGCAATTGCTGGATCATGAAGATTTCTTTGTCTTCTTAAACTCAAAGACCAATACTGTCAATGTCCTTTACAAACGTCGCGACGGCGGTTACGGACTAATAGACCCGGTCATCGGATAGAGTACTCACCCTCAAGCAGCCAGGCTGTCCTGGCTGCTTTTCTTAATATGGAGTTAACATGGAATGCAGTGACGAACTGATTAGTGCGGCTGATTTGTTGGAAGATAGTCAATTTGACAACCCCAAAATTGAAAAAGCCATCTACGAGATTCTGCTTGCAGTAGGCGAAGATCCAAAAAGAGAGGGGCTTCTTAAGACTCCAAATCGGGTGGCTAAAGCCTACGCGGAAATACTGGCTGGATATCGCACAGATCCATGTACTCTCCTGAACAACGCAGTGTTTAATGTGCAAAATGATCAAATGGTCATAGTAAGGAACATCGAGTTTTACAGTCTTTGTGAGCATCATCTGCTCCCATTTTTTGGAAACGTCCATGTAGGCTATATCCCATCCGGAAAGGTGATTGGACTTTCAAAAATTCCCAGGATTGTGGATATGTTTGCGCGTAGATTACAAGTTCAAGAGCGCATGACCCAACAAATAGCTGATTTTGTGCAGGAAAGTATAAAACCAGAGGGTGTTGCGGTGGTAGTTGAAGGGCAGCACCTTTGCATGATGATGCGTGGTGTTAAGAAACAAGAAGCCAGCATGACCACCTCAGCCATGCTTGGCGCGTTTAGAGATCAAATGGAAACAAGAATGGAGTTCTTGAACCGGATTTCAAAAGCGAATTAAAGTTGGAAATCTTTGCGGGAACGCTTGATCTCAACGCCAACACGCAAAGTATGGGAGACAACTTTTGGTTTTTCTACGCGGATTTTGACTGTCTCAACGGGAAATTGTTGCAGAATCCTTTTAGCAAGGTGCGTGGTCAAAGCCTCCACTGTAAAAAACTGAACTGAGGCAACCTCAGCCAATACAAATTTTGAAACTGTTGAATAATTGATCAATCCACTTACACTGTCAGTTTCACCGGTTTGCCGCAAATCGGCTTCCAGAATCAGGTTGACAAGAATCTTCTGTGGATTGTCTCGCTCAGGATGTTTGACACCGATGATTCCTAAAGTTTCAAGATCAGTTATGATAATTTTGTCCATACGTCCTCGCTATTAACATATTGTATCAGGTGTACAGTGAAAATTCTTACCTTTTCAATTAATCCTATCTTCCCCGATCGTGTGACAGGAGGTGCTTCCAAGCATTTGGAACGTGTCTTGCGACATTTGAGTGAACAAGGCAACCAGATCACTCTGCTGTGTGCTGCTATTGATGGCAAAGAATACTACTTTGATTTGTGTCCGAATGTGTTGGTCAAGGCTGTTCTGCCTTTTCATTTGCCATTTCCGCAACCCTATGCAATTGCACCGTATGAACTAACCACAATTACACGCATCATCCAACAGGAACTGCAAGCTCAGGACAGATTTTACATACATGATGGAGAATTGCTTCTATCGGGTGTTTACACCCAGATCCCCACGATCATATCGTTTAGAGACAATGTGTATCCAGAATCGGTGCTGGGAACTTTTGTCGGTCAAGCAGACGAGATTATTTGTGTTTCACCCTATTCAGCCGATGTCATTTGCTCAAGCGCAGGATTGGTTTTGACAGGACTGCGCGAAAGAATTCACGTAGTGCCAAACGGACTTGATCCTGAGGTTTTCTATCCCACAAACACAAATAAAATTGTAGATTCTCTTGGAGTTGACCCTCACAATCATCGCTACCTGCTCCATCCACACCGCCCGGAAGCAAGCAAAGGACTCAAACAGGCATTGGATATTCTTGAAGTATTGATTAACAAGTATGGGCATTCTGATTTGATTTTGTTAGTCCCAGATTGGCTTCCAGAGATGCAAGGTGTGATTGAAAACACGTTTAGACAAGACATGCTTCGTCTTATCGAAAAACGTAATTTAACGCATCACGTACGATTTCATCCTTGGTTGAGGCAGGAACAGTTGGCTGCCTATTACTCAATGGGCTCGATAACCTTATCAGTGGGAAACAACCCTGAAGCCTTTGGAAATGTAGCCTACGAATCGATTGCATGCGGAACCTCAAGCGTGGTTGCAAAAGTTGGCACACACCGCACTCAACTACCTGATAATCTAATCTATAAAACTGAGTACGACAACCCAGAGAAGGCTGCTTTAGTGTGTGACCATATATTGCGCAACGCCACCAGAGTTGTAGAACCCGATCGATTAGAAGTCTTAGCTTTGTTGAATTTGGAAAAGCAATTATCGACATACTCAGAAATTATTCTGCACGCAAAAAAGCGCGAACCTATGATAATGAATTCTCAATTCTTACAGGATGCCACAAGCTATCGCTTGGCGCCATGGTGCGAGATGACACCCCGTGGAATATTTAACGACTATAGAGCGGCTTATCTCACAGATTTAGATTGTCAGGGAGTTTCGACTGTAAGGTCTTTACTGTCCCAAAACAATACGATCAGCTCTAACCTTTTTGATAAATTGACATTATCAAAGCTGGTTGACCTTGGAATCTTGATTCCGATAGTCAATTAGGCAAGCGACTCGCCGCCATCAATTTTGATAATTGAACCGGTCATAAAGTCTTGCTCAAGAATATGAATAACGTTTTCGGCAACGATCTCTGGACTGCCGATTGCCTTCAAAGGAATTCGTCTCTCTGCGACAGCATCCATATCCATGTGTTCGTACCCAGCCAAAGGCAACATGATGCCAGGGGCAATTGCGTTTACAGTGATGTTCGGTGCGAGTTCCAACGCGAACATGCGGGTCATTTCGTTCAAGGCAGTTTTGGTCAAGCGATATGCAAAATGATCCTTGCGAGTCACAAAGGTCTTCGCATCGGAGATGTTGATAACTTTTCCTTGCTTATTGGATGGCAATTGCTGAGCGAAAAATTTAGTTAATAGGAGCGGTGCAAACAAGTTTAGCCGAAAAGTTTTTTCCAACGAGTCAGCATTGGTAATCATTCCAGAACCTGAAGTGTACACTGAGGCGTTATTGATCAAAATATCAACGCTGCCCATGCGTTCATTAATCTGGGAAAATATTGTCTCAACCACTGACAGATCAGAGAGGTCAGCTTGGAACACTTCCGAAATGATGTGTTTTCTAAGCACCAATGAAAGAACTTCATTGGCTGGTTCGATCGAAGTGTTGTAATGCAAAGCCAAATTGACACCTCTCTCAGCCAATGCCAATGCTATCGCCCGACCTAATCTTATTCCGCTTCCGGTTACCAAAGCAGTTTTCCCTGATAATTCCATCAAACACCTCACTTATCCTTTTCAAGACAATCAAGATCATGTCATAAAGTCGCTATGGTAAAATTTTATCATCCCAAAACAAATGGAGGATCCTGAATGAACAACGAAAATGTCGCCAAAGCGTTGAACGCGATCCGTTTTATTTCAGCTGATGGCGTACAGGTAGCCAACTCTGGCCATACGGGTTTACCTATGGGTGCCGCAGCGCTTGCTTATACGCTCTGGATGCGTCATATGCGCTTCAACCCTGCCAATACGGAATGGATTAACAGGGATAGATTTGTGCTTTCTGGCGGTCACGGCTCGATGCTGCTCTATACAATGCTCTATCTGACTGGTTGTGGTTTGGAAAAAAAGGATCTGAGTCAGTTCCGGCAATGGGGTTCACTGACTCCCGGTCACCCGGAATGGGGGCACACCCTGGGTGTTGAAACAACAACTGGACCTCTCGGTCAAGGATTTGCCAACGCTGTTGGGATGGCAATAGCAGAAAAACATCTGGCAGCAATCTTCAACAAACCTGGATTCGAGATTATCGATCACTACACCTACGTCATCACAACTGATGGTGACTTGATGGAAGGAATAAGTTCCGAAGCAGCTTCGCTTGCTGGTCATTTGCAATTGGATAAACTCATTTATCTATATGACTCAAACCAGATATCCATCGAAGGCTCCACTCAATTTGCTTTTACTGAAGATGTCGCGGCAAGGTTTAGGGCTTATGGCTGGCACGTGGAAGAGGTTCTGGATGGCAATGATGTGGATGAAATTGATGGTGCAGTATCACGTGCCAAGTCAGCCCACAGACCATCGCTTATTCTGTGTCACACCACCATCGGATATGGCTTGCCGACCAAGGCCGGTACAGCTGGCATCCACGGCAGCCCAGCAGGGTGGGACGAGCTCGAAAAAGCCAAAGAACTCGTGGGATGGCCGACCGAACCTCTTTTCTTTGCTCCTGATGACACCCTTCAGCATTTCAGAGAGGCAATACAGAAGGGGAACGACTCGGAAGCAGCCTGGAACGATTTATGGAAGCGATACAAGGAAGCTCATCCTGAGCTTGCTGCTGAGTTGGAGCGCAGAATGCGTGCCGATTTACCTGAAAATTGGCTCACAAATTTACCTGTCTTTGCTGCTGATTCGAAGGGCTTGGCTACTCGTGTAGCTTCGGGGAAGACGATCAATGCCCTGGCTGCGGGTGTACCAGAACTAATTGGCGGATCTGCGGATCTGGCACCTTCCAATAACACTTGGATGGACAAGTTCAATACATTTTCTCAGGAAACACCTGGAGGACGGAATATCCACTTCGGTGTACGGGAAATGAGCATGGCAGCGATCACCAACGGTATTGCAGTACACGGGGGTTTGATACCCTATTGCGCAACCTTCCTGGTATTCTCTGATTATTTACGCGGATCCTTACGCGTCGCGGCATTGTCGCGTATGCGCAGTATTTATGTATTGACACACGATTCCATTGCCGTGGGCGAAGATGGACCAACCCATGAACCCGTCGAGACTCTGATGAGCTTACGTCTTATGCCTCAATTAGATGTCATACGACCTGCAGATGCCAATGAGACTGTCGAAGCCTGGGCATATGCCTTACAAAATATCAGCAGGACGACTGCCCTTATACTTTCGCGCCAAAATTTACCCACACTTGATCGTGGAAAATTTGCGTCTGCGGCTGGAACATTAAAAGGCGCCTATGTCCTTTATGAAACCGACAATAATAGCTCTGATCTGATGTTAATAGCGTCTGGATCTGAAGTGGCTCTGGCTCTTGGCGCCGTCCCGGAATTGGAAGAACGCGGTATCAATGTTCGAGTTGTCTCTTTTCCATCCTGGGAACTATTCGAAGAACAGCCAGAAAGCTACCGCAAATCTGTTTTTCCGAAGGAGATAACTAAACGGCTTTCGATTGAAGCCGGAGTTACCTCTGGTTGGGAAAAATACGTGGGCTGTGAAGGTGTTTCGATTGGAATTAACCGGTATGGTGCATCAGCGCCCGGTGACCGAGTTATGCAAGAGTATGGCTTCACCGTTGAAAACGTTGTTGAGCAAGCCCTGAAACTTTTCAAAGGGTAGTCGAGGAGAAGGATGAACAATTCAAAAGTAATCAATGAACTTGGTCAGTCAATCTGGTACGACAATATTGAACGTCGTTTGCTAAAAAATGGTCAACTTGCTCAACTGGTAGCTCAAGAAAAAGTGTTTGGCATCACATCAAACCCCAGCATCTTCGAAAAGGCAATTACCAGCTCGACTGATTACAATGATTCGCTGCAGGCAATGGCTTGGGCTGGCTTGAATTCTGAGCAAATCTACCTCCGCCTTGTCATTCGCGACATCCAGGACGCAGCTGATCTCTTTCTGCCCCTATACAATACAACTGAAGCTCGAGATGGTTACGTCAGTCTCGAAGTCAGTCCGCTCCTCGCTGATGATACCGAGGCAACCATTCACGACGCTAAAGCCCTATGGGCGCAGGTCAATCGACCCAACCTGATGATCAAGGTACCAGCAACAAAGGCCGGAATACCAGCTGTGGAGGCCTTGATTGCT
The DNA here is from genome assembly GCA_049657925.1 of Anaerolineaceae bacterium. Classification (GTDB taxonomy): domain Bacteria; phylum Chloroflexota; class Anaerolineae; order Anaerolineales; family Anaerolineaceae; genus Mesolinea. The sequence continues at coordinate 40,649 of JBASOE010000054.1, forward strand.
GAAGGGATAAATGTCAATGTAACACTAATCTTTTCAATTGACAGATATCGTGAGGTAATGGCAGCCTACAAACGCGGGCTAGCCAAGCGCAAAAAAGCTGGGTTCCCGTTGAATAATATCGCTTCGGTTGCTTCGTTCTTCATTTCGCGCATTGATAGTAGTGTTGATTCCCTGTTAAACAAGGTAGAGAATCCCGCTACTGGTACATTGGTTGGCAAAATTGCTATCGACAATGCCAAGCTTGCTTATCAGGCTTTCAAAGAATTTTTTGAGACTGAGAATTTTGCACCCTTTACAGAATCTGGCGCTCAATTCCAGAGGCCTTTGTGGGCTTCCACGGGGACAAAAAACACCAGTTATTCTGACGTTCTGTACGTTGATGAACTAATCTCCCCCAACTCGGTCAACACAGTCCCACCAGCCACGCTGGCTGCGCTGCTGGATCACTCCTCAGCACAATTGCGGATTGAGGAAGACCTGGAAGGCGCGAAGGCACGGCTTGCTCAATTATCCAATTTTGGAATCGACCTTAACAAAGTAACCAATGACCTTGAGAAGGATGGGGTGGAGAAATTCAAACAAGCTTATCGGTCTCTCATCAACAGCATCGAATCTAAGCGGAAATGCTATGTAAGTGATCTGGCAGGTTTGGAAAACCCGGTTAAGAACGCGTTGACAGAAGCGGCCAATCAAGTCTACATCGGTCGGCTCTATGACAATGACCCATCGTTATGGTCAGTTAAAACTGAGCAGTTCGATGAGATTCGCAACCGTTTGGGTTGGTTGGATCTGCCTCTGTATCAATCAGAGTTAACATCAGAATTACAGAATTGGGCACAGACACAAATTACGGCAGGTTTTACTCATGTATTTGTGCTTGGCATGGGCGGCTCATCTCTCGCTCCAGAGGTCATGAGTCTGTCAATCCATCCCTCGCTTGACGAGCGAAAAGGGATGATGCTGCAGATTATTGACACTACTGACCCAGATGAAATTTCAGCGCGTTTACGCGATGTTGATCTGTCTAAAACTCTTGTAATCGTTTCGAGCAAATCTGGTGGCACCAGTGAAACAAACGCCGCTCTGCAATATTTCTGGCAACGATACGAAGATGCCGGGGTACCTGAGATCGGCATGCACTTCGTAGCTATTACGGATCCAGATACCTCACTCGAAAAAATGGCTAAAGACAAGCACTTCTTAAAAGTTTTTGGTTCCCCCGATAATGTCGGTGGTCGCTTTTCTGTGTTCACCCAGTTTGGACTTCTACCTGCCGCAACAATGGGAATTGATTTGAAGCGCTTGTTGGATAATGGCATCGACATGTTGCAAAACGGCACGAAGAACATTCCCTATGCCGCGAACCCAATGCTAATGCTTGGTTTGGTTTTGGCGGAAGCCTCCATGGTTGGAAAAAATAAATTAACCTTCATTACCGAAGGTTATGCCAGTCCTTTTGTGCCTTGGCTGGAGCAGTTAATAGCAGAGAGCAGCGGCAAAGATGGCAGAGGTATACTTCCAATTGATGCAGAACCCGCTCTTTTGGCAGAAAAATATAACACTGACCGTGTTTTCGTTTATTTGCATACTGATGGTTCGGCACAGGAACGGGTAGACCAATTAAAATCCGCAAACCACCCAGTCTTGACTTTTGAGATCGAAGATGCGTACCAGCTTGGAGCAGAATTCTATCGCTGGGAATACGCTACCGCAATTGCCTGTGCCCGACTCAAGATAAACGCTTTTGATCAGCCCAACGTTCAGGAAAGCAAGACCATTGCCAAAGAAAAAATTGCACAATACAGGGAACTTGGGATAATTGAAGAAGGGCAACCGATTTGGGAGAACGATCAGGCTGCCTTGTATGGTCAAAGTGTCGAGGGACTGAGTCGTGCCACATATCTCGCCCAAGCTATTCAATGCTATTTGGATGCGCTGAAAAACGACGGATACACAGCGATCAACGCCTACTTGCCTCGTCTACAAAGAGTTGAAAAGGATCTTCAGACTGTGAGAGCAAAGATCCTGGAAACAACCTCAAAGGCAACGACGTTAGGGTTTGGCCCAAGATTTCAACACTCTACCGGTCAATTCCATAAAGGTGGCTTGGATGGCGGGCTTTTCATTCAAATTACTCGTGAACCACAGGCTGACCTGATGATCCCCGGAGAAGAAATGAGTTTTGGTACTTTACAACGAGCGCAAGCGGTGGGTGACCTGGAGGCTCTGCTAAAAAGAGGAAAATTTGCGATTAGAGTGCACTTGAAACGTGGTCAGGTTTACGACCTGGTGAACTGGGCTTGAGCGGAACAATGAAGTATTTGGGTGTAGATCCGGGGAATGTGCGTATAGGTTTGAGCGTCAGTGATGAACAGGGACTGCTTGCACGACCCCTGACTATTTTTAAGCATATCTCCAGGCTGGAAAACGCACGCAGGATTGCTCAGACAGCAGCGCTTGAGAATTGCGCTACGATCGTGGTAGGAGTCCCATATGATAGTGAGGGAGGTATTGGCCCGAGAGCCAGAGCATCATTGAAGTTGATCGAAACTCTTCGATCACAGACTGAGGCGATTGTTTTGCCTTGGGATGAATCAGGCACTTCACAAACGGCTGGAGAATTGCTCTTTCATACTTCTGTATCGCAGAAAAAACGTAGACTTCCCAAAGATGATTTAGCAGCCGCAATAATCCTGCAAGATTTCCTTGAAAATCAACAAAAGGATCACGTCTTAGAAAAGGTCGAATGAACCAAACGTCACCACGTAGATCAGGTTGTACACCGATCCTATTTCTCACACTTCTGTTGGTGGTGGTATTGATGATCGGATATTACCGTGTTACGAGCAAAGTTGAAACTAATTATGGCAAACCCGATCCACGACTCGGGAATTATCAGCGTTTGAAACAAACGTTATTGCTCTACCGCGAAGATTCTCTGCTTTTCAAGCCAAACATCTTAGCCGAAGAAACAAAAATAGTCATTGAAATAGCCGAACCAGTAAACTCGATCTGCGCAAAACTCGAAGCCGAAGGCGCTGTGGCCAATGCTCAATTCATGTGCGGTTATCTCATCTACAAAGGTCTGGACCGGGATCTGCAAGCTGGCCAGTTCACCATTCTGCCTCAGTCCACATCGCTTCAGGTCGCACAGCGCATCACCGATCCCAAATTAAAAGATGTGCTTTTCACAGTTTATCCAGGATGGAGATTGGAAGAAGTCGCAGAAGCTATCCGCTTAGCTGGTTTACCTTTGGAGCCAGTAGAAATAATCAATGCATTTAAGTATCCAATGAATGAATCGATCACTTCATTATTTATTCCTCCAAACACGTCCCTGGAAGGATATCTTTGTCCGGAAAACTATGCCTTGAAACCAGAAACGCAATTGATTGAACTGGTTGAGATTATTACCGCGTGCCAGCTTGATTTGCAACACAAACCCGGATTGTTGGAAGCCATAAATTCAAATGGACTTGACTATCATGGAGCGATGACCCTGGCCTCAATCATCCAGCGCGAGACGCTCGACACGAATGAAATGCCAATAATCGCCAGTGTTTTCTATAATCGTCTCGCGCAAGGCATGATGCTACAGACAGACCCGACGGTTCAGTATGCGCTGGGGTTTGACGACGTGACTAAAAGTTGGTGGAAAAGTCCATTGACTTATACAGATCTTGAGGTTGAATCGCCATACAATACTTATCGGGTTTTCGGTTTGCCACCTGGTCCGATCTCGACACCGAGCGATGAGGCGATCATGGCAGTGGCATACCCTGCTGAGACTGATTTTTTCTACTTCAGAGCAAAGTGCGATGGCAGTTTGACGCATGCTTTTTCACAAACCTACGAAGAACATCTTTCGAACGCTTGTCCATAACAGGAGAAATTATGATCACATTAGGCATTGACATTGGCGGATCTGCTACAAAGGGAGCACTTGTTGACACAACTACTGGTCTGATGGTTTCTGAACGTGTGCGATATGAGACCAAACCTTTGGAAAAACCCAAGATGATCATCAGCCTGGTTGAGAAGATCCGCAAGGACCTGGATTATCACGGAACTATCGGTGCTGGTTATCCGGGAATAGTCAAGAATGGGATTTCACTGACTGCCGCAAATATGCACAAGAATTTTATAAATGCGGACATTGCCGAAATGATTCGGATCAAAACCTATCAACCGGCGGTTGTAATTAATGACGCGGATGCAGCCGGCTTGGCAGAGATGCGCTTTGGTGTCCCAGAAGCCAAAAATTACCATGTCGTTATGTTCCTAACCATTGGAACTGGAATAGGTTCAGCCATCTTTGTAGATGGAAAAATGATTCCTAATACAGAATTTGGCCATCTGAAGATTCGAGGTCACGATGCGGAACACCTGGCTTCTGACGCCGTTCGACGCGCTGAAAAACTTTCATGGAAATCCTGGGGAAAACGTTTCACAGAAGTTCTGCAAACTTATGAGTTTCTCATTAACCCAGACCTTTTCATCCTGGGTGGCGGGCTTTGTTCGCGGTTTGATCTGTTTGCGGAGTACCTGAAGAATTCAACAAAAACGATTCCAGCCAAGCTTGAAAACATGGCTGGAATCGTCGGTGCTGCGATGGCTGCGCACGAGAGCATAGGAAGTACTAAGTTAGAATCATAGCTTGATAGCCAAATAACCTGGTCCAGTTTCAAAGAACTCTCTGTTGGTTTCGATCGCAGCGGTCAGATCAATGTGTTCGCCCGCTTCAGTCCTTCGGGTAGCTAAAATACTAATCGGGTCACCTTCGTAAGTGAACGCATCATGCGGTTCATCAAAACCGGTCGTTCCAAGTGGGGCAGAAAGAATTTCGTATCCACCAGCGATATAATCCGTTGGAACTTCTGAAATCGGGAAAATTGCTCCATAAGGACACTCTGGAACGCATGCCCCACAATCGATGCAGGTATTTGGGTCAATATAGAAAAGTGGCCATTCTTCTTGTGGACTGCCTGGGACGATGCATGCGACTGGACAGGCAACAACGCAGCCAGAATCTCTCAAGCACAGATTCGTGATAACATGAGTCATACTCACCTCCGGTGAAAAACTCGCTTTATTATACGTTATGGTGTCAGATGGGCAATTCTTCACCCAAATTCAAAAATATTGCTTTGTTAGTGGTTGGTGTTTTGTCTGTTTCAACCGGAGCTATCCTCATTCGGTTAGCAATGAACGAAGCAAGACCACTGGTAATTGCGGCTTATCGACTTATCTTTTCCGCGATTATCTCCATTATGATGGTTCTGATAACCCGCCCAAAGTTACCGATCAAACTCACACGCTCGTTGATCGGATGGATGTCCCTTTCTGGTTTTTTTCTGGCAATGCACTTTGCCAGTTGGATAAGTTCACTGGAATTAACCAATGTGAGCAGTTCCGTGGTTGTTGTCTCGACCACACCACTCTGGGTCGCTCTATTATCTCCAATACTTCTAAAAGAGAAGGTTAGACCGCGCTTCTATGTGGGGATGCTTTTGGCATTACTGGGTGGTGCAATCATCGCCATCAACGAACGCTGCACTCTTTCAGTGTCTGGTTTGCAGTGCGGCGTAGATTATGGAATGCAAGAGAGTTCCTCCTTGTTAGGACTCTTCCTGGCGCTTGTTGGAGCATTCATGGCAGCTGGTTATATGCTGATTGGACGAAAATTAAGCGGGAAAATTGACACTGTTCGCTACACTGCGGTGATTTACTCGATTGCAGCCGCGTTCCTGCTTTTTATAGTGGTTTTGAGAGGAGATCAACTCTCTGGATTCTCTGGCAGAGTTTGGGGTCTATTCCTTGTGATGGCGATTGTGCCACAAATACTCGGACATTCAGTCTTGAATTATTCGCTTCAAGCGTTGCCAGCCACAACGGTTTCGATTGCCCTGTTGGGCGAGCCAGTTGGAGCGACGATTTTGGCGATGATTTTTCTAAAAGAATTGCCGTCGACCTTGCAGTTGATCGGGGGCATTATGATCATGATAGGAATCGTTTATTCAGTTTTTCCTGCGAAAGCAAGCGTTAATGCGGTTTAACCTCTCCAGCCATTTCACGAACTAACTTCTCTGAGTACTCAATTCTTTGACTTTCAGGTAAGCGACTATATAACAAATTTAGTTCGTAGAGACGTTTGGCAAGTTCTGATGATAAAGCCCCCGAGGTCATACGCCAGGACCAGTTACCACTCTCAACACCGGGCATGTTCATGCGTGCATTTTCTGGCAAAGTGAGTAGGTCTTGCATAGGTGCTACAACATCGGCCGCAACCGATTGCCAAATTGCCCTCATCATGCTCCAGGCGATATCTGATCCGTCTGTATTCAGGTACCTGCGACAAAAATCTTTTTCCCTCTTGGTTGCGTTATTGTACCAACCTTGTGCAGTATTGTTGTCGTGTGAGCCAGTATAGGCGAAACAATTTACTGGGTAATTATGGGGGAGGAAGTCATCCTCAGGATCTCCGGTAAAGCCAAACTGCAAGATTTTCATGCCCGGCAGCTCAAAACCATCACGCAAGGCTTTTACATCATCAGTAATCACACCTAAATCTTCAGCAATGATTGGCAGATCGTTGTAAGCTTTTTTGAACGAGGCAAACAATTCCTGACCTTTGCTTGGTATCCATTGGCCCTCAAACGCAGTTTTATTACCAAAAGGTACGTGCCAGGCAGCGGCAAAGCCTCTGAAATGATCGAGTCTGACGAGGTCGACCAATCTAAGTACAGCTCCCAAGCGGTCCTTCCACCACTTAAAGTCTTGTTTTTGGTGCACATCCCATCTGTAGAGTGGGTTACCCCACAGTTGACCGGTCACTGAGAAGTAATCTGGGGGCACGCCAGCAACAAAAGTAGGCTTTATCTCTTCGTCCATAAGGAACAAGTCTGGATTTGCCCACACATCGGCGCTATCCATGGAGATTACAAAAGGCATATCGCCGATAATAAGAATTCCTCGATCCTTTGCATATCGATGTAAAGCTTCCCATTGTTCAAAAAACAGGAACTGCTTGAATTTTTCTTTGAGGATGTCTTCAGCCAATTCTTCTTGCTTGCCAGCTAACAAATTCGGATCACGGGATCGAAGCGGCATTGGCCACGACAACCAGGAGGATCCACCTTGATCGGTCTTGATAGCCATGAACAGAGCATAGTCCTCCAACCAACTTTTTTCAGCGAGTAAAAAAGCATGAAACCGGTACAAAAAATCTTGATCTTTTGTCGTCTGGAAGTGAGCATAAGCCCGATCAAGCACAGCTAACTTCCAATGGATTACTGGACCGAAATCAACCTGCCCGACCGGAAATTCCGGACGATCATCAAAGTCAGTTTTGTTTAGCAATCCATCTTCCAGAAGCAGAAGTGGACTTACCAGATAAGGATTCCCCGCAAAGGCAGAAAAACATTGATAGGGCGAGTCTCCATACCCGGTAGGGCCTAAAGGTAACACCTGCCACATTTGCGTACCGCTCTCGGCTAAAAAGTCAATCCAACGATAGGCTTCAGGGCCCAAATCCCCAATGCCATCGGGTCCAGGTAAGCTGGTAGGATGCAATAAGATACCAGAACGACGGAATTTATTCACCATTATTCAACCTCATTAATTATTGACTTGTAAAGATCAATATACTCGCGCGCTGAGTAACCCCAGGAATAATTTCTGGACATGGCACGCTGTTGAAGTGCCCGCCAGGCTGGTAAGTCCGTATAAACTTGCAAAGCTCGCCTGAGCGTTGTGTCGAACCCTTCGGGTGTTTTTTGATCAAATAGGAATCCTGTTGAGTTTTCAGGATCCTTGAAGTGGTTGATGATGGTATCTACAAGCCCTCCTGTGGCTCTCGCAACTGGTATGGTTCCGTAACGCATCGCGATCATCTGAGATAAACCACATGGTTCGTAGAGTGATGGCATCAATAATATATCTGCAGCTGCGTATAACGTATGAGAGTAAGCTTCATCATAAGTAAGCGCAGCGGATACGCGGTAAGGATAAGCAGTCTGGAGTGCCAGTGCTTTTTCTTCCAATGCTTGGTCTCCGGTACCGAGTAATGCCAGTTGCCAGGGCAGATCCACCATCCTTGAAAGCCCTTCGAGCAAAATACCCAGACCTTTTTGATTATCCAACCGACTCACCACAGCGAGCAATGGGATATCGTGGTTGACAACAAAACCAAGTTCTTGTTGAAGGCTGGCTTTGTCCACTTGCTTGCCTGCCATGTTATCCCGGTCAAAAGCAACGGAAATGTAGGGATCGGTGGCGGGATCCCAATAGTCTGTATCAATTCCGTTGATAATTCCTTGAATTTTTCCTACATGTAACCGGAGATACTCATCCAAACCGCTCCCCATTTCCTTATGAAGCACTTCCTGGGCGTAACCCTTCGAGACAAAGACCACGGAATCGGCTGCGGAAATGCCCATAGGCAGGGGTGTGTATCGAGCCCATCCAGGTAGATCAGGATCAGAACTCGGTCGATATCCTAATTCTTGCATAGCTGATTGAGCCCCGTAACCGTTGAAAGGCAGGTTGTGTATTGTTAGTAAAGATTTAGTTGATGCAAAAAAGGGGTCTTGCGAATATCGGTCCTTAAGCGTAGCAACAGCCAGGGCGGTATGCCAATCGTTGGCATGCAAAATACCAATTGGCCAGTTAAGGAATCGGGCAAACTCGAGAATTCCAAGTGAAAACAGTGCGTACTTTCGACCATCCAGTTCGGCATCCATGGAATACACGCCAGGATGGCGAGTGAACGCGCGGTTGTCCAGAAAATAGACCGGGATACCTTTGCTTTCTCCAATAAATACACGAACGATTTCAAACCCATCTCCAATGCGTACTTCGAAGGTGCCAATTTGTTTTACTAAGGGAGATTTGTCCTTGATTACCTGATGAAAAGGCATCACAATGCGAATATCTATATTTTCCGGTTCAAGTAATTTGATCGCTTGCGGTAATGACCCTGCCACATCCCCCAGCCCACCAACTTTAACGAATGGCGTCGCTTCAGCGGTTGCAAAAAGAATATTTACTTTTTTGTCCATTAAAAAGCCTCTATTCCTTTGATTCGGCAAGGTGAATGTAGTCGTCAAGCATCAGTTCTTGATTGGTAAGCCCCAATATTTCAATCAGGCGGCGCATTGATTGGGTCTTGTTTTCAGCATCTTGTCTGCTCCACGTGCGACTCTTGACTTCAATGAATTTTCCTAATTTGGGCTTTGTGACTGTATCAAGATTGACGAAGAATTCTGTACCTTCAAACTTAACCAGATAACGAACCCGGTTCTTTTCAATTTCGGTCGCACCATCAGGTTTGAAGTATTCATTATAGAAACGCAGACTGTGAGAGGCTGGAGCAAAATATCGACTCCTTGAAAGCATCGCCTGAGAATCACCGATATGATTGGAATCAGCTGCCTCTCCGATCAGGGTGAGACGTGAACGCACATTGGTTACATTTCCGTCTTCGCCTATGAACTCATCTTCCCTATATCTCAACCTGCCCTGCGTGGGGTCAGAGAACTTAAAGTAGGTGTCATATTCGTGATAATGGCGTTTGCGGATAATTTGCAATGGGGCTTCGAATAGAGAGGCCTCAATCAATTCCAAGCTGTCGACCTTCATTTTTGCCTGGACTTCAAAACTTTCCTCTTCTGCGGCCCCACCAATGGCAATTAACTTGGAGAACACCGATTCTTCGCGGCGTTTAAGGAATTCGTCAATCCTCTCAGCAAGCGCTTGACTTTCATCAACCAAACTGGCCTCGTCGATCGTCAGCAAACTCCTGTCTTCCATCAGCCAATGCCCATCTACCATTACATCAAGCACATCACTCGCCTTCGAAGCATACAACACTTGGGCATAAATACCGTCGGGATCACTCTTAAAACGAGGTAAATTGTGCACTGGTTTGATGTCGACAACAATCAAGTCAGCGCGTTTTCCGGGTTCAAGACTGCCAGTCAGATGATCAATGTGCAATGCCCTTGCGCCCATAATGGTGCCCATCTCGAGTACCTGGCGTGCGGGTAATGATGTTGGATCTCCAGTATGAACTTTTGAAAGAAAACTTGCCAGGCGCATTTCTTCGAAGAAATCAAGGTCATTATTGGATGCTGGGCCGTCCGTGCCAATGCCTACCATACAACCCAGGTCAAGCATGCGTTTGATCGGTGCGAAACCTGAAGCAAGTTTCATGTTTGAAGATGGGTTATGTGCAATACCCGTATTGTTGTTCTTCATACTGCGAATTTCGCCCTCATCCACCCAAACACAATGTGCAGCAATAAGTTTGGAGTCCAATAAACCGGTCTTTTTTGCGAACGGAATGACTGGCATTCCGTATTGGTCGCGTGCAGTTTCAACCTCACCAGAGGTTTCGGCAACGTGAAACTGAACCGGAACATCCTCACGGATGGCCAGTTCAGCCACAGCAGATAAGATTTCAGCGCTGCAACTGTAGATTGCATGCGGAGCGATGGAGGGAATGATCAGCGGGTGACCTTTCCACTTTTGAATGAGAGCTTCTGAAAGTTGCAGACTATCCTCATAAGAACCACTATCCGGGGTAGGGAATTTCATGACTGATTGCCCTGTAAGCGCTCGCATACCAATTTGAGCTGTTGTTTCAGCGATAGTATCTTCAAAATAGTACATATCAGCGAAAGTGGTGATACCGCTGCGAATCATCTCAGCACAACCAATTTTTGTGCCCAACCGAACAAATTCAGGAGTCACAAATTCACGCTCAACTGGCATCATGTAGCCCATCAGCCAGACGTCAAGACGTAAATCATTGGCAAGTCCCCTAAGCAAGGTCATGGGGACGTGGGTGTGGGTATTTATTAGCCCTGGCATAATCACGTTTCGTTGACAATCAACTGTCTCTTGGGCTTCATAGTTTCCCAGAATTTCCTGGTCTTCGCCAACAGCAACAATAAAACTCCCTTGAATCGCAATGGCACCAGGTTCAAAAATTTTGTAAGTTTTGTTGAAGGTAATTAGTATTCCGTTGTGAAGGATACGATCAACTGTTTGCATGGTTGCTCCTATTCCGCTACTTAATCAGTCGCCTGCGAACATAATCCAGCGCTGAATTTATCGCCCAAAGCTGACCGTCTCCCGGTGGACCCCCATAGGATCGCTCACCTTCAGACCATTGCCCATCCTGGTACAGGATGAGCAATAAATCTTGCTTCTCAAGATTTTTGGTCAACCGAACCCCAAGGACAAGGTCAGTTTTCTTTTGGGAGTGAATTTCGGTCATCATTGACTTTAATATCTCATTGGATAGTGTCATCTCGACATTTTCACCAGTCATACGTTCAGGTACTACTTCTTGTAATCTGGCAAGTGTCTCACCATTGGTGCCAATCTCTATGACAGATAACTGTAAGTTGTGTTGTCGTAGCAATTGTGCAACCGAACTTTCAATGGTGTCGTCATTTTCTCCGTAGATGTATTTGCCAAGTTTTTCATGGATGATGGCCAGTACTGGTTCGATCATTTTCTCAGCCTCAGCCTCAGAATGTGCCTTGGCAGTGACCCGAATATCTGTCTGACCTGGATGGGCCAATAAACCCACTGTTGGATTGCTCAGTGTTTCAAGATCACCAACAATTTCGTCAATACTCGATTCACCAAGTGAGATGGTGTGAACCACATGTGCTTTGATGATTTCATCCTGGAGTCCATAACGTTTCTTCAGGTAGTCTAACACATGATTTTGGATGAGATACTCCATCTCGCGGGGGACGCCTGGGAGCGAAATGATGGTTTTGATTCCCCATTCAAAGGCAAACGCTGGGGCTGTTCCGACAGGGTTCTCAATGATCAAAGCGTTTGCTGGTATGTAAGCCTGACGTTTGTTGTTCTCAGTTGGTTTACGATTATAGCGCTCAAAGCGCTGCAGGATCTGCCCCCATAATTCCTCATGATAAACTAGCGGAAGGTTAAAGACATCAGCAACAGCCTGGCGTGTAGGGTCATCGACAGTTGGACCAAGCCCGCCAGTGGTGATAACTATATCGGCGCGCATCAACGCTTCCTGTAATGTCGCCGTTATTCGGTGGACATTATCTCCAACGGTTGTCAGACGATAAAGGTCGATTCCTATGTCCCTTAGGACGCGAGCGATATATTTCGAGTTAGTATCCTGGATTTCGCCGAGGAGCAATTCAGTGCCAATCGTCACGATTTCAGCAACAGCCATTTATACCTCTATCAATTTTGTTTATTTTAACGCATATCCCCTCAATTAGGGCTTCACCAGTGTACACCGAACCCGATCGGCCTCAGTTATACTTATTTGGAGAAAAATAATGGCAAAACATAACCAGACCGTGGGAAAAATGGGAGAAAACCTGGCTAAAAGGTTTCTCGAAGACAAAGGGCTGCGCTTTGTTGACTCTAACTATCGCACTCCACATGGTGAGATAGATCTTATCTTCATTGATGGACAACAGAGCGTCTTTGTTGAAGTAAAAACTCGCACAAATTCGAAATTTGGCCACGGTGAAAGCGCAGTAAATCGGAAAAAGATTGAAGCGCTCATATTTGCTTCCGAAACTTATTTGGAAAAGAACGCATTAGCCTGTGACAACTGGCGCATCGATGTCGTTGTTATCGAAAAACAACCAGGTTCCGGTGATTTTGAAGTCTTACACTTCGAGAATGTTGGTTTGGAGGAGGATCTTGACTGATTCCAAGCCGAATCTAATTGTTTTAGTAGGTGCGACAGCCAGCGGAAAAACAGCAATCGCAATTGAACTGGCAAAGCGTTTGGATGGCGAAATTATTTCTGCTGATTCACGCTATTTTTTTAAGGATCTTCAGATCGGAACGGCAAAACCATCCTTTGAACAACGTAGTCAGGTTCGACATCACTTGATTGATGTCACGACTCTTGCTGCTCCGTGGTCGCTGGGAGAATTCAGGACTGAAGCAGAAAGCTTGATCCTCGATATTAATTCTCGCGGAAAGGTGCCAATTTTAGTGGGGGGTAGTGGGCAATACATAAGGGCAATTACAGAAAATTGGACTATACCAGCCCAAGAACCTGATCATGGCTTGCGTTTAGCGATAGAGAATTGGGGAAAATTGGTTGGATTTGATCGGCTGCATACTCAATTATCATGGATTGATGCACAAGCCGCTCGGGTGATCGACCCACGTAACCACCGTCGGACCGTCAGAGCTTTGGAAGTTATATTCCTTTCAGGCCAGCGATTCTCTGAACTACGCCAAACCTCAGGATCAAAATATTGCCAGCTGATTATAGGATTGGATTGGCCCAGAGGACTATTGTACAAGCGGATCGATGAACGCATAGACCTGATGCTGTCGAATGGGTTAGTGGCTGAGGTGGAACAAGTTTTAGCCTCAGGGATGGGAAAACAGCTGCGCAGGGTCGGCATAATCGGTTACACCGAGATTCTGGATTATCTCGAAGGTAAATCGACTCTGGAAGAAGCGGTGATGCTCATTCGCCGCAATACACGGCGCTTCATTCGGCACCAGTCCAATTGGTTCAAACCCGACAATCCTGACATCCATTGGTTTAATGCACAAGACCCAGACACAATAGATCAAATGCTGGGTCTTATACAAGATCGCTTTGCTCAACGGCTTACTGAAGCGCCGGGATGCCTTGATTCTTAGCCACAGGTGGGGGGAAGATTGCTTCAAATTCCTCGCGATTGATGGTTTCGACCTCTAAAAGCTTCTCCGCGACAGCGATCAGATAGTCTTTATGCTCTGCAAGAATTGATCTGGCACGATCGTAAGCTTCGGTAACCAACTTCTGAACTTCTGCGTCAATGCGCGTAGCTATCGTTTCTGAATAATCGCGCTGCTCTGAAATCTCCCGTCCAAGGAAAATTAATTCCTCTTTCTGGCCGAAGACCATAGGGCCAAGCGACTCGCTCATACCAAGGCGGGTGACCATCTTGCGCGCTAATTTGGTGACGTTTTCAATGTCATTCGAGGCGCCTGACGTGATGTCATTAAATATTAGTTCCTCGGCTGCACGTCCTCCAAGCAAACCAATCATGGTCGCAACAATTTTCTTGCGCGAATCCAAGTTGCGATCTTCAATTGGCAGAGACAGGGTGTATCCACCTGCCATGCCCCTGGCGATGATCGAGACCTTGTGAATCGGGTCTCCTTCAGGCAGTGTATTGATTACCACGGCATGACCAGCCTCGTGATAGGCAATGATTTTCTTCTCATCAGGATTGATCAGACGGCTTTTGCGTTCTGGGCCTGCAATAACGCGCTCAACAGCCTCTTCAAATTCAGACTGACCAACAAGTTTTTTGTTTCTACGCGCTGTCAAAATGGCCGCTTCATTGACCAGGTTTTCGAGGTCTGCACCCACAAAACCCGGTGTACCACGCGCGATGTCTTCCAGGTTAACTGCTGGGTCAATCGGTTTACCTCTTGAATGCACCTTGAGGATCTCAAATCTACCTCTTATGTCAGGACGGTCAAGCATAACCCGGCGGTCAAAGCGACCTGGCCGTAAAAGAGCGGGATCCAGAATGTCTGGTCGGTTGGTTGCGGCGATGACAATTACATTGGTATCTGTGTCAAAGCCATCCATCTCAACTAACATCTGGTTGAGAGTCTGTTCACGTTCGTCATGACTGCCACCCAAACCAGCACCGCGTTGGCGACCAACCGCATCGATTTCATCAACAAAAACAATACACGGAGAATGCTTCTTGGCTTGTTCGAAAAGGTCCCTAACCCGACTGGCGCCGACACCAACAAACATCTCAACAAATTCAGACCCTGAAATCGAGAAGAACGGCACACCCGCTTCACCGCTGACAGCTTTGGCCATCAGAGTCTTGCCTGTACCTGGAGAACCAACCAGCAGCACACCCTTGGGGATGCGTGCGCCAAGCGATGTAAACTTTAGCGGTTCCTTTAGGAATTCGACGATTTCTTCCAGCTCTTCTTTGGCTTCGTCCACGCCAGCCACATCAGCAAATGTAACCGTGGGATGTTCGCCGTTAAGCATGCGCGCTTTTGACTTGCTAAATGCCATCGCTGCCGAATTGGAGCCCTGTGCCTGGCGCATGAAGAAGAAAATCAAGCCTCCCATAAACACGAAGGGCAAAATGTAACCTAAAGTGTTCAATAAACCGACCCAAACGCCTGGCAATTGAATCTCAACGGTGAGATCCTTGCTCTGCAATTGTGTTGGGGTAACTCCAAGCTGCGTGAGCTGTTCGACCAGACCCGTTTTTGGGTCCATCGCAGATTGGCGTTTTGTACCGTCCGACATGGTTACTTCCAAGTCGTTTTCAATGGCCAAAATTCGCGATACTCTGCCTGCACTGATCTCCGCTGCTAATTGGTTGATAGGCAGCGAAGTCGTCGTTTGAGTATTATAGTTAAAGAAAACCATGGCGATGATTGCTAAGAGAAGCATGCCATAAATTGCGTAAGATTGTCTACGTGCGTTCACTAAAATCCTCCAATGGACACTATCGGGTTTCTGTGCATTATACCAACAAGGATTGGACTTCCCAACAAAAGCTATAGCGTTGGCAGATTTCTAATAGAACTCTAACTACTGCCAATCTGTGCTGTTTCCACATGGCAATAACCGCACCCAATGTTTGGGTCTCGAACTGAACTGTGTGATACCGTGCAGTAGGTAAATAGCTTGATTCGCTTGATAAAAACTATCTTGGTCGGTGCAACAGTTAAGACCAGATTTGGGCAGGCATTATTTCTTAGGATGTCAGGAACTTTGCATTGTTTACAAAGATTGCTTGTCCATTCTGTTGAATCATCACCTGAAGCAAGCGCCCGACATTCTTCAAAGTTCCTGCCGCGATAGTAATCGCCATAAAAAAATTTACACTCCCGGCCATCCGGTGTTCGCATAGCTAAACTCTTGTAAGGTATGCGCCGGTGCGCGTATCAACCCGAATGACATCGCCTTCATTGACGAATGCTGGCACCTGAACCTTTAAACCTGTTTCGGTGATGACCTGTTTGGTGACGCCTGTGGCAGTGTTGCCTCTGGCAGAGGCTTCAGCCTCGACAATTTTTAGGTCGACGCTGATCGGTAGTTCAATGTCCAGCGGCTCTTCGCCATAATAGGTCAGCTTGACTTCAGTGCCTTCCTTCAGGAATCCCTCATATTCCCCAGCCAAACTGGCAGGTACAGCGGGTTGCTCATATGTCTGAGTATCCATGAAATAGAAAAAGTTGTCGTCGCGATAAAGATACTGAACGTTCGTATAATCTAACCGCACATCCTGAACACGGTCACCCGAAATAAAAGTCATTTCCAGCGTGCTTCCCTTGCGAATGTCACGGGATTTCACGCGAATGGTAGCTGTTCCCCGGCCAGGTTTGTTGTGGGTGTATTCTATTACTCGATAAAGGCTGCCATCAATTGTATAAATAACGCCTTTGCGTAACTCGTTTACTTCAATCATATTGTCCTCTTTTTAGTCCTTTCCATAAGTTATTAATTATATATCAGGCTCTCAAGAGAAACAAGCCTTAAAACTTCGACTGCCTTAAAAGTTCAATTTAAAACTTCAACTTAAAACTTTAGTCCCAGAACTTCATGTATGGAAGACTATATTAATTACTTTCAGTTTTGGTAACATTAGTATTACAAATTAAATAACTAAATTTGGCGACTAACAGATCTTATATGATGAAACTTAAGGTGTTTAATGAAACGTAACAATAAACATGTTCAACACCAAGAAACTATTGCTTCTTCCAACTTTTATGAAGACCAAGCCTTGTCTCAAAAGGAAAGTTCTTCTCGGTCTGTTAATTTAAAAGAACTACTAAACGCCTTGACATCCGAAGTAAGCGCACTCATTGCGTCAATTGATCTTGACTACTGCTACACCTATTTTAACCAAGTATACGGTGATGAGATTAAGCGTCTGGTTGGAGTAGACCTGCAAGTCGGGATGACTGTCATGGATGTATATCGGGATCGACCAGAACAATTGGCTTTTTCATTAAAGCAGTGGAATCGGTCATTGGCTGGAGAATCATTCAAGGAGGTGGCCAAATTCCCACGGACCGAAGATAGTGAAAACTACTATGAAGTCACGAACACTCCCATCAAGGATGACGAAGGTTCGCTTATTGGTGCGGTTATAGTCGCTAAAAATATTACACACAGATTGGATATTGATCATTCTTTGTCTGAAAGCGAGATGCGTTATCAACAGCTTTTTGATCATGTATTTGATGGCCTGGCGATTTGTGAGTTTTTATTCGACAAGAATGGTCAGCCTGTCGACTACCGCATATTGGACGTTAACCCAAACTTCACAAAGATGATTGGGTCTGAGCGTGAGCAGATCGTCGGTTCGACATATTTATCAAATGCGCCGTTTCTTAGCATGTTTAACTTGGATCGTTTGTACCAGGTTGCCACAACCGGTGAGACCATTCATTCTGAGGGATACCTGCCAGATCTTGCGTGCTTTTATGAGCTCTTTATTTATTCTCTCCCAAAGCACTGCTTTGCCATCATTCTTTCTGACATCACACAAAGAAAATCAAAGGAAGAAAATATAAATTGGCTTGCTTCTTTTCCTGAGCAAAATCCGTTGCCTGTGGTGGAGATTGATTATGATCTCAGAATTACCTACCAAAATCCTGCTGCCAAGTATTTTTTCCCGGAAATAGATAGAAATGATCAATCCCAACCCTTTTTTGATGGAATTAAAGATGTCTCTGACAAGTATCAGGCGTGTGAAGACTTAGTGGCTTCGAAGGATGTTCTGATACGGAATACGTGGTTGCATCTTAGTTTTTATCACATGCCCGAGCGAAAGCGCATTCGCATCTATTCTGTTGACATAACGGACCGCATCAATGCTGAAAATGAGCTGCAAGAATTGAATAAAAAATTGGAAGAGACAGTTCTACTCCGAACCGAAGAGTTGAATCGGCTCAATCAAGAACTTAATCTGGATATAGATCGGAGGAAAAGCTCTGAAAGCGCACTTGAAGCAGAACGCAAACGCTTCAATGACGTGCTCGAAGTACTCCCGGTTTACGTGATCCTCTTGACTCCAGATGGTCATATCAACTTTGCCAATAAGTTTTTTATGGACTACCTCTCTAGATCGAGTTGTGAGCAATGTAATGAACTTTCTAACTACCGAGACAACTCAGAAGAAATGGAAGAAACCTTCAAGCCATTCGTCAATGGTCAATCCAATTCATGGGAGTGGGTCGGTCCTGAAAACCGTATCTATGCTGTTCATGATTATCCTTTTACCGATGTGGATGGCTCTTCTCTGATCTTGGAAATGGGACTGGATATCACAGAGATTCGCACCGCACAATTAAAACTCCTCGAGACGTCAAATTACAACCGCAGTTTGATCGAGGCAAACCTGGATTTTCTTGTAACCATTAACCGGGATGGCATCATTACGGATGTAAATGCTGCAGCGGAAATTGCCAGTGGGTTAAAACGTGAAGATTTGATCGGTAATCGTTTTGATCTCTTTTTTGACGACCCGGAAGCAGCAAATCGGGGTCTACAGCTGGTCTTTGGGACAGGCAGTGTAAGGAACTATGAATTAAACCTCAAGCACAAAGATGGTCATACTACCCCTGTTGCGTATAATGCTTCTTTTTACACTAACCTGGAAGGGGAAATTGTTGGTATTTTTGCTGGCGCACGCGATCTGACAGAATTAAAGAGAAAAGAAAACCAACTCCTCGAATTGAACCGTGCGTTGGAAGCAGCTATTCAACATGAGCAAGCCATCCATGATCAGTTAGTCCAGGCAGAAAAATTTGCTGCAATGGGGCGTATGCTGGCATCGGTTACACACGAGATCAGCAACCCACTTCAAACCATATCTAATTGCCTTTACCTTATCTCATCGGACATACCCACTGAATCACAAGCCCAACAGTTCCTTACAATGGCTATGTCTGAAACCAATCGAATTTCAAAACTGGTTGCGGAGTTAAAAGATGTCTATCGTCCGCGTCAAGAAAACAATTTCGCTCCTGTCCAGTTATCAGCTTTGCTGGACGAAATCTATAAATTATTGAAACCGCAATTGATTGAAAAACGTGTCGATTGGGAACTCGTGAGAGGTAATGAAACCAAGGCAGAAACTTTGGTCAATGGTATTGATGACCAGTTAAACCAGGTGTTTCTCAATCTAAGCATGAACGCCATGGAAGCCATGCAACCCAAGGGTGGTCGGTTACTGGTGACCGTAGACAATGAGAAAATCGACGAGATAGGCGTTGTTTTCTCAGACACTGGACCAGGGATTGAACCGGAAAATGTCAACAAGATTTTCGACCCATTCTTTTCTACAAAAATAGAAGGTTTGGGTTTGGGATTGTCCATTTGCTACGATATTATTCAAAGGCACCATGGTCACATAGATGTATCCAGTAAGCCAGGTGAAGGATCCAACTTTGAGGTTTGGCTTCCTCGACTCGAAGGTCAAGAACATCAGGAGAAATGAGCATGGAACAACAACACAAGATTCTGGTGATTGATGACGAACCTTTTTTACGTCTGACACTGGGAGCAATTCTTCAAAAAGCAGGCTATCAGGTGGTAATGGCAGAAAGTGGAAAGACCGCACTTTTGACCATGCAAGAAAACAATTTCGATTTAGCTTTTTTAGATTTAAAGATGCAAGATATTAATGGTTTGGAGTTACTTCCAAAACTTCATCAAATCGATAACGGATTACCAGTGCTCATTCTAACAGCTCATGCCTCTTTGGACTCTGCAAGAGAGGCTATAAAGCAGGGGGCACGGGATTACCTGCTGAAACCCGTCGATCCTTCCACATTACTCGTTCGCGTTCATGAGATTCTTGCTGAGCAACAAGAACCACGTCGTCGACGCGAAATCATAAACCAGGTGCAGGAGCTGCTGCTTGAATTACGCAATATGGATCGCGAAAGCGGGTTGATGCTGGAGATTCCCCCAATTGTAGCAGCGATCGATCCGGAAAGATATCTGCACAAGGGAAGGATCACTGTTGATCTGCACGCGCGCCACGTTACGGTTAACGAGAACCCCATTCATCTGCCCTCCAGTTCCTTTGACTATCTGGTAACACTGATGGGTCACTCCCCAAAGGAAGTTACTTTTGAAATGCTCGTAAGAGAGTCTCAAGGTTATGCTCTTGAGAAAGTTGATGCACGTGAAATGTCACGTTGGCATATTCACAGAATCCGAAAAGCGCTGGAAACCGATCCCTCGAATCCGCAATTGGTGATCACGGTGCGAGATGTAGGATACCGGTTTGTAGCATAAAGCGAGAATATTCGCAAAAAACTTGTCTGTTGAGGGTTGAGGTTTTTTTATTAATCGAGCAGTTCCCTTGCACTCTTCAGAATAACCATTGGATCAGCTGGCTTCTGAACGATCTTGCAGAGACCAAAATCTTCACAGACAAAAGTTGTTGTTCCGGGAAGGTGAGCCGTTAGAATTAGAATTGGCTGCCTGGCAAATTGACAACGAATTTTATTCAGTTTTAGATTCCAAACCTCATCCCATTTTCCCGAATTATCTAAAATAAGTAGATCAATTGGATCGCTGATTACCCAATAATTTGCCATCTGACTTAGCGATTGACTGACAACCTGGTAGCCTTCACGTTCCAGGATCATCGCCAGGGTGAATTGCAGGTGTTTGTCTTCTACGCAAATATAAATCAGTTTTTTCTCTCTCAACACTCACTCCTCCTTTTTTAATTCTACAAACTAATTTACTGTAATAGTTTGGGGTTTATTGACGATAGTTGGCAATGTTTACCTTCTTATGAACTAACGGATGAGAGCACTTTGCACAACAAAACTTTGAATCTGAAGATCGAAAAATGAAATTTGTCGAACTTAACAATTTATTTCAACAAACTCTAACAAACTCAAACATCTTCCCACCATGTTGTCTATAAAATGAGAACAGACCAACGATTGTTGTAGCATACCAAGGAGGATCTTGATGTTTCTGCGTAAAGTACTCAATTCCGTGATACTTATTGTATTGATCATTTCCCTGTTTTCTGTAGGGAATAGTTTAACGGTAGATGCGAAAGTAAACGCTCTACCTTCATCCCCGGTAGACGAAAGCAAGGTTCCACACTATTATGGTCCTTACCCCAACTGGGCTCTCAGTCCACTAACTCTTCCCGATGTGGCTGTGGAAATTGTTGGGGATGGAACTGGTGCGTCTGCGGTTGCTTCAGTTGGCGCCAACGGCGCAATCACAGGCATCACGATTACAAGTCCAGGTAGTGGCTACACCTCTGCCGAGGTAAATCTCGCCAGTGCAAACGGTACCGGAGCATCTGCAACAGCAGTTGTGACGGAAAGCAGTTCTGTGGTTGCTGTTAACATGACTGCTACAGGCTCTCAATATACCGCCCCGATCGTCGTAATTAGCGGTGGCGGTGCTCCTACTTCTACCGCCACAGCGACAGCTTACGGCAGTATTGATAGTATAACGATTACTGCTTCTGGGCTCGGCTATACTCTACCAACGGTAGATTTTGACATGCCAGATGGACCAGGCGGTGTAAAAGCCACTGGAACTGTAACAATGGATGCCAGCGGCGCGATCACTGGGATCAACATTGTCAATCCTGGCTCTGGTTATTCGAAGGCACCGAACGTACTAATCCGAGATGGTACTCAATTTAACCCGCTTAATCGACAACAGTTCAATGCTGGGCAACTTATCCGTCAGCAAGAATTGCTTTCTCCTGATGCGGGTACCAATATTCAAAGCTCAACCGACGCTTTACCAAAAACCATAAACGCTATTGCAAACGCAACAGCGGCGGCAACTATAAAAGTTGACAGCATCGGATTGGACACTTTTGGTGCGGGATATACAGCGCAACCCACAGTGACGATTTCAGAGAGTTCCCCTACTGGAATAGGCTCAGGAGCGACCGCTACAGCCGTACTGGATGTCGGCGCTGTGACTGCCATTAACCTGGTCACACCCGGCACTGGATACGTGACTGCTGGGGGCATCAAAAAATTCCAGGATTCGTTGCCAATGCTTTGCGACCCCTCTGTTGCTGGAAGTTGTGTAGCTAACGGGCTCGGCCAATACATACCCCTCGGTGTTCCCGACACCGAGACCTTCCCAGGTGCTGACTATTACGTTATTGCGTTGGTTCAACACCGTGAACAAATGAACTCATCACTGCCAGCCAGTGGAACCTTAGTTCGCGAATATGTTCAATTGCAGACCTCAGCAAATATCTCCTGGAGTAAGGGCGTTCTGCTTCAGAATCAGCTTCTTGATGGATCGTCAGTTCCTGCGTTTATGCCAGATGGATCACAAGCTATTGCTGTGGACGATCCTCACTACTTGGGCCCTGTCATCCAGGCTAATAAAGATCGACCAGTCAGAATCGTGTTTTATAACCTTTTGCCAACAGGTGTCGCTGGGGATTTGTTCCTGCCAGTAGACACAACTTTTATGGGCTCAGGTATGGGTCCAATGGATATGACGCCTACGATGGATCAGGGCTCAGTTCTGGATGAAGTTCGTAATCCCATGTGTGGTGAAGCTGACAGAAGCATGACGGACCGCATGATGTGCTTTGCGGAAAATCGTGCAACTATTCACTTGCACGGTGGCATCAGTCCTTGGATCTCAGATGGCACACCTCACCAGTGGATTACTCCAGCGGATGAGACAACGGGATGGCCAGAAGGTGTTGCAGTCAGGCAGGTTCCAGATATGGTTGGGCTTGAACGTCCGGAGAGCGTTCCGGATTGTAGTGCTGCGAACGACGGCTGTATGACCTTCTACTACACAAACCAGCAAAGTTCACGGTTCATGTTCTATCACGACCATTCCTGGGGTATTACCCGCTTGAATGTCTATGCTGGAGAGGCAGCTGGTTACATCATTCGCGACCAAACAGAACAAAACCTCATTAATACTGGTTTGATTCCAAGCGGAGCAGACGAAATCCCATTGATTATCCAGGACAAAACCTTCGTACCAAGCTCCACTCAATTAGCCGAACAAGATCCCACCTGGGATTACAGTCGCTGGGGTAAGGAAGGAGACCTGTGGTATGAGCACGTCTACATGCCTGCAGAAAATCCTGCCGACCCGACTGGAATGAGCACTGTCGGACGTTGGTTCTATGGGCCGTTCTTCTGGCCGCCAGTTAACCCGACTTATCCTCCAGTTTCCAATCCCTATTTCAACAGGGACCCCAACGGTCCTGATGGAATCCGTCACACTGCTGACGACTGGACCACATTTTTGGCAACGCCGTGCGATCTGAATAATTCTGCAACATGGCAATATGATACGGACCCATTCTGTGAACCTCCAACCATTCCAGGCACACCCAACAACTCAGCGGGAATGGAAGAATTTAATGACACACCAGTTGTCAACGGCACAGCCTATCCTACACTTACCTTGGAGCCAAAATCCTATCGCTTCCGCATCCTGAATGCCGCCAACGACCGCTTTTGGAATTTACAGTGGTATGTCGGTGACCCAAGAACAGCAGATGCCACCTTGGGCGCCACTGAAGTAGCTCTAAACCCTGCTGAAGTTGCAGCTGCGCAGCTTGATCCAGTAGTCTTTCCAACACCGGATACTACATGGAGCCCGGCCGGTCCCAGTTGGATTCAGATTGGAACTGAAGGTGGTTTCTTACCGGCACCAGTTGTGGTACCGAATCAACCAACCACCTGGATCACGGATCCTACTCGGTTCGACGTTGGAAATGTCGACCAGCACTCTCTTTTATTGGGACCCGCTGAACGTGGAGATGTCGTAGTCGACTTCTCGCAATATGCTGGTCAGACTTTGATCCTATACAATGATGCCCCGGCTGCTTTCCCAGCCCGCATCGCCACTTACGATTACTATACCGGCGCTCCAGACATGAGCCCCAATGCTGCTTCTGTTATTCTGCCAGGATACGGACCCAATACCCGGACCCTCATGCAGGTAAAAATTAATGCGGCCACACCGGCTCCGGTTTACAATCTTCGAGCATTACAATCGGCATTCCTTCATAAGGCAGATGGCACAGGTGTGTTTGAATCGGGTCAGAACCCAATTATTGTCGGACAGGCTGCATACAACTCAGCTTACGGTACTAACTTTACGACGGCTGGCTGGTGTAACAATCCAACCAATCCAAGCGCTCAATGCGATGGGTTTGCCCGAATTTCCGAACAAGGCCATGACACCTTCAGATTTGATTCTCTTATCGGACCCCAAATTGGCGTTCAAATACAACCCAAAGCCATCCATGACGAAATGAACTCAACTAACTTTGAACCATTTGGGCGTATGAGTGGCAATCTGGGTGTCGAAGTCGTTCCAGCTGATCCGGTGCTTCAAAACGTGGTTCTATACCCCTTTGTGAACCCAGCCACTGAGATATTTGATGGTACCAACCTGCCAACAACAGCCAATCTAACCCCAATATCTGTCGGAACGGATGGCACGCAGATCTGGAAGTTTACTCATAATGGTGTGGACTCTCACCCCATCCACTTCCACCTCTATGATGTCCAACTCCTAAACCGAGTGACATGGGACAACATCATCATACCTCCCGATCCAAACGAATTGGGTTGGAAGGATACGGTGCGTGTAAGCCCTTTGGAAGATACGTACTTCGCGATACGACCGATAATTCCAGTATTGCCTTGGGAAATACCGAATAGCATCCGTCCGCTCAACCCAATGATGCCAGTCGGTGATACTTCAATGTTCAATCCCACAGACTCAAATGGCATTCCTACAGCTCCCATTGTCAACCGACTGGTCAACTTTGGATGGGAGTACATGCTGCATTGCCATATCCTGTCACATGAGGAAATGGACATGATGCGCCCGAACCTGGTGGCCATGCCGCCAATCGCACCTGATGGATTGACAGCCGTATTGAGTGGTAATGAAATCAATCGGATCGTTACCCTCACTTGGAATGACAACTCGATCACAGAAACCGAGTTCGTTGTTCAAGGCAGCATGGACAATTTTACCTGGGTCGATCTTCAAACAATCTCTTCACCTCTCGACGTTGAGAACACACATGGTGCGAGGTCAACTTCCCTATTGGCTTTCCAATCCCCTTATGTGGCGTATAGAGTAATTGCACAAAACACGGTCGGATATGGTGATATAAACGTAGTGGCGCAAAACCAGTTGGTAAATGGTGCGAATTCCATCTCTCTTGATCCGGGAATCATAAATCCCACTCAGTACCCATCTCTTAGTGTCAGGTCTGTTTCGGCGCCAGTATTGGTCGGTGCACCACTCTTCAACATTTTCCTGCCAGGAATTTTCAATTAATGGGTAAAAGAGAATGAAGTTCTAAACATACTCTGGTTCATCACTAAAAAAGAGGCCAATCCGAACGGGTTGGTCTCTTTTTAGATAATTATTACTATCACAGGATCCAAAGAAAGCGTCGAAGGCAATTGTAAAAATGACAGGATGCGTAGCACAGTTAACTCTATCTTTTTGTCCTCCTAACAGTTGACTGCAGCCCATCAAATGAGCCCATTAAAAGAGGTTGGACTTCACCCAAAGAGATTATAATCATGGCACAGTTACTAATTGTTGAGAGGATTTCCCCATGATAGAAATTATCCCGGTTGTCACAAAAGCACAAAAGAAACAATTCGTCGAATTCCATTATTCACTTTATAATGACTGCCCACAATGGGTGCCTCCCTTCAAATCCGACATTTACATGATGATGAACAAAGAGAAGCATCCTTTCTACGAGCACTCAGTGTCAGATTTCTTTCTGGCACTCAAGGATGGACAGGTGGTTGGTCGGGTAGCCGCACTTGAGAATCGCTCTTTCAACAAATACCACAACACAAAGGACGCAGAATTCTATCTCTTCGATTCCATTAACGATCAGGAAGTAGCAAACGCTCTCCTCGACACAGTGGTTAAGTGGAGCAAGGTGCATGGATTGAACCGCATCATCGGCCCCAAAGGTTACGGCCCATTGGACGGGTATGGCATTCAGATCGAAGGCCAGGAACACCGTCAGATGATGAATATGATGAACTACAACTTCCTGTACTACAAGGAACTGGTAGAAAACTATGGCTTTTTCAAAGAAGTTGATTTTGTTTCAAGTTACACAACCCCGCAAAGTTTTATTGTTCCTGAAAAGATCACGAAAGCCGCTGGTATCGTTGAAAAACGAGGAACTCTTAGAGTAAAGAACTTTAAAAACAAAGCAGAATTAAAGCAATGGGCACAAAGAATTGGAAAGGCCTACAATAGCGCATTTGTTGATAACTGGGAATACTTCCCGCTGACCGAACGGGAGGTAAAATACGTTGTTGACCAGATCTTGACGGTCGTAATCCCTGAACTTTTTGGCGTCATTATGCATGGCGACGAAGTGGTTGGATTCACTCTTCCGTTTCCCGACCTTTCTGAGGCTATGCAGAAGAATAAAGGCAACCTGGGGCCGATCGAACTTATTCGCTTACTCCGTGAGATTAATAAGACCGACTGGATTTCCTTCAACGGGATTGGTGTATTGCCCGAATATCAGGGGTTGGGGGGCGATGCCATCCTGTTTGTTCATTTGGCAAGTTCCATGCGGCAAAAGCCTCAATTCAAGCATTGTGAGCTGACACAGGTGGCAGAGACAGCAGTGCAGATGCGCAAAGACCTGGCAAATCTTGGAGTGAAATTCTACAAGAACCATCGTGTCTACAGACTGGAACTAAATAGTTAAAAACAAACTCCCGCATTAGAACGGGAGATTTAAAAAAATATTCAAGCGGGTGATGGGATTCGAACCCACGAATGTTAGCTTGGGAAGCTAATGCCTTACCACTTGGCAACACCCGCGCCTCGCCTATTTTATCTTATTTTGTTTCACTGCGGAAGTGAAAGAGGTAAGTGTGCCCGACAGAGCGAAAACTATTAAAACTGAAACAGTGAAGTTTCTAAAAACCCGTCAATCGTCTTTTGGGCATGCAAAAGATGGATTAATCCACGTCATCAAAACTCAACAAAATGCATGGGTGCACTTCAGCATCACCTGCTTCGTTCTGCTAATTTCCGTTTGGCTTGGGTTGAGTCAATTAGAATGGGCAGCCATTCTTTTGATTATCGCATTAGTCTGGATGGCAGAATTCTTGAACACCGCCCTTGAAATCATCGTTGATCTTGCCAGCCCAGAGAAACATCCCCTGGCCAAAATAGGCAAAGACGTTGGAGCAGGAGCAGTATTAATTACAGCGATGGTCTCCGTCATTATCGGGATCATCATTCTCGGCCCACATCTTTGGGAAAGACTGGGATTTTAACATAGTGTTTATGGAATTATATAAGCTTCTCGGAAAGCCAAATGGCTGGTGATGTATACTTCAGTAAAGAAACTTAAGGAGCTAATAAATGATAGATCAACCAGTGCATGTAACAGATGCGGAATTTCAAAAAGTAGTCCTCGAATCGACCAAACCAGTGATTGTCGATTTTTGGGCGCCATGGTGTGGACCGTGCCGCATGGTCGCCCCTATATTAGATAAAATTGCCAAAGATTATGCCGATAAATTGATTGTTGCAAAGGTCAACACAGATGAGAGCTCGGAATGGGCTGGAAAGTATGGCGTTCAGGGCATCCCGACCATGTTGATGTTGAGCGCGGGGAAGATAGTACACCGCCAGGTCGGTGCATTACCCGAACCAATGCTAAGGGATGTTGTTGATCAATTTTTAGATGTTGTTAACAGCAATCATTAATTGCAGTCAAAGGTTATAAAAATAGCCCCGAGGTTTCAGGGCTATTTTTTTTCCTTATCCTTCGGCTCGGATGATGTCCGCCCCGAGGTCCCGTAATTTAAGATCAATCCGTTCGTATCCACGTTCAATTTGAGTGATGTTGCGTATAGTAGAAGAACCATTCGCGCTCAAAGCTGCCAGAACGAGGGCTATACCAGCACGGATGTCAGGACTATCTAATTTTTCCGCATTGAGCCTGGTGGGGCCTTGAACAATACACCGATGCGGGTCGCACAAAACTATTTGTGCGCCCATCGAAACCAGTTTGTCAGTGAAAAACATGCGACTTGGGTACATCCAATCATGAAACAAGATCGTGCCGTTGGATTGCGTTGCCACAACAATCGCAATGCTCATCAGATCAGTGGGGAAGGCCGGCCATGGCATGACACTGATTTCAGGGATGGCATTGCCAAGATCAGGCTCGATCACCAGGCGTTGATTGTCGCCCACTAAAATATCATTGCCTACAAAATCAAAGTCGACGCCAAGCCGTTTGAAAACAAGCTGGATCATGCCGAGGTGCTCGACACCCGCATCTTTAATGCGAATCTCGCCCTTAGTGACTATCGCTGCACCCACGAATGAGATTACCTCCAGGTAGTCAGGTCCAATGGTAAATTCGCCGCCATGCAATTTGTCTACGCCATGGATTTCAAGCGTGTTGGACCCGATATTCTTTATTTCAGCTCCAAGCAGATTGAGCATGCGGCAAAGTTCTTGAATATGAGGTTCAGAAGCTGCGTTTCGCAAGATCGTCACTCCCTTAGCCCTCACCGCCGCCATAATAGTGTTTTCTGTTGCGGTAACGCTGGCCTCGTCCAGAAGGATGTCGGCGCCAGTGAGATGAGGAGCGGTGAAATGGAAAGAGTCATTCATTCTCATTTGAGCGCCAAGTTTGGTCAGAGCAAGGATATGCGTGTCAACCCGTCGGCGACCAATCACGTCTCCCCCGGGCGGAGGTAATGTGATCGTACCAGCTCTTGCAAGCATGGGACCCGCCAACAGTATCGAAGCCCTGATCTTACGACATAAGTCTGGATCCAACTCAGAAGGATAAACCTTGTCAGCATGAAACTCGTAGGATGAACTTTCACCAATCCGACGCACAGATACCCCTAGGCTTTCGATCAACTGGATCATAGTGCGTGTATCCGTGATGTCTGGCAGGTTATGCAACACCACTGGCTCATCGGTGAGCAAGCAAGCTGCCATGATCGGTAAAGCTGCATTTTTGTTACCGGACGGCGTAACTGTTCCATGCAATGGAACACCCCCTCGAATGACAAACTTTTCCATGGATCTCTCCTTTTCAGGCTATGTTAGGACCTGATCTGTTGACATTTTCATCAACTGAATTAGCGTATTTCTTGAAATTATCATGGAATTGTCTGGCAAGATCTTGGGCTTCCGTTTCATAAGCTTGCTGATCTTTCCATACCATCTCAGGGTTCAAAACACTTTCAGGTACACCAGGCACGTTGTCTGGGATGGCGACATTAAATATCGGGTGAAGGTGGGTTGGAGCATCATTGAGCCGGTTATTTAGTACAGCACTGATCATAGCTCTCGTCAACGGTAGAGAAATGCGCTTGCCCACTCCAAAACCACCACCGGACCATCCGGTGTTCAGCAGCCAGACTTTTGTGCCGTGTTTTGTCAATTTTCGTGAGAGTAAATTGGCGTAAATGGATGGCTTCAATGGTAAGAAAGGCGCTCCAAAGCAGGTCGAGAATGTAGCTTCTGGTTTTTCTCCTAATCCTCGCTCAGTACCAGCGAGTTTGGATGTATAACCGCTTAGGAAGTAATACATGGCTTGTTCATTGGTTAAGCGCGCTAAAGGAGGCATAACGCCAAAAGCGTCTGCAGTCAGGAAAAAGATATGACTTGGGTGACCCCCTGTGCCGCTTGGGTCAAAATTTGGGATGAAAGCCAGAGGATAAGCCGCCCGAGTGT
Organism: Anaerolineaceae bacterium; assembly: GCA_049657925.1. Lineage (GTDB taxonomy): Bacteria > Chloroflexota > Anaerolineae > Anaerolineales > Anaerolineaceae > Mesolinea. The sequence continues at coordinate 70,440 of JBASOE010000054.1, forward strand.
TTTCGGTGATCTCACTGGAGTCGAAATCAGGAATGTTTTCTTCCCCCAATGGGACATTTTCAATCAGGCAGCCAAATTGATGAATCGCAGACCAAACAAGCGGTTCAAAGTCAGGGTTAATGCGAATTGTCTTGGCGTAACACCCGCCTTCGAAGTTGAAGATACCGTGGTCACTCCAACCGTGTTCGTCATCGCCGATTAAAGCGCGCTCAGGATCAGATGAAAGGGTGGTTTTCCCGGTTCCACTCAGACCAAAAAACAACGCCACATCTCCTGCTGTGCCTTTGTTAGCTGAACAATGTAAGGAGAGTATGTCTTGCTTCGGAAGTACATAGTTCATATAAGTAAAAACAGATTTTTTAATTTCGCCGGCGTAATGCGTATTGCCTATCAATACCAACTTGTCAACAAAATCCAGGATAATAAATGCAGGCGACCTGGTGCCATCCACCTGCGGATCAGCTTCAAAACCAGTCGCAGCAATCACAGTAAAATCAGGGTCTTCATAAGGAACTGTTTCATTTGGTTTAATAAACAGACTCGAAGCCAAGAGGTTCTGCCAGGCGAATTCAGTGACTACGCGGATTTTCTTGGTCGTGCCTGTGTCTGCACCTGCCCGCATGTCGCGCACATAAATCTTCTTGTCTATCAAATAAGTTAACACCTTTTCTTTTAGCCTAAGGTATCTTTCACGGCTAATTTCTTCAGTGCCTTTGGCAAACCAAACATCTGGATCTGCGTTAGCGACCATATACTTATCATTTGGAGACCTGCCTGTGAATGGGGCTGTATTAACCACCAAAGCTCCTGAAGATGAGAAATCACCTTCGTCATTCTTGATTGCTTCTGCAATGAGGGCAGCTGGGCTTAGATTGTAGGAGACTTCACAAACCTTCTCCAACCCAACTTTTTTCAAAGCGGTTCTCACATCATGTTCCAAATGTCTCATTTTTATATTCTCATCTTTCTGGTAGATATTCAATTCAAAAAGCTCTGGAAGGCTGGTTTTCCGTAGATCGATGAAGAAAAGTCGGTAAGTTCTACAACAGGGAAAAATCCCCTTGAAGAGATGCCAAATATCCAGGGTCGTTCTTTCCAGACCGTAACATATGTGTCGTAGAAGTAAGCCTGCGATTCCATCGTAACATTATCAGGCCCATACTCCGGCGAGAACGGACTGACAACCCTGTCGTAAAGATCCTGATCGGATCGAAACGATAGCATCGAAGGACTATTCAAACCCAGATAGAAAGGTTTACTATATTTGACCTGGAATGAGACAATCACCGAATCCATGTACTTTGAAATTGTTTCCATGGAATAAGTAGCATTCTCTTCACTGTTCGAGTCAACCTCAAGATAGAAACCATCCATCTGATCCAGGAACGGGTAGGTCGGCAAATTACCTCCCCTCACAGGGATGGTCCATAGCAAGCTTCCTTTGTAAGAACTCTTTAGTTTTTTGACCAATTCAGACCATACTTCTTCTGAACTTTTTGGGGTGCCCATGCTACGTTCGTTGGTAATTAGCTCGTCAGGAAAACTGGGTGATACGCCAGCACCCCCGAGGATTAACTGGTCAATGCCTGTTTCTTGAGCAAAGATAGCAAAATTCATTGCAAAACGATCATATTCGTAGTACCACTGCTGCCACCAGAGCTGATCACGAATAGTGCTCTGCCACCAATCACTGATATTGGGTTCAAAAATCAACTGTGGGTAAAGTCCTACTTGCATTCCCTGAGCTTGTGCCGCCGCTATTACTGAGCTCAAATCCGCAAGTGATACAGATGATTGTGCATTGATGCTAAAGTAAGGTAGCCCGTTAACCAACTGAACTTCCCAGGTAGGAGTTAATACCAGCCAGTTGATGCCCAAATTAACCAAATCAGGCAAAACATCAATCTGCCGTTTTAAGTGCCCAGCCTGATAATCCGGCGCAAACTCGACCCCCCTCAGGTTCTTTCCATCAGGAGCGACTGCGCCGGTTGCTGGCAGAGTGCTGGCTTGAGCTGTATCCCACAAATTCCATTGATTGACTTCCAAAAAATTGTTTTCCGGAACACTAAAATCCACCTGTACAGGTGAATTGTGGCTCTGTACGTCAAAAGCAACATTGCACAGATCATTGCGACAAACCTGGTAACTATAAGATGACGCGGGGTCTTCATAAAGTAAATACATCCATTGGTTGTCGCCAATCGGCCACATGGGAATTGGTGCAAGCCAATTGTCTCCTTTTAACTGCAAAGAAATCCAATCATGCAAAGCGATGGCGTCGTTAACCCGAATCGTAATAGAAGCTGGTTCGAGGTTATCTTTGCGCCAACTTAATATCTGATCCTCAATTTCAATGTCTCGTGAAGGAACAATCAGGCGGCGAGTTAATCTATTACCTTCGGCGTCTCGCTCGGCATTGATGTAACCATCACCCATAGTGTACTTGTAACGCAGCTCACTGCCGGCATGTAACTTTACCTGCAATGTGTACCGACCGTCCGGCATCTTATCCATGACTGGCATACGGATAGCTGTTGTCGAATTGCCCTCTGAACTGTAAGGGTAAATGTGACCAAATTGATAAAAATTGCCTGCCATACGTATAGGCGCACCTACAGCATCGTCAGGCGGGCTAACTACAAACGTAATTTTGACTTCTGGTAAAGCGGTGAGTTTGACAATGGCTGGGGTGGAGAGTCCACCGACAACATTGACTTCTTGCTGAAATACCTGATACGTGCCGTCAATCGAAGTTACAGTTAAACGATGCACTCCCACTGGAACATTGGCAAGATGGAAACGCCCCGTTTTATCGCTGTAGGCAATTTTCCCAGCGATTGCAATCATTACATCCGAAACAGTACTACCACTCACCTGGTCAGTCACTGAGCCTTCTACCCGGCCAAATTCACCGTTATAAGAGGAAGATTTCCATCCTAAGATCAAATCATTGACAGAAGTGTCCGGTGTTATGTAGACATTACGAAAAGAAATAATTTGATTGGTGCCATCAGTTTCTGGTTCGTTTCCAGAACTCGTCAGAACATAACGATATTTGGTTTCTCCATAGGTTGGTAGATCAATAGTCGTCGTGAAATTAAATTCATCGACGGCTTGCATTGGGTATCGAAGAGCGATACTGTCAAGACCCGTGACATCATCAAGAATATCTACCGAAAGGGCTAGGTTTGCGCCTTGAAAGTGAGACAGTTGTGCGTTGAATTTGACTGGAACAAAGGTCATCAGTTCTGGATTAGCCGGAGGAGTTAGCGCCGGGGGTTGAAGAGGTGACTCAACTGGTTGAATTTTGACCGCACAACCTGTCAATAAGCCAAAAACCATAGACAGATTAATGATCGTAACGAAAAATCCTGTCCGTGGGTATTTGAAGTTTCTTCTACTCATTTCAATTTCACCGCAACTTTGTCTAGGATTTCCGCGAGACTTCCGAGGACTCCGTTGACAAATCGAGGCGAACTTTCAGTGCCAAATGTTTTGGCTAACTCTACCGCTTCGTTGATGCCAACTTTGAGAGGTGTTTTCTTGTACACCCCTAACTCCCAAAGCGCCATTCTCAATATATTACGATCCACTACCGCGACCTGATCCAGCGGCCATTCTGGCGCGTGCGCTGTGATCAATTGATCAAGCTTGTCACTGTTATTCCTAACCCCATTTACAAGTGCTAAAGCAAATTCGTATTGGTTCTCCTCAAGTGCATTTTCTTTTGCGCGATTTTCAAGGGTGCTACCAAGCGGGTGATCGGTCATATCAAGTTCGTAAAGAGTCTGTAATGCTACAACTCTGGCCAGGGTTCTGGATTTCATAGAAAGTTAAACCTCAATGTCAATATCTGCTATATGTACATTAATATGAGCAACTTCCATGCCAGTCAGCTCAGAGATCGCACGCAAAACACGCTGTTGTATTGATTCAGAGACAACCCGTACATTGACCTCTGAGCTGGTAATAAGATAAAGGTCAATGTAAAGCAAGTTATCCTTCACAATGGCTTTAACTCCCTCTGACTCAGAATCAGTTGGGTTCGTGGTGTGAGGAAAATGGATTGCAGCCATGCGTGACACGCCAGGTGTTGCCAGTGTGGTCAATTTGGCTATTGTCCTGATTACTTCCGGTGCAATTGTGGTCGTGCCAATATTTTTAGTTTCCATGATAAATCCTTTAATTGGTTTCAGAATCGAACTCGCCAGGCAAAGTACCTGTCTTCCAGATAGTCATTAAAGCAAGTTCATCCGAGCTAAGTTGTGTCGCTTTGACTTGTTCTTTCGCTTTTGCGAAAAGCGTATCATAGGTTACATTGGCTGGCCAACCAATCAAAAAACTGTTTTCAGGGTCAGTGTAGACATCATCAGTCGCTCTCAGTTTGAATCCTGATGATTCAAGCAGAGAATCTAACTGATTGGTTTTCGATAGGTTCATTTCAGCCCAGGACGTAAGAACCACGGAAATAAAGTTGGAATCTTTTTCGAACAAACTTTCCATCGCCCTGATAGTCAAGCCTTTTGGAGCATTTATATAGCTTCGGAACCCGGCTACTTTCAGTTTATCCTTAAGAATTGAAAATAATTCTTTTCGGGTCTCGGGGTTCAGAGCCTCTTTTCGTTCTAACACTTCTGAAAGGATTTGCCGTCGAAACTCGGGTGTCAAGTAAACGTTCAATGCCACCATTGGTTTTAGCTCATTCATGCGAACTCCGATCAATTGTTAATTTTCTGTGCTTCAGAAAAGATTAATATTCGTCTGCTTCGTCCTCTTCGGCATCAGGATCATCGTCATCGGAAGCCCAAATGTCTTCCGTTTCTTCATCACTTTCCATCTCATCCCAATCGTCTAACTCGACATCATCATCCCAACCAGCGGGTTGTGCCTCCTCGTTGGGAGTATAGGTCAGACAACCAGCATCCGGGTTGACTTCAATCGCTGCTGCGCTGCAATAGCGTTCGTCAAGAAATAGACAATCAAGATAATGGCAGCGGATTTTTGGCATAAAATCTCCTTATTAGGCAAGTGAATTCGGATGGCATTTTACCTTACACTTGGTCAATCGTAAAGTCAAGCAACAGTCAAGCAAAAGTTATACTATGACAGAACTGTACTATCCAGGCTTGGTTCGAATAGCTTCGATAACGTTATTAAGATTTTCCAACCTCGCCAATAAGCGACTAAGTTGATTGATGCCTTCAACTTCTACAACCAGGTTGATCGTCACCATGTGTTGACGCGTGGTCATCGACAGATCAACCAATCGGACCGGTTCACCTGAGATCACAGTGGAAATGTCCGACATCAAACCTTGACGGTTGTAGGCATTGATCTGGATCGGTACAGGGAAGGTGCGTTCCGTTTTTCCCCAGGTGACGTTGATCAGGCGTTCTTTATCTTTGACCCGCATGATGTTGGGGCAGTCGCTGCGGTGGATGGTAGCGCCGCGGCCACGTGTGATGTAGCCTACGATCTCATCACCGATCATCGGGTTACAACAACGAGCAATGTTTGTTGCCAAACCCGACAAGCCCATTACCATGACAGAACTTCCGGGATGAGTGACACTTGGTGTAGAGGTTACCAAAGGAATTTCTTCAGCCAGGGCTTCTTTTTGAATTTCTGAAACGCGATTTACGAGCCGACCAATCGGAATATCGCCACTACCGATGCCTACATAGAGATCTTCGACGGATCGCACGTTGAACACAGAGACAAAGTCGTTGAGATCATACTGGGTCACGCCCAGCCGCTTAAACTCTCGCTCAAGCGCTTCCTTGCCATTAATCAGGTTTTGTTCCCGGTCTTGCTGTTTGAACCACTGGCGAATTTTTGAGCGCGATTTGGTGGACTTGATCATACCAAGATTGGGGTTCAACCAATCCCGACTGGGACCGCCTCTGTTGGTAGTGAGGATCTCGACCTGATCGCCCGTGTGCAGGGCATGATCGAGGGTGACCAACTTCCCGTTGACCTTGGCACCACGGCATCTGTGGCCAATATCAGTGTGAACTGCGTAAGCAAAGTCGATGGGGGTTGCATCCTTGGGAAGCTCGATGACATCCCCTTTGGGGGTCATGATGTAGACCCGGTCCTTGAAGAGGTCCGAGCGCATGCTATCAAGAATTTCTTGACTATCCTCAACATCTTGATTCCAAGCCAGCAGACCGCGCATAGTGGTCAATTTTTGCTCGTATTCACTGCTCATCTTAGCGTCTTGCTCTTTATAGCGCCAGTGGGCGGCGACACCATATTCAGCATTCTGGTGCATTTCCCAGGTGCGGATCTGAATTTCGAGAGGCTTCCCATCGGTATAAATGACCGAAGTATGCAGCGACTGGTAGTTATTTGGCTTTTTGGCAGCGATGTAGTCGTCAAATTCACCGGGGATGGGCTTGTAGCGCATGTGGATCAAGCCAAGCACTTTGTAGCAGGATTCAACGTCGTTTACAATGACGCGCACAGCCCGCAGATCACGGATGGCGTCGAAATTCTGACCTTTGCGTTCCATTTTTCGGTAAATCGAATAGATATGCTTCGGTCGGCCGTTGACCGTCGCTTTGACCTCGGCGGCTTTTATAATCTTTTCCAGTTGCGTAACAATATTCTTGACCTCGTCCTGCCTTTTACTGCGACGTAGGGCAACCTGATCAGAAATTTCTTTGTATTTGTCTGGCATTGTATATTGAAAGCCGAGGTCTTCAAGTTCCCATTTCATCTGCCAAATGCCCAGGCGGTTGGCCAAGGGGGCGAAGATATCCAAAGTTTCCTGGGCGATTTTCTTTTGCCGGTCGAGTGGCAGGGATCCCAAGGTGCGCATGTTATGCAAGCGGTCGGCCAACTTAATAATGACTACCCGAACGTCATCGCCAATGGCGAGGAGCATCTTGCGCAAGGTTTCAACAACAGCGTCAGCCCTGCGGCTATCGGAAACATCTTCAACGCTGGGGGGTAAGGGTTTGCGTTCGTCTTCGTGCTGGTCAGCACGGTTGAGCTTCGGAAGACCAGTGATACGGGTGAGGTCTTCGACGAACGCAGCGACGGTTTCGCCGAACTGGATGCGAATTATTTCGATGGTGACGTTACCATCAATGACGACGTCATGTAGCAATCCAGCGATGACCAAAGTGGGGGCAGATTGGATCTCGGCGAGGATCATCGCTACTGATAGACAGTGAGAAAAGTAGGGTTGTCCATTGGCCCTGGTTTGTCCAGTATGCGCTTTTTCAGCCAGGCGTGCGGCTTGTACGACCAATCCGCGGTCTTCAGGGCTATAGGATGCCGGTAATTTGCTGATTAATTGATCCAGATCCATATCACCATTAATTGTAAGACAGATTTCAAGAAACTTATTTCAGCTTTTCCTTGGATGTAAAGGCGCGATCAAAACGCAGGGCATGCAAAGACTGCGTTTCCTGGTCGCTCAGAGTACCAGTCACCAAATGAGTCATTAACTCCGCCAGACCAGGTCCGAGCATGAAGCCCTGACCGCACATACCGGTGGCGAGGATGTACCCATCCACACCATCCACCTTGCCGAGGAGGGGCGAGCCATCCGGGGTCATCGGGTAGGTGCCGCGCCAGGTACGGCGAATGCGTGCATTGGCCAGCTTGGGCACGACCTCGATCAGCCGCCTGCAACCCATGGGTAGAAATTCGCTGGTGTCCTTATCAAACTGCCCCCAAATTTGCGGGTTGGGAGTGACACAAAAGATGATCTTGCCAGTGGGGTGTTGATAAAAATAGAAATTGCTCGAACCCGGCCGTTCACGGATGTCCACAATCATGGGACCGATCATCGGGGAAATCGCTTCAGTGATGCCTGCTTCGTGAGCGTCCGGCTTGACCGGAATGGAGACGCCCAAGAGGTCCGAGACTGCCGCAGACCAAGAGCCTGCCGCATTGATAAAAACGGGTACTGAATAGCTGCCTTTGTTGGTGTCAACGTGAGCGATTCTGCCACCCTGGGTGTGGACAGCAGTGACCTTTTCGTGGAAGTGAAAATCCGCACCAAAACGGACTGCATGGGAATAGAAAGCAAAATTGGTCTTCATGGGGGAGGCAGAACCATCTTCGGGGGAGTAAGTGCCACCCAGAAGGCTCTCGGTATTGATATCCGGAACCAGTTCGACGATGCCTTGCGTGTCACGCCAGTCAATGTTTAAGCCTAACGACTTTTGGAGGGCGAGCAAGTCCTTCAAAGTCTTTTCGATGGCATGATCGTAAGCGACGAAGGAGTAACCGCCGGCTTTCCATTCGATGTCATCGCCGTAGGAATCCTGCCATGAACCCAAGATATTAATGCTCTTTGCGCATAGCAGTATCTTGGCAGGATCGGAATGGGTGGCGCGAACGCCACCGATGGCGTGTTTGTTCGATCCCTGACCGGTGCTGGCGAATGGATCGAGGACCAAGACCTTCAAGCCTGCTTTGGCGAGTGAGAAGGCAGTGGGGGTGCCGACGGAACCAGCGCCGGCAATGATGACATCGTAGGTATTGGTCATGCGACACCGCCTTCGGACCTGTTGTGGATGTTAGCCAAGACACCAATTGGAATTTCAACAAAAACCGGGCGGATGGGCGTTTCAGTCACCTCTGAAAGAGGGATGCCCTCGGTTAGATACATACCTTTGATCATATTCAGACAAGTTTTTCCTCTGCAAGCCCCCATGCTGGCTTTGGTGACCGCTTTGATCTGGTTGATATCTTTGATACCGGCTCTGATCAATGCCCGAATCTCACCAGCAGTGACGCGTTCGCAACGACAAATGTAGGCATCATCCGCCAGCAATTCAGGAAAATCTTCAACCTGCTCAAAGGCGAGCCGATCCGGCTGTTCAATCACCGTCAAGCCAGCGATCAGCCCTGCCATTTCCTGCGGCGCTTCAACGGTCACAATCGTTGTACCCTTGTATCCAGGCACTTTGCCAATTTTTTGGATGGGCAGCTGACCCAACTTCTCACCCGTTGTGGTGGTCACGCCGATCATTTGCCCAACCTGCAATTTAGATGGATCCTGTTCGTAGGGTAAAGACACCAATCCAAAACCATTTTGCTTGCGGAAATCGACCAAAGTGATCGCCAGACCTGGGCAAACCGCCACACAGCGGGCGCAGGCGATGCATTTTTGACCTTCGCCAGCGATAAACTCGGGCACCGCGCGGATATCATCCTTATCAACCATAATCAAGTGCTTGGGACACACACCCGAACAGGGATCACAGGGAATTTCCTGGCTGCAATGGAGAACAGGGTAAACGCCGCTGTAATTCTCCGGTAGTTCAGACTCATGGATGCGGCCGGGTTTGGACTTGAGGACTTCTTCGAAAGCGATCCATTCTTTGGGGGTATCGTTGGTAAAGCGACCCAAAGCCTGGGCGATCTCGTTGCCGACGATTTTGCCCGAGAAGATTGCCGCTGAGGCTTCCGCGATCTCGTGGGCATCGCCAGCTGAGAAAACGGGTAAGCCGACTTCGATGGCCTTATCGATGAATTCACTGACCGGGTCGAGCCCAACCGCGATCAGCACCGTGTCACATTCAAAAACCTGCTCAGTACCCTTAATGGGTTTGAAGCGGGAATCGACTTCGGCGACGACAACTTTCTCAACCGCTTTGTCTCCCAGAGCTTCAAGCACCGTGTGGGAGGTGTAGACAGGCACGCCGCTGCGCACCAATTTGTCCAGGTGGACCTTGTAACCGCCACAACTGGGAGCCGCTTCTACCAATCCAGCCACGTGAATGCCGGCTTGAATAGCATGGTAACCAGCAATCAAACCGACGTTGCCGCCACCAATGATGAATAAGTTCTTACAGGGCTCGACCAAGTCACGGTTCACCAGGGTTTGGAAGGCACCCGCGCCATAAATACCGGGCAGGGTATTTCCGTGGAAGGCCAGAGATTTCTCGCGTGCTCCTGTGGCCACCAGCAAAATATGTGGTTTCACCAGACAATAAGTGTGGTTATCCTTGAAAACGCCGACGGTTTTCTCTTCAAAAATGCCAACCGCGGTTGAATTCGTCCAAATTTCGACGGTGGGGAGGGAATGCACCTTCTCGGCAAGCTTTTTGGCGATATCAATACCGCGTGTGCCGGCATAAACGGCTTCGCTGGAACCAAAGAAACGGTGGGTCTGCAGCACCAACTTGCCGCCCAGTTCGTTCTTGTCGTCAATCATAAGCACTTTGACACCCAATTCGCCCAATTCCGTCGCCGAAGAAAGCCCTGCTGGTCCAGCACCGATGATCAACACCTCAACATCCACGACCGGGATGGGTGAGGGGGAGAGCACGCCCACAAGATCCACCTCGGGCAGCACCGGGTCCGCATCCTTGGGCTCAATCCTCATGCCCGCTTGGACGGCCGTCATGCAAGCCTTGACAGGAATGCCATCCGCGATCACCATACATTGGGAGCATTGACCGTTGGCGCAAAAGATGCCCTGGGGCGAGCCATCTTTGGAATGGTGACCAAAAATGGTGAAACCTTGCGCAATCAGCGCTGATGAGATCATTTCACCTGGTCGGGCTAAGTAGGAATGTTTTTTCCAAAAAAAATTGACGGAAGGTTCAGGGAGATCTTGCAGAATGGGGTGAGAGCGGATGCGGTGATCGGTCATAAACTCCTCAGGTGGTGTCTGATGTAAAAGGCGGGATTATGATACCACCAAGGAAGGTCAACCGAAGATATCCAGGTACTTTTTATCCAATTCGTCGTCGCTGAGGTGGGTATAGCGTTGGGTCACGGCGATATTCGTGTGCCTTGCGAGCTCCTGCGCCAACTTGAGGTTGCCGGAGGTCAGCAGGATAGTCGTCACAAAATAATGCCGGAAGGAGTGCGGCGTAATCGTACCCACGGCATCCGCGCCCACCGACTCACGCACGCGATCGATGACAATCTGCCGGCCAGTGGTGGTCGAAATAGGCATGGTCTTATTACCCGCAGCCTTATCGTGCCTGGCAAAAACGGGAAGTGAGCCAAGCGCTTTTCCGCCCACGCCATCGATCGAGGCACGCAACTGCAAATAGGCCTTGATCGCCTCGATACTGCGGCTGGAGAAACGCAAAACCGCCTCTTTATTGCCCTTTCCGATAATCACAGCGCGGCTCTCGAGCCAGTCGATGTCGCCACGGCGCAACTTGCAGGCTTCGTGGACGCGCAATCCGGTGTCGGCCAGGGTGAGCAGGAAAGCTCTGTCGCGCAGGTTGATCAGATGCTCGATCTCATTTTCGTATCCAGCCAGGTTAAGCTGTTGCGCGTAGGTGAGGACTGTTTCAATGTCGGCCTTGGGGAACTGCGGCAGGCGAATGCCAGGGCGGCGAGAACGCTGTTTGATCAGGAGACGGACGCGCGGCAGGTTGATCGGCGCTAAGTTTTCGCCAGCGACATACTCATAAAACCCGACCATGGCGGTGAGGTAGCATTGCTCGGTGGATGGGGCCAAAGGTTTGAGCGCCGTCGCCATCCAGACAACCGGTTCCTCACCCAGCTCGGTGATGAGCGCCGTATCCGGGTTGAGTTTGTGTGACTTAAGCACTTCAGAAAAGCTGGACATGGCATTGCGATAGGTACGGGTGGTATTGGCCGAACGCGACAAGGCGACAGAAGACAGGTAAGCGCTGATCACTTCCTGGGTTGTGTTTGTTTCGGCCATGAGTCACCTCGATAATTTCAACAATTTCAAGCTACGCGCAAACAGTACAATGGTTACGATAATGTTACTTATCATAACCTAAAAGTCAATTTTTGACAAGGCCTCCCTGCCCCATCTTCCAAATTCAATTATGTGTTTTACTGTGATTTTTCTGCGAATACTTTCCAAGCACCGTGCCAAGGCTCGCCAAGGCGATGGTTTTCGCTGACCTGGACCTTGCTGAGCGGCTGGGCTAAGCCTGCCACCTCCGGGATGATCTTGGACCAATCCTGCGCTAAAACAGCGCTGGTCAAAACCTCCCGGGATCTTTCAGCCCAAGCCCACTCCCGACGGAACTGGTCGGCTTTGAGCCAGTAGTCACGCTTCTCCCAGGCGACCACGCTCTGGTCGACCGATTCGATGATCTGCCCCAGCGCCAGCACGATGAAGGCTGCCAGATCACGACTCAGCGCGTCGGGCTGGGTTTGGCGCATCAGTTTGCGCATGGCCAAGACAATGGACTTGCTCAGCCTGGTCCGAATAGTTGTGCCACTTTCAATTGTTTTTACGCTCAAGGTCATCACCTATGTCAATTTTTGGGCAATTATACCGAAAGAGCTCAAAGTTGAAAGCTGATAGTAAAACACCGTCTTTGGCCGCAAGAACGTGTCCCCACTGCGTCCCCACTGCGGGGGATTTTTGGACGTGCTCCTTCGGCCGTTACCGGACAAAAGAGCAAGATCCTTCGCAAAAGAGGCTCTGGATGACACAAAGAACAAGGGGACGCATGCAGTCTCAGGCTCGCAGTGACGGGATAAAAATAGTTGATAGCTCATAGCTCATAGCTGATAGTAAAACACCCTCATCCACCGCTTCGCGGCCGTTCCCCCTCGGGAAGGCCAAATGCTAGATACTTCGCGATGCTCACCCCCACTCCACTGCTTTACACCATAACCACATACAAATATAGAATGATTGTTCTAATTATCTTGACATAGAACAGATATTCTATATAATTAGAGCATGGACAACGCATTCTCTCTTATGCCACTTAGCGGACCGATGCCCGCGAAACTGTACCTGATGCTCGGGCAGCACGCGGTAACGGATAAAATGCTGCAGCTAATCGCCACGCTGGGGCTGAAAGGACGCCTGACGATCCTGGATTGCGGCAATCGCTCCAATATGTACGCGGTGGCGAAACTGATCCGCCCATACACCAACGACCCGGTGGGCGTGCTGAACCACATTCGGCTTTCACGCGCCTTTACCTGCATCCAGGTGCTGGCGATGCTGGAGTCGGTGGCGGTGAACGCACCGCAGGAACCGCTGATCGTGCTGGACCTGTTGGCGACCTTTTTGGATGAAGATGTGGCGCTGGAGGACGCGCAAAGGATGTTGACACGCTCGATTTCCTGCCTGCATCAGCTCAGCCTGAGCGCGCCGGTGGTGATCAGCGGGCGACCGCTGCCACCGATCGCCAACACCCGCCAGGTTCTGCTGGAGCAACTGGCCAGGAATGTTGACCGGGTGTGGGAAGAACCCCTGCCGCTGCCCACAGGGCACGGACTGCAGCTGGCATTGTTCGGATAAAGGAGCCGCCATGGGACGCACCGTCGCTTCGATCACACAAACCTGGCACGAAGAAGAATCCGCGCTCAAACGCTTTGAACGCGCGCTGCGCCGGGAGGACCAGGTGCTGCTGGATGAATTGTTGGTGCTTTCGCGCCTGCACCTGGCAGAAGCCTCTTACGCCTCCAACCTCTATCCGCTGGACATGTACCTGATCGCCATTCTAATCGAGGTCTACAAGCAGCTTAAAGCCACCCAAAGGCAGCTGCAAGCCGTTCGAGGAGAGGTCGACCCTGAAACGCAGTTGGACTCGGGCAAACAGACCCATTTTTTGGAGCTGCTGAACATGACCATCTCGGCAACCACCTCCGAACCAGTGGAACTGCACACCAACCACAGCGAGATCTCGCTTGACCAACACAACGAACCGGCCACAATGCTCTCCTACGCATCGTTTGAAGAGGCACCATGAGCATCCCTTTTAGAGGTTGGCTGCTGGATCTGTATCTGAACCAGCAAAATGGGATCAGCCTGTGGTTTATTTCGGAAACTGATGACCGGCGGGTGTGCTTCTCCCAGCCCTTTCCGGTCACGTTTTATGCTTGGGGGGGCCACAGCGAACTCCGCCGCTTGTGGAAGCAGCTCAAAGGCCACGAAGGCGTTACCTCGCTTTACCGCATCCAAAAGCAGGACGTCTTCGTGGCTGACCCGGTGGATGTGCTGGCGATTGCCGCAGACAGCCCGGCCAGTCAACAAAGGGTGTTTCGGGAGGTCGAGAAGGACTACCCCACCCTGACCTGGTACGACAGCGACGTGACCATACAGGCACGCTACATGGCACGTTTCGGGGTGTTTCCTATGGCGCTGTGCGAGATCGAAGCCGATGAAGGCAACGTGATCCAGAGCATCAAGCCGCTGAACTCGCGCTGGGACGTTTTGCCGGAGATGCCCCCCCTGCGCCAGATGCAGGTGTCGCCGGATGTGGACCCCACTCGCGCCAAGGTGAGTTGCTTGATTATTCAAACAGATCGTTTTCATGAGAAATTAGTTTTTGACGATGAGGGGTTATGGCTACGCGCTTTTAATAATATTCTCACGACTTATGACCCAGATCTGATCATCACCGATTGGGGGGACTCGTGGGTGATACCGTTCCTACTCAATCAATCTGAAACCTTTCAAGTACCTGTCAGCCTCAATCGCGACTTGCTCAAGCCCGTGCGTTGGCAAAAAGAGAGCTCGTACTTCTCGTATGGACACATTATCTACCGGGCTGAGGAGGCGCACCTGTTCGGCCGCTGCCACCTGGACCGTAAATCGGCAATGATGTGGTCGGATTACAACCTGGCGGGCACGCTGGAGATGGCACGGGTCACCACGCTGCCGATCGAGAAGGCGGGGCGCGTTTCGCCAGGCCAGGGCATTTCTGCCATGCAGGTGATCACCGCGCTGGAGAAGGACATCTTGGTGCCCTACCAGAAGCGGCAGGTGGAAGAGTTCAAATCGGGTATGCAATTGATCCAGTCGGACCGCGGTGGGATGATCTACCAACCCAAAGTGGGGCTGCACACGGATGTGGCAGAGATCGATTTTGTGTCGATGTACCCGGCGATCATCATCAAAGGCAATATTTCACCCGAGGTACCACTGCCGGAGGTGCTGGAACCTGCCAGCCCGGAATTGGGCGTGGTGCCGCTGACGCTCAAACCGCTCTACCTCAAACGCGTGGCGCTCAAGCAGAAAACGCGTGAGTATCCACCTGACCACCCGCAGGCCAAATCGCTCAAAGCGCGTTCTTCCGCGCTCAAATGGCTGCTGGTCGTCTGTTTCGGATTTTTAGGCTACAAAAATGCCCGATACGGCCGTATTGAGGCGCATGAAGCGGTCACCAAGGGTGGTCGGGAGGTGCTGCTGCGCGCCAAAGAGGTGGCTGAGGCGGAGGGGTTCGAAGTGCTGCACATGTACGTTGATTCTTTGTGGGTCAAAAAGAAAGGCTTCAACAAACCAGAGCATTTCACCGAGCTGATCAACAAGATCAACCTGCGTACCGGGTTGACAATCAACCTGGATGGAATCATGCGTTGGGTAGCCTTTTTGCCGTCCAAAACGGATGAACGCGTGCCGATCCCGAACCGCTACTTCGGCGTTTTCCAGAGCGGAGAAGTGAAGATCAGAGGTCTCGAAGCACGCCGGCGTGACACCCCTGTTTGGATTGCCTCAGTTCAGAAACAGATGATAGATTTGATTAGCCAGGCGACCACCCGCGAGGAGCTGGACGAGTGCGTGAGAGCCGCTTTTGCCTTTTATTCGCGAGCACTTGAACAGCTAAAGTCGGGTGAATTGCCGTACAACGAACTGATCATCAATGGCAAAGTGAGTTACGCGCTGGACGCTTACAAGGCAACCACGCCGGCCGTACGGGCTGCCCGACAAATGGAGGCGACTGGAATGCAGATCCGACCGGGGCAGCGGATCCGATTTTTGTATACGCTGGGCGAGCCGGATGTGTTTGCCTGGGACTTGGGCACCCCCTTTGATCCGGCCAAGTTGAACCGCGCTAAATACGTGGAGTTGTTGGCCAAATCTGCTGCAGCTATCTTTATCCCCTTTGGCATCGACTCAAACATTTTGCAGGAATGGAGCAAGAATGGCAGCCTTCAACTCGCTTTGCCTGCTTGATTGCTTAAACAGCGCAAACCTACCAAGAAACAGCTGTGCAAGCATACTTTCTTCCCCTTTTCATTAGTTAACTAAATTCTATGCCATAAATCTTGATTGTGGCTACGCGCAACGTAGCAAACAGCAAATTTGGTTTATTTACAAACCCACTATAATTTATCTTTGGTGAATCGTTTGACGCTCCTCTTCCTCTCGAATATAATCATCACTCCGTGGGGAAGTGCTGGAATTGGCAGACAGGCATGACTTAGGATCATGTGCCGCAAGGCGTGCGGGTTCAAGTCCCGCTTTCCCCACTCGCACTTTACATTATTTGAGAGGTATAAATTGAAGATCAATAAAGAATTTACTGAAGACAATCAGGTGAAGGTGACCGCCGAGATCGAACCTGAGCTATACGAACAGTTCAAACAACGCGCTGCTCGCAAGATCTCACAAACCACGAAAATTCCTGGTTTTCGACCCGGAAAAGCTCCTTACAGCCGTGTGCTGTCGCACGTTGGCGAAGCAGCTATTTCCCGACAAGCGGTTGATCTGCTGATAGATGATGTCTATCCAAAGATCCTCGATGAGGAAAAAATTGAGCCATGGGGACCAGGTAACCTGGACGCCATCAAAAGTGAAAACCCTCCCATCTTCGAATTCACCATTCCCCTCGAAGCTTCTGTGGAACTTAAGGATGTTGATAAACTACATAAACCTTATCAACCCACCCCCATTACTGAAGAAGACGTTACCAAGTTTATAGACGAAGCCCGTCGCAATTCAGCCACCATTGTCCCAGTTGATAAACCAGCCGCTGAGAACAATGTAATCTATGTTGAACTGCAAGCAAAGGATTTAACCCTTACCGATGACGACGAAACCTTACTGATCAAGCCCTCTCCACAGCAAGTGTTGATTCCTACAGAAGCTGAAGCGCGCAGCACAGAATGGCCTTTTGAAGGTTTTGCACGATCACTCATCGGTCATCAGGCTGGTGAAACCTTAGAATTCGATAAGGTCTTCCCCGATAATTATTCTGATCCTGACCTTGCGGGCAAAAATGCACATTTCAAGGTAGATATCCAGTCGGTCAAAGGTTTGGAACTTCCCGAGCTCAACAAGGAGTATCTCGATAGTGTTGGTGGATTTGAGACGGTAAATGATCTGCGTTCTGCTGTGATGTCCCGCCTCGAAACCCAAAACAAAGAAACCTACGATAATAGCTATTATCTCGATTTGGTTGATCAACTGCGCCAACAATCGGTGATCAAATTTGCTCCCCAAATGCTCGCTCAAGAAGAAGAGCAAGTGCTGCATCGCATCGAGCACGACCTGGAGCACCGCAAGATGACCCTCGATTTGCTTCTTAAAATTCGCAATAAAACTCTTGACCAGTACAAAGAAGAGGAAGTCAAACCGACTGCCCTCAATCGCCTTGAGCGCTCCCTGGTGATGGACGCATTAACCAAAGAGTTTGCGATTAAGGTTGAAAATGAGTCACTTGAAGCCGAAGTGAGCAAAGTCGTCAATGACTTGATAATGAGCGGCGAATTCCAGGAACTTCAGAAATCCATGGGGCAGAAGAAATTTGCTGAATCCATTACCATGGAAGCTGCCAATCGCAACCTCGAAAACGCCATCAGAGCGAAATTGCTCGAAATCGCCGATCCTTCCGCTGTACCTGCGCCTGCAATCCCCGTAGTGGTAGAACCTGAGCCTGTGACCGAAGCAGTAGTTGACGAAACGGCGGAGGAAAATTCAACCACAACAGTGCAGACTGTCGAGACCGAAGACTAATACAAATCTAATATTTGTCCGCTAAACTGGTCAAAACAAAGACTGAGAAGGAAAACATGGAACATACACCATTCAAATCTGTCATACCCATGGTTGTTGAGAGCTCGGGTAATACTGAGCGTGCTTACGACATCTATTCGCTCCTGCTAAAAGAACGTATTGTTTTCGTTGGAACAGCAATCAATGACCAGGTAGCAAACGTCGTCGTTGCTCAACTGCTCTATTTGAGCCGTGAAGACCCGGAAAAAACGATACAAATGTACATCAATTCACCCGGCGGTTCGATCTATGCTGGATTGGCCATTCTTGACACGATGCAGATGATCCCCAACAAGATCAGCACTGTAGCTGTTGGTGTTACCGCTTCATTTGGCACAGTTCTGTTGGCTGGTGGTGCAAAGGGACAGCGTTACGCTTTGCCTCACGCTACTATTCACTTGCACCAACCCCTCGGCGGCGCTGAAGGTCAGGCCACCGACATCGAAATCATGGCTCGTGAAATCATGCGTCTGAAGAGAGAACTTAACCAGTTCTTTGCAGATGTTACCGGCCAGCCGTTAGACATAATCGCTCATGATACTGATCGTGACTTCTACATGACTGCAGAAGAAGCAGTGACTTATGGGCTGGTGGACAAAGTTCTAACACCACCCGTCAAGTAAACACGATTAAGACAATTAATGATTACTGATCGGTTCCCGTCTCTAAAAGGGCTCATCCTGGATATGGATGGAGTCCTTTGGAAGGATGTGGAACCGATCGTTGATTTACCTTCAGTCTTTGGGCGGATTGAGGGACTGGGGTTGAAAGTAGTCTTGGCTACAAACAATGCCACAAAGCGGATCGAAGAATATCTTGAAAAATTTTATCGCTTTGGCGTGGAACTCAGCCCTACACAAATCATCACCTCTGCAGAAGTTGCGGCAGATTATTTACGCGAATTCGCCAATTCAGATAAACCCGTGTATGTGGTAGGGACCGACTCCTTGAAGCATGTCGTCCGATCTGCCGGCTTTGTCGTTGCCGACGAGGCTGATTATCAAACATCCGGAGCGGTCATCGTGGGTATGGATACTGAGATTAATTTCCGAAAACTAACCAATGCAACATTGTTAATCAGAAATGGCGCGTTATTTGTCGCCACCAATCCAGATGTGACCTTCCCCACCCCTCTGGGTCAAATCCCCGGTGCAGGAGCCATTGTCAGTGCCATCCAGGTTGCCAGCCAAAAAGAACCAGTCACAATCGGAAAACCTTACCCAGCTATGTTCCAAAAAGCCTTCTCAATCATGAATCTGGATCCGTTGGAGGTCATGGGGGTCGGTGACAGGTTGGAAACTGACATCTACGGTGCGCAACGTGCCAGTTGCCTGAGTGGATGTGTGCTCTCAGGTGTTTCGACTAAAGAGATGGCTGAAGCATGGCAACCCAGCATTGACATAATTGCCGAGGACTTGTTGAGACTACTCAATGACTAAACGACTAATTTACGACTTATCTGCCGAAGAACTCAAGTACTATTTCCAAGCCAATCAGCAACCTTCTTTCAGAACCAAACAATTATTGGATGGCTTGTACGGCCGACTCTATACCGACATCTCCCAGTTTGCAACCATTCCGAGTGCACTCAAAGCAAAGTTGACTGATGATTTCGAGATTAACCCACTGAAATTGAGCCGCGAGCTGATTTCCAAGGACAAACAAACTGAAAAGGCTTTGTTTGTGTTGGCTGATGGTAACAAAATCGAGTCGGTGTTGATGCACTATGACGAACGCAATTCGCTTTGCATCTCAACACAAGTCGGCTGTCCAATGGATTGTATCTTTTGCGCGACAGGTCAAATGGGTTTTAAGCGCAACCTCTCCACCGGGGAGATTCTTAGTCAGATCATCTACACCATGCGCAAGTTGCGTGAGCAGGGCGAGACTCTCACCAATGTCGTCTATATGGGAATGGGTGAGCCTTTCCTCAATTACGACAATGTCATCACCTCATTACACCAGCTGAACAACCCGGATATGCTCAACTTCGGTGCCCGTCGAGTCACCATCAGCACAGTTGGCATCATCCCAAAGATCGAAAAATTCACTGAACTTGATAGTCAGGTCAACCTTGCTGTCAGCCTGCACGCCCCCACAGATGAGGTTCGTACTACACTGGTACCCGCCAATCGGCTTTACCCGATTAAGCCTTTGATCGATGCTTGCAGACGGTATACAGATCGCACCCATCGAAGGCTCACCTTCGAGTACGCATTGATTGACTCTGTGAACGACTCACTCGAACAAGCAGACCAATTAGCCTATTTGCTCAAGGGAATGCTTTGTCACGTCAACTTGATCGCTTTGAACCCCTCAAAGGAATATCCAGTGAATGGCTCAGACAAAAACCAGGTTCTGGTTTTTCAAGAACAATTGCTTCGACACGGCATCCAAACAACCGTACGACTGCGTCGAGGGCTGGAGATCAATGCTGGTTGTGGACAGCTCGCCAGTGATGACGACTCACAATGATATAATCCCATCTCTATGGACAATGTTCTTAAACGCTGGCGTGATAGCCTTTCTAAAACACGAGAGGTCACCTTCGGGAAGATTGCCAATTTCTTCGGCGCTTCCGATATTGATGCCTCAAGTTTTGACCAACTCGAAGAATTGCTCATTCAGGCTGACCTTGGACCTGAAACTACTCTTGAATTGATCGACAAGGCTCAGGAAGTAGTGGAAGAGCAAGGACTTACTCGCACTGACCAACTCTACTCATTCGTAAAGAGTGAATTAACCGCCCTGTTAGACCAACCGACCGAGCCAGATTTCAACCAACACCCGACTGTGATTATGGTGACTGGAGTGAATGGTTCTGGCAAGACCACTTCAATCGGCAAACTGGCTTCCCGCTATAAAAGCATGGGTAAGAGTGTCTTGCTTGTCGCTGCCGATACCTACAGAGCCGCAGCCACCGACCAACTTGAAGTCTGGGCAAAACGTGTTGATGTGCCTATCATCACAGCTGCCTACGATAGCGACCCCGGCGCGGTCACCTACGACGGTATCAAAGCCGGTATTGCCAGAGACGTTGATGTTGTCCTGATCGACACTGCCGGACGCTTGCACACCCGCTTCAACCTGATGGAAGAAATCAAGAAAGTTTATCGGGTGGCTGCCAAAGCCATGCCCGGTGCCCCCCACCATTCCTGGATCGTGCTCGATTGCACTACTGGCCAGAATGCTTTGCGTCAGGCGCAGGCTTTTAGTGAGGCGGTCAAATTAAATGGAGCCATTTTAGCCAAGCTCGACAGCAGTGCCAAAGGTGGCATGGCATTTGCTATCAAACGTCAACTCGGACTTCCGGTTATCTATGCTGGGTTGGGTGAAAAACTCGACGACCTGCAACTCTTCAACCGTGAATCATTTGTCGACGGTATTCTTGAACAATAATTCTGGAGTAAATTATGTCTGATTTGACCGAACACATCCAATCATTGGACTCGCAAAGACTTGCCCTCCAGGAGCATCTTTGACTTAGTCAACAAACAGACAGAACTCGACGACTTACAACGTCAAACCGAAGAACCTGAATTCTGGTCAAAACCGGATGATGCGCAACAAGTGATGAAGCGCATCACGGCTTTGTCGTCCGTCATCAATGAATGGAAAACTATCTCCACTCAAATCAATGACCTCTCCTTATTGGATGAAATGGACGATGGCAGCCTTACCAGTGAAATTACCAGCCAGGTTGACGCCTTGGGGCTAATGCTGCAGGCGAAAGAAACCGAGTTGTTGCTCTCAGGTGAACACGACGACAGCAACGCTTTGCTCGCTATACATGCCGGCGCTGGAGGCACTGAGGCGCAGGATTGGGCTGCAATGCTCGAGCGCATGTATCTGCGCTGGGCTGAACAACGAGGATTTAAGGTAGAAAACCTCGATCGCATGCTTGGTGAAGAAGCTGGAATCAAATCTGCCACTTACTTGATCACTGGTAAGCTTGCTTATGGTTACTTGCGCTCTGAAAGAGGAGTCCATCGCCTGGTGAGACTCTCTCCCTATGATGCCGCACATCGACGGCATACATCCTTTGCCTTGATTGAGGTACTGCCCGAGATGGCAGACAACAGTCAAGTGGTTATTAACCCCGAGGAGATCGAGATCGAGGTATATAGATCTTCCGGTGCAGGCGGTCAAAATGTGCAAAAGAATATGACTGCCGTTCGCATTAAGCATATTCCCTCTGGTTTAATGGTTACTTGTCAGAACGAGCGATCTCAGACTCAAAACCGCGAAAATGCCATGAAGGTGTTACGTTCAAGGTTATTTGAGATCCAGCAACGCGAGCGGAATGTCGCTGTGTCTGAACTAAAAGGTGAATATAAAAAAATGGAATGGGGCAGCCAAATTCGTTCTTATGTGCTGCACCCATACCAAATGGTCAAAGACCATCGCACGGGTTTTGAAACCGGCAACAGTCAGGCTGTCCTGGATGGCGATCTGGATAGCTTCATCGAAGCTTATTTGCGATACATTCCCGATTAGTCGAGTATTTTTGCTAATCTGAGCACCTCAGGGTCAACCCCTTTGGTCTTGCCAACAATATCAGCTAATGGTGTAGTGGTAACCGCGCCACCAATCATACCAACCAACACGCCAAACTCTCCTCGTTCAATCGCTTCAACTGCTCCAAGGCCAAGCTTGCTAGCTAAAATGCGATCGTATGCCCCCGGAGCACCACCACGTTGTACGTGTCCAAGTATTGTCGAACGCACACTGAAGCCTAATCGCTCCTTGTGCTGTAGGAAGTAGGCAGTCAATGCCTCCGCGTTGTATTTGGCGCCCTCAGCAGCTACGATCAATGCATGTGACTTTCCGTGTTCATAGGCTTTCTGTACGAGTTCTGCAAGCTCTTCGGGGTCTGTATCTACTTCAGGCAGCGTAATCGCTTCCGCACCACCTGCCAGACCAGACATAAGCGCTATATATCCGCACTGACGGCCCATCACTTCAAGGATGAATGCACGCTGGTGTGAAGAGGCCGTCACCTTGAGCCGATCAATGGCTTCAAGAGCGATGTTGAGTGCGGTATCAACGCCCAATGTGATGTCTGAGCCTAATAGGTCGTTATCAATAGTTGATGCAATTCCTACTACCGGGAATCCCATTTTGTGAAGTTCATGGTTGCCTGTTTGGGAACCATTTCCACCGATCACGACCAAGGCTTCAATGCCAAATTGATTCATGTTACGGATGGCTTGTTTCCGACCTTCAACCGTTTCAAATTCAGGGCAACGGGCACTCCCCAACACAGTGCCGCCTTTTTGCAGAATTCCGCCCACATCACGTGTGGTCATTCTCTCAATCAAACCGGTTATCAAACCTCGGTAACCGTTCTTAACGCCATAAGCTTCCCATCCTTTGGAAATCGCACAGCGCACAACAGATCTAATCGCAGCATTCATGCCAGGCGCGTCGCCACCACTGGTTAGTACAGCTATTCGTTTTGCCATATTGACTCCTCTATCATACAAAGTTGCAACACCATTATAATTCACCAATTGAGTGTTATTGTGAGGATAAATGGCTAAAGATATTCTTGTCTCGATTATTGGAGATGACGTATTTGCACGGAATTGGATGTCCTTATTGCTTGTCCGAGATTGGCGTACACGGGTAATCTCAGAAATCACCAGCCAGGAAGATTTCAACACATATCAACAGGATGGGTTCCAAAAAGTCGACTTCCTGCTGGTTGATCTGGATTCTCTACCAGTCGAACCAGCGTTAATCAATCACATTCTAAAAGATGACGCAATCCTGGTACCTGCCAAGTTATTGCTGGTAGGTTCAAAATTGGACCCCAAAGCCTTCAGAAATATTCCTCCGGGTCTGTTCGCTGGTTATTTGTTGAAAGATGAAATACTGAGTTCTCTTGCCTGGGCAATTGCATTGGCTGCGGAAGGATCAACTGTCTTTACACCATCAACTCTCGATCTTGCGTTCGAGCTCAATTATTCAATACCAGAAAACAAGCTCGTCTTAAAAAGCCGCAACATTCCTGGACTAACAGACCGACAGACTGACATAGCAAGGCTGGCAATAATCTTCTCAATTGGTCGACGAGATCTTGCAGATGAACTTAAAATCTCTGACCAATGGAGCTATGGCATGGTTAGTGAACTCTACACCAAGCTTGGGTTGTCTGACATTTTTGATGGTGTGGAAGATGCTTACCGATACATGGAAAACGATGAGGTCATCCGAACGCATATTAATTCAATCCTTGAAGACTTGGGAACCTCAAAGAAAGCAAGAGACGTCGAGACCCTTGCCTTTCACTTGCTGACAATGCCTTCGATTGAACATTGATGCATTGTGGCTACGCGCATTTCTTCATAATTTAGATCGTTTTCACTTAACAATGGCAAATTCTGATAGTTTTGGAGAGGCTTCACAAGGTATAGTCGGTTTGAAATCGGAGAAAGTATTCAATGAATAATGTCTATGTCTCTGGCGTCGGTCAGGTGCCAGTTCGTGAAAATTGGGATAAGTCACTTAAAGAATTGGCTGGTGATGCAGCGTTGCTTGCTATTGAAGACGCCGCCAGTGAGTACCCTGAAGCACTCTTTGTCGGCAACATGATGTCAGGCACAGCCAATGAGCAAATTCAACTCGGGAGCATGCTTGCAGATTGGCTTGGTATGCACCATCGCAGTGCTTTGGCGATCGAAGCGGCCTGCGGTTCTGGTGCTGCTGCTTTCCGTGCGGCTGTTATGGCTGTCGGATCTGGCGAAATAACCTCCGCATTAGTGGTTGGCGTGGAAAAAATGACTGATTCGCCTTCTTCTGAAATTACCGCCGCGCTGGCAACTGCTGCCGACGCGGAACTCGAAAGCGAATTTGGCATCTCCTTTGTTGCTTTAAACGCTTTGATCATGCAACGCTACATGTTTGAGTACGGTTGGAAGACAACTGATTTTGCCGCTTTCTCTATCAACGCTCACGCCAATGGAGTGCATAACCCCTTTGCCCGTTTCCAGAAGGAGATCACCAGGGCTAATTTTGAAGCGGCAGGCATGGTTTGTGACCCGATCAACCTCATGGATGCCTCCCCCATTGGTGATGGTGCCGCCGCGTTATTGATTACCGCCAACGCAACCAATTCTGTCTATCCACGCGTAAGGGTATCAGCTTCTTCCGCTGCGACTGATACAATCTCGATCCAGCACCGCAAGAAACCGACTTGGCTAAGTGCCGCTGAAGCTTCTTCGCGGGAGGCCTATCGACAGTCTGGCTGTACTCCGGATTCTATTCAGGTGTTTGAATACCACGATGCTTTCTCAATCATGGCAGCCCTCTCTTTGGAGGCTTGTGGTTTTTGCGAACCCGGTCAGGGACCAAGGCTTGCCAACGAGGGAGAGATCAAGTTGAATGGCCGCATTCCCGTCGCCACGATGGGGGGTCTTAAAGCGCGTGGTCACCCGGTTGGCGCGACCGGAGCCTACCAGCTTGTTGAGGTGACCCAACAACTTCGAGGATTAGCTGGACAAAATCAAATTCCAGACGCCAGGATTGGCATGGCACAAAATATTGGCGGTTCAGGCTCTAACATTTACACCCACATACTTTCACTCGAATGATAAAATATCTTTAGGCCTGCCTGCGTCTGGGGCTGCAGTTATTCTTTTACCAGGAGAACTTCACCTATGGAATTCCATGTTTCTCGTGCCGCACGTGACCGCTATCAATTTGATCAACTGCTTTTTTCATCCTGCGGCAATGTGATCTTTGCCAACTTTCAAGCCGCCAGGCAATTTGCAAAGCAGATAAACGACATTCGACTGGCTGATAGTTTTGGTGAACCAGGCATTTCCGCCGGCCAAATTAATGCTTTGGGAATGATCGACGAAATTTTCCACATGGTCACTGAAAAATACTATGAGGATTACGGTGTCCCAATACGTCATGCACTCTACAAAGATCTTGCTGAAAAGTTAGGCGAGGCGCGTTTGGAGGCCACGATTTTCAAATTCGCGCAGCTCTTTCCATCCGTAACAGTTTATCAAGGTAACCAGGATGTTGCATCCTATCTTGAGGGTTCCACGAATGGCATACCCAACCTCGAAATCGAGCTGGAAGAATTACTGATGCTATGGCTGACCAATGTTAATCCAGCCGCAACACCATACCAGGAATTATTTAATGACACTGAGCTGGAGAAAACCACTGCTTATTCTCAGGTCATTGATGGAATTTCGGTCTTCTTCAAAAAGCAACCTTCCTTTGGTCCCGAAAACCAGGATCTTGTCACAATGCTCAGAACCCCAGCGATCGTTGTACCTCAGTCATTAAGTGGTCAACTCGATTATATTCGTCAAAACTGGGCTACACTCATTGGTGACAAGCTACTCAAGCTACTTGGCAGTCTGGACATGATCAAGGAAGAGAACAAAGTATTCTTTGCCGGTCCTGGACCCAGCAAGGTTCCTGACTATTCAGATGATACTTTCGGTGGACAACACGAAGTCGAGCGCTTTAGCCCGGATTCGGATTGGATGCCAAACGTAATCATGCTCGCCAAGAATAGCTTTGTGTGGCTCAACCAACTCTCACGTCAATACCAACGTCAAATTGAGCGTTTAGATCAGATTCCTGATGAAACCTTGGACGAATTGGCTCGTTGGGGTTTTACAGGATTATGGTTGATCGGTCTTTGGGAACGCAGTGACGCCTCCAGACGCATCAAACAATTGTGTGGCAACCCAGACGCAGTTTCCTCTGCTTACTCGTTAGCTCGTTATAGCATTGCAGAACGCCTGGGTGGAGAAAGTGCTTATTACAACCTTAGCCAGCGATGTGGTCAGCGCGGCATCCGCCTGGCGAGTGATATGGTTCCCAACCACATGGGCATCGACTCAGACTGGGTTTATGACCATCCTGATTGGTTTGTTCAACGCGACCAAAGTCCCTTCCCTGGCTATACCTTTAGCGATCCTAATCTCTCAACCAATCCGAGGGTAAGCATCAACCTTGAAGACCACTATTACACACGCAGTGACGCAGCGGTGGTGTTTAAACGCTATGACCACAACACAGGACGAACCGCTTATATCTATCACGGCAACGATGGTACCAGCATGCCCTGGAACGACACCGCCCAACTTAATTACCTGAATCCAGAAGTGCGCGAAGCCGTTATCCAGACAATTCTTGATGTAGCCCGAAAGTTCCCTATTATCCGCTTTGACGCTGCTATGACCCTGACCAAGAAGCATTACCAGCGACTATGGTTCCCACAACCTGGTACAGGGGGCGACATTCCATCCAGAGCTGATTCAGCCATGACCAAAGCTGATTTTGATGCTGCCATGCCAGAAGAATTTTGGCGGGAGGTCGTCGAAAGAGTCGCCAAAGAAGTGCCTGATACTCTGCTGCTTGCCGAAGCCTTTTGGTTGATGGAAGGCTATTTTGTACGCACACTCGGCATGCACCGTGTTTACAACAGTGCATTCATGCATATGATGCGCAATGAAGAGAACGAAAAATATCGCCTGCTCATCAAAAACACACTCGTATACGATCCTCAGATACTCAAACGCTATGTGAATTTCATGAATAACCCTGACGAAAAAACGGCTGTTGAACAGTTTGGAAAAGGCGACAAATACTTTGGCATCTGTGCTGTAATGGCAACGATGCCTGGTCTGCCAATGTTTGGTCATGGTCAAGTGGAAGGTTTTTCCGAGAAATATGGCATGGAATATTACCGTCCCTATTGGGATGAAAGCCCTGATCAGGAACTCATTCGACAGCATCAGCGAGTTATCTTCCCAATCCTTCATCGCCGCCGTATTTTTGCGGATGTCGAAAATTTCACCTTCTACGATTTTTACAACCCAGGTGGTTGGGTTGATGAAAACGTGTTTGCCTATTCCAACTATAAAGACGGTCAGGCAGCCTTGGTTCTTTACCACAACAAATATGGCTCAACCTCGGGTTGGATCCACACTTCTGTACCTTTCCTGCGAAAGTCCGGTGCAGAAAATAGCCTAAGGCAGCGCAGCTTATTCGAAGCCTTACAGCTAAATGGCGGTCCCAATGACTTTTTGTTATTCAGAGATGAGGTCTCTAAACTCACCTTCATCCGTTCTTTACAGGAACTCAAGGATCGAGGACTTTACTTTGACCTGGGTGCCTACTCGCATCAGGTTTTATTGGATTTCTGGGTTGTCTCAGGTGCTGATTATGCCGCAATATATGCCGAATTAGGCGGCAGAGGCGTCGATAATTTCGATAACGTGCGACGGGATATGATACTCAGACCTGTCATAGAACCCCTGCGCCAGTTGCTCGAGAGGGAAAGACTGGTTAATCTGGTGACCGATGACCTAAACTCTGAAAATTCAGGTTGGGCAGAGGCTTCCGAATTGCTGGAGCGGATTCATACTGAAGCCAGAAACATCTATCGCTTCAATGACTCTTCACATTTTAATCTCTCTGTTACAGCAAAGTCTAAGTTAACCTATGCCGCCAATCCGATCAAACTCACTCGCGATTTTGGGTTATCTGCTTTCAAGTCAGCAAATGCATGGGCAACTGAACGCGAAGCTGCCGGTCAGTCAGACCCAAGAATAGTTTCATTTATGACAGTCTGGGCATTGCTCTCGGATCTGGGGGGAGACTCCAACTTGCCTGAATGTCAAGAAAACACTCGTCAGATTCTGAGCGAGCCAGCCATTATTTCTGTCTTGAACCACAGGTTTCAACAATTCGGTTTCAGTGATTATGAAGCTTACAAAAACACTCAGTTACTCAAAGTACTCGTCGGTCATTCTGATTGGATGAGTGAGGACCAGAGCCATCCTTTGGAAATATTTGAGGGTCTGATTGCTGACCACGAAACCTGTAATTACCTTGAGGTAAACGAGTACAACCAGGTCCTCTGGTTCAATCAGGAGATGCTGAATAAAGCATTAATCTATCTTCAAGCGACTGGGTTAACTCAACTTGCCACCCAAGGTCAAATTTCAGCGTCAGAGCTAAGCAAGTTATTTCTTGAGACTAAATCAGTAATTTCAGCAATACATGCGGCAGCTGACAAATCTGAGTATCAGATTGCCAAACTAAAGTCGCTTCTGATGTAATTAAGCTTCTGCTTCTGCTTCTGCTCTTAACCAGGTCTGAGAGAACACAGTATCCCCCCTCAGACCTGTTTTGCTACTGCGAACCAGCTTAAACAAATCCAATAACTCAGGATTGACCTTTCGCCCGGTCGCTTTCTCAGTAAGCCAGGCGGCATTAGCAGCATAGGCAACGCTATTCTGAGGTTCGATGCGGTGGAATTCATCAAAATAAAACCCGCATGAAGTGTACATGCGTTGCCGTTCATATTGCGCCTTAAGCAGCAGACCGATCTTGTCTAGTCTGCTTGTATCCGGCCTGAAATCAGTCAATTCGTCTACCAAGTCATTTAACGATACCTGGTTATTCATCACTTCTACATAACGGTGGCGTAGTTCCCATGGATCTGCCATGATCGATCCAACCTCATCAACATAAACTTCATCGATCCATTCTGCCAAGCGATCCAACCCAAACCGCATGGGTTGCTTCCATTCAGCATGAGGAGTACAACCACATTGCCCTTTCCAACGCTCTACCCCATGCAAACATGACCAGGATGTGTTGTCATTTAGTTTTGCCATAGCTGTTACCTGATTCTCTAATAGCCACTTCTCAGGCCAGGTCCAATCGATATCATGCCTGCCTTCGCCTTGTTCCATGATATAAGTCAAAAAGTAGTCCCGGAAAGGTTGGTGGTGGCCATACAACTCGCCATCGCTGGCAAACAACCTCAAGTCTGTGGGCTGGTGGTGATCTTGTTGTGTCAAGTTATATAGAAAAGTGTCCCCATTGCGAGTAGCACTTGGGATGAAACTAATCTGCGTACTTACTTCACGATCATATGTAAATACAATAAACGGTTGCCTATTTCCAGGTAATTCAATTAAAAATGGACCGCTTCCACCCTTTAATGGTATGACTTGCCACGGCGCAAGGATAGTGAACTTTAGTCCTTGATCCGACATAACACAAAGTGACTCTTTGTCCACTGCGGTTTCAGGGAGCCACATACCGCCAGGCGTGTGCCCAAAGCGATATTCAAAATCCTTGATCCCCCATCGAATCTGGGTGATTTTATCCAATTGGGTAGCCAGGGGCAGAATACTGTGGTTGTAGCCTTGAGCCATGGCATTACCAACCTTATATTTTATATAATTTGAGTGTTCTTGCTCTATGATCGCATCGTAAACTTCGGGATGCGCACTCTGCATCCACCTGAACAACGTTGGGCCAATATTGAAGCTAATCTTTGAGTAGTTGCCAGCACGTGCGTTTGGCGCGTAACATTCCGCAAGAATTCTTTCATTCCAGTTATTGAAGGGTTCAGCACCAATTTCGTCTGGGATGTAGTTGGAAATTGGATCTTCTCGCGGAGGTTGATAAAAATGGCCATGAACGCAATATTGCATGTTATATAGAGGACCTTTTTTTTGAATTATTTTCCAAGAAATCAAGTTTCATGTGAAAACGAGCAGGATTGATGCCAAATTGACGCGGCATGCTGTCCATTGCACAAATTCGACTTGGGGCAATAAAATCGGACCAATATACCAGGTCAGGGAATCCATGCAGAGCGTTCTCCAAAAACAACGTGACTAAGTTATTTTTGTGCGGATTGTAAGGAGCCAAATGAGGTTTTGTTTTTAATTTTTCAGCGATGATTAACAACATTCTCTCAAGTGAAATCTGTTCCGGCCCACCAATCTCAAACAGTTGATTTCGGGTATTTGACATATCGAGTGACCAGACCAAGGCTGCAGTTAGATCGTCTACCCAAAGTGGTTGCATCATTACAGTTGAATCAGCTGGGATCGGAGTCAATAGCCTAAAACCTTTGATCAACCTCGATAAGACTGTTGTAAACATATCACCAGCCCCAAATATTTGGCTGGTACGGACTATGGTTGCATCAATCCCAGAGTCTCTAATGATCGCTTCAGCAATGCCCTTTGCTTTGAGGAAGTAGAAACCCGACGCGCGATCTGCTCCAATTGAACTCAGGTAGAAAAAACGATCAACTCGGTTCAATAAAGCTGAACGTGTGATTACGCCAAGACCATCAATATCTGTTTCGCTCAGGTCAGGATGTTTACCGGATTCTTCAAAACCTGACAAGTGATAAACCACACTCACATCCTGCATGGCTGCCCGAATTCCTCGTTCGTCTGTAAACGATACTATCGCGACCTCCAATCCTTTGTTCTTGGGGAAGTGAGTAGTAGATTTGGATGGTTGAATGAGTAACCGATAAGGAATTCCGACCCTGTCTAATTGAGTGATAAAAGTATCACGAATATTTGGCGATCCACCTACAACAAGAAGCATTCTACCGATTATAGCAGTATTCGACAAAATGTTTGGCATACTACTTGCACAATAATAATCAGAATAATTAGCTTGGATTGGACAGGATATGGAAAACAGATTAGGGTTTCATTATTTTCAGGATACTGAACACTTTCAGACCAAAGATCTGGCACTGTGGCTACCCCAACTCAAGTCATTAAATACTTCCTGGTTGGTTATACAGAGCCCCATTAACATTGCCATTCCTGAAGAATTTGTCGCCGGGTTAATCGAAAATGGTATTAACCCCATAATCAATTTCAATCTTCAGGTCAACGATGAAACTCGTCCTGAAGAATTGAGGGTGATACTTGCTGCCTACGCAAAATGGGGCGTTAAATTCGTAGTTTTTTTTAGAAGTCCCAATATCAGATCCTCTTGGGCTGAAGGAACTTGGGCTCAGGGTGATTTGGTCGAACGCTTCCTTGATCGTTATCTTCCTTTCGTCAGAATGGCTGAGCAGAACGGTTTAGTCTCGGTATTTCCACCTCTCCAGCCAGGCGGCGATTATTGGGATCTGTCTTTCCTCAAAAAAGTATTTCAACTTGCCCAACAACGCCGATCACTTGGTTTTGGCAATAACCTGCATATGGCAGTCAGCGCTCAAACTTTCTCAAAATCAGTCATGTGGGGTAATGGTGGGTCATCAAAATGGAAAACTCCAAGACCTTACAGCAAACCTGAGTTGGGAGAAGAGGACCAGATTGGTTTCAATACCTGGCAATGGTATGCAGAGCTGGCGAAGTCAATGCTCAACATCACCCCAAGCATGTTCCTTCTCTGGTTCGGTTCTTCCACTATGAAACAAGCTGCTCTCGATCCCGCTTTGGATTTTACGCAACTTTCAAACTTGATTGACAGTCGCGATACCTCCGGTGTCGAACAGCCAGCAATAGACAATCATGTTGTAGCTTGCTGCCTTTGGATGCTTAGCGATGACGACCATAATTCGCTGGCACGCACTGCATGGTTCGATGAGATTGGACAACCGAAACAGAAAGAAATTGAAGATTACCAACAGCAGCTCGAGGAAACTCGCAAACAATCAGTAGAGTATCCTGTGTCAAACAAAGTCGCTGAATGGATGTATCCGATCGATCATTATCTTTTACTACCCTCTTATGAATGGGGAGTGCCCGAGAACACCCTGGATCGAGTCCGACCAATCATCCGGGATTCAAAACCTACTATTGGCTTCTCACTTTTTGAAGCCATGAATGCCCGCAAAGTTACCATTTGGAATGAAAATGGCGCTTTCAACGAAAAAGATATTGACATGCTTCGACAGGCAGGTTGCCTGGTTGATGAGCAGATCGTCAAAAGTATTGGCGCAGAAGTTTATTAAGAGAGAACACGAGGAGTCCTAATATGTCAACAAATTCAATTTATTCCATGAGAACACCGATTGAAACTCCGTTGCCCAAAATTGTCGTGGTAGGCTTAGGTGGCGGTGGCTCAAACGCCGTCAATCGGATGATTGAGAGCGGCATGAAGGATGTCATGTTCATTGCAGCCAATACAGACGCTCAAGCCCTGAGCCGCAACCTGGCACCGAACAAAATTCAGCTTGGTCCCAAGTCGACCCGAGGTCTCGGTGCTGGTGGTTTACCCACTGTTGGTGAGACAGCAGCTGAAGAAAGCACGCGTGAACTGGCTGCCCTGCTTCAAGGTGCAGAAATGGTCTTTCTAACCGCAGGCATGGGCGGCGGCACCGGCACCGGTGCCATTCCTGTCGCGGCCAAAGTAGCAAAGGCCGTGGGTGCAGTGGTCATTGCCATCGTTACCAAACCATTCACCTTCGAACTGGGACGCAGGCAAACCAACTGTGCCGCGGGTTTGACCAAATTAAAAGAATATTGCGACACGCTAATCGTTATCCCCAACGACAAGCTTATTGAAGTTGCACCTCGCGACTTACCACTCGAAATGGCGTTTACGCTTGCTGACGATGTTTTGCGTCAGGGCGTTCAAGGCATCTCAGAACTGATCACCGAAACTGGGCTAATCAATGTGGACTTTTCCCACATCAAGAATGTGATGACCCGTGGTGGTGGCGCCTTGATGGCAATTGGCACAGGCTCTGGTCCAAACAAAGTACAGCAAGCAATCGAAAAAGCTTTGCACCACCCATTGCTCGATGATATCGACCTATTCTCTGCAACCGGTATGATCGCCAATTTCACCGGCAGCAGCAGTATGTCCTTCAAAGAAGTCACCGATGCATTGCAAACACTTCAGCAAGCGACCGGTTTCCATGCTGACATCATTCCTGGACTTATCACTGACCAGCGTATGGAAGATCGCGTTCAACTCATTCTGATCGTGACTGGCATCGGTTCGGACAAATCGACTCAGGTTGAATTTAACCACCCAGCTGAGGTTTATCAAGCTCCGACAAAATATTCCCAAGCCCAACCGGTCATCCAATCTGAAACCGTCACACAGTCTGATCCTCAGCAACTAAACCTGAATAATTACACACCCCATGTCGAAGCATCAAACAATCTCGATGTACCAGCCTTCCTGCGTCGCAGACAATCCACGGGGAGTAAGTAAGATGAATACCGAAGCATTGCAGAAAGTTATCAAATCGATCAACTCCAGGTATCCCAATCTGGATAGCACCAGCCCAAAAGTGACTGCTCAAGGCGAAAACTACTTGATTACCTTTAGGAAGAAAGATCAGCTTCCAGGGGGTAAAACACTCGAACAAACTATTCGGGTGGTTGCAGACAATCAAGGGAACACATTGAAAGTAACCAGTTCCAAGGGGTAATATGAACCAAATTGTCAGTAACGGGTTTTGGGGTTTTCTTGAACCAATGGCAAATCAGACTGCTGATCCTCAGGGAGATGCTCGCTTACAAAAAAAGCCGCCCAAAAGTGAGGATGTCAAATTGTCATTCACGACCCAACGCATGAATAGGGCAAAGACACCGGATGAAATTGGAGATATTGTGATTAACGCCTCACCCACTGAGGCAAGGAGCTATGAACCGACTGTGCCCGTTAAAGTTTCCAGAGCTTCCAGTACGCTTGAGAATTTCACAATTCAGACAAAACTGACAATAAAGTACTTTAAACGTTCACAAGCTTTCACACTAATAATGACTTCCATGATGGGGTTTCTGATCGGTTTATTTGTTGGCATTTTTATTTAAGGACGAGAAAACCTCGACCGCCTGAACACCAGGCGGTCTTTTTTTTATAATCATGTATAATTTAGCCACTTTTAGATCAATGAGGTATTACTATGGGTCAACTCGGCGCAAATTTTTCCCAGGATTACTGGAAAAATCTCCAAATCGCCTCCGATGACATAAATTATCTGACGAACATTCTTTTCGAGAATGAGGAACCCCTCACAATTGATGGGTTAACTACGCATTTCTTCCAGCACCGCATTGCTTTACTCGAGAAGAATTCAGCAATAGAACAATCTGCAAGAGGTGAAATCTACTTCCCGCGTGATATCAACCAGGTGGGAGATAGATTGCAATTCGGACAATTCAATTGGTCAACTGGAACGGTCAAATCAGTCAGAGATGGTAACAATCCGGTCATTGGGGACTTCAAGGTTATAAAAGTCGGGTTTGATGATGGTACCGAGAAAGAACTCGTGGCTGGTCTAACGGGGCATGCTCTAAATCAGGTGGATTATCAGGCTTCACTAAAAGATCAAACTGACATCGAGTCGATTTCAGGCAGTTTTGGCAATCAGATCAAAGCAAAACTGAGGCATGCTCTCGATTCTCAAAAAGACCTGGTGCGCATCGGTTATACATGGTTTCCAAGATCATTACTAATTGACATCAACAAGGGTCAGCTGAACCTTGTCGAAGCGATTCTGGATGCACAGAACGGCGGGCCAAATTCAACGTCGGAACTGATTACCCAGTTGGACATTCGCAGTTCTGAAAATTCTAAGCTTCTTGAATTTTCGATGAATTATGCCTTACAAGAAGATCCCCGCTTCGACGAAGTCGGAACCTCAGGCAATTTTTCCTGGTTCCTGAGACGACTTGAACCCGCTGAAGTGTTGGAAGTGCCGCTTTATCTCAGATCCGAAACAACTCTACACCTTACCGAGGATCTGCCTGGTGACACACTAAGGATGATTGCCGATCTCAACGATGAGCTGACTTACGACCAGGACGTCAGTGAAGAGTTGTCCAGGGCAAAGTCAGCTGAAATTGCACTAATCTACCCCCATTGGCGAGCTGGCAGCCTGCCACTCACCCCTGTCACTTCAACCGTAATACCAACTGCCCTTGAGACCGAACGTGTTATGTTTAGTTTCAAAGATGATCAATCTGGAGAGACTTTTCAAGCATGGGTGGATCGCCCACACTACTACATCACTGGTTTACGCGACTGGTACCTTTCCCAAAATTTAATACCCGGCAGTATTGTTGAGTTATTCAGCACCGATGATCCCGCCATTATTCGTATTCGTCCTCAAAAGAAGCGCACAAACAAGGAATGGTTGAAAACATTATTGATTGGTGCTGATGGTGGCATTGTCATGGCGCTTTTACGTCAACAGGTGTTTGCCGGCTTCGATGAACGGATGGCTATTGCCATCCCTGACGAGCAAGCGCTTGATGCACTTTGGAAAGACCGTGAACATAAGAAACCCAGCCTTAAAAATGATGTTGTCAGGATGCTCAGTGAGCTTGCCAAGCTGAATCAACAGCGACACGTCCATTTTGTCGATCTTTATGCCTCAATTAATCTTATGCGTCGTGTTTCACCTCAAGAACTCATTCGGACTCTGCAAGATAATACTGCGTTTGTGCATGTTGGTGATAATTACTACAATATGGCTGACTGATCAGATTGGAAATTCCGATGACAAATTCACTTCCCAGTTTGTTAAAACCAACTCTTAAAACCAAATTCCGCGTCGATTTTGATTGGTGGAAGATGCAGGATCGAAATTGGCGTGCTTCTTTGCTCTCATTTCTGTGTGAGGATCATCAGAAACTTTTCGCGGGTGTTCAGAGTGCATCTCAATTTGATTTGGTTGACGAGGCTACTGGTGAGGTTACCCAAGGAGACGCGTTGCTTGACACCTTGGTAAACCACTGTGCCAAACAAGAAAATTTTATTGCCGAAAACTCTGCCTTGGTGGACTCGATCTTCAAAATATTCCTGGTTCACGGCAACCAACCATTCAATTCTGAAGAAATCTCCGCCTACATCAACCGTCCTGCTGAGACAATCCTGCGTACTATCGGCAGTTACAAGATTTATAAAGGTATCCGCCCGGTTTAATAAGCTGTATAATTGCCCATCTGATTGCCCCTGTAGCTCAATGGACAGAGCACCAGTCTTCTAAACTGTTGGTTGCGCGTTCGATTCGCGCCAGGGGCACAAAACCTTATATAATCTATCTATGTTATCCTGAAAATAGTTGAAAATAGTATTGCAAAGTGATTTACTTTGCTGAAAGGATAAAGATGAAGCTATTTACAAGATGGTTAGTAGTCATGGCGGCATTATGGGTCGCCCAACGAATTGTTCCCGGGATCGAGGTCAACGGCAATTGGGTGGCCTATGCCATCATCGCGGCCATCATCGCCCTCTTAAACGCCACATTGCTGCCTATCCTGAAAACGCTATCCTGTGGAATGATAGTGTTGACACTCGGCTTGTTCAGTCTTGTACTAAATGCGCTGATGTTCATGCTCAGTTCCTGGGTGGCACAAACCTTTTTCAATATTAATTTCGTGGTGAAAGATTTTTGGGCAGCGTTACTTGGGTCGATCATCGTAAGCATCGCCACAATGCTTTTTGTTGGAAAAGACAACAATCGCAAGCGTCGAAACGACGACTAATTCTTATATCTTGATGATTTAGTACAATGAGTAAAGAGAGGAATTTCTCTCTTTACTTTTTATAATTAAGTGATATTATTAGTTTGTTAAATCAGGAATACCTGATACCAACCTTCCACTCCTGCAGCCCCAACGGGGTCAAACAGGAGCAGACCCGAGGAAAGGAGCCTCGAAACATGCATAATTATGAGTTAGTTTATATCCTCCAGGCAGATTTGGACGAAGCGACCTTAACCAATGCCGTTGATGCTATTGAAGCATTGATCAAGAACAGCAAAGGTGAGATTGCCAAGGTCGACAAGTGGGGTAAACGCCGTTTGGCTTATCCCATTCGCAAGTTGAGAGAAGGCTATTACGTCTTCATCTCATTCCAGATGGAACCCTTAGAAATCGTTAATTTGAAACGCGCTTTGGGTTACAACGAACAGGTTTTGCGCTACATTGTAGTGCGCGTCGCTTAACAGGAGTATTAAGATGTCTGATTACAAACCAAGAAGTGAATCCCGTGGCGAAGGCCGGGAGGGACGTGAAGGCGGATCTAATCGCCGTTACATCTCCCGCCCAAAATTTTGCCAATTCTGCTCAGATAAAAACCTGGTCATCGACTACAAGAACGTTGACATGATGACCCGTTTCATTAACGAGACCGGCAAGATCCGCCCTCGTCGTCAAACTGGCACCTGTGCCCGTCACCAGCGCGAAGTTGCCACAGCAATCAAAAACGCGCGCCACATCGCCTTAGTCCCATTTGAAGGGGATCTCTGGTCAGAAAATTCTTATTAGAAGTGAGCTTCCATGGCGACAAAAAACGAAACGCCCAGGAAAGTAAAGACCAAAAAACACATCGCTCGGCAGGAACGTGAGCAAAAGCAGATTAAAACGATCGTACTGATATCCGGTGTGATCGTTGGTGTTGCACTTATTATCTTGGTCTATGCGTTGGTAAATTCCTTCATAATCAAACCTAACCAAGTTGTAGCATCAGTTGGAGACACGAAAATTACGGTATCCAAATTTGATTCTGAAGTTCGCTATTCCAGACTTAATCTGATTAATAGCGCCTCTCAGTATGCAGAATATGCCCAGATGTTTGGGGAAATGGGAACCAGTCTCCTGACTTCTGCACAAAACATGGTTGCCCAATTGGACAACACACAATTTATCGGACAATCTGCAGTTGATCGCCTGATTGATGACGTGCTGATTCAAGAGGAAGCCAAGAAACTGGGCGTGTCAGTCTCTGATGAAGAGGTCAGTAAAGGTCTTGAAGAAGCATTTGGCTTTTATTCAGAACCAACGAAGACCCCAACTGTGACTGCTACTCCAGTTTCATCTCCGACACTTTCAAGCGAGCAGATAGACCTGATTAAGCCTACCAATACGCCTGACGCGACACAAACCGCAGTCGCTGAAGCAGCTGCTTCTCCAACACCCACAACAGTATTACCAACCGCAACTGCAACGGTAGAACCTACCGCAACCACTGCGGGTCCAACCGCGACTGCGACATTGGAACCGACCATTACCCCTACCCCAACGCCCTATACCGAGAAGCTGTATAGTCAAAACCTTAAGAGTTACTTGACAAACGTGAGCACAGTCGGTGTCGACCGGAAACAGGTTGAATACTCCTTCCGCATGCAATTGTTGCGCGAAAAGGTGTTGGATGCCCTCACCAAAGATCTCAAACCCGTTGAACCACAAGTTTGGGCGCGCCACATCCTGGTCGCTACCGAAGATGAAGCCAAAAAAGTAATCGAAGAACTAAATGGTGGGGCTGACTGGGCTACGCTTGCAGCAACCTATTCTACCGACACCAACAATAAGGACAATGGCGGTGACCTCGGTTGGTTTAGCAAAGGCGTAATGGATGCTGAATTCGAAGCAGCTGCGTTTGCCATGAACGAAGTTGGTCATGTGAGTGAACCCGTCCAATCACAGTTTGGCTGGCACATTATCCAATTGGTTGGAAAAGCTGAGAACCCCATTGACGCATCTCGTTTCGAAACGATGAAACAAGATTACTTTACTAATTGGCTGGATACGCTTCGCAGTGGCCGTACTGATATTGTTATTAACGACGATGTGTGGAAACCACTCACTCCGTCTGTTCCTGAAGTTCCCACAGCTTTGCGAGACGCGATTCAACCAACAGCGGTTGTACCTCAGCCAACAACAGCACCTACGGCTTTACCTCCTCAGTAGCTTCAGTTTATCGACAAAATAAAAACGGCTGACTAATGAAATCAGCCGTTTTTATTATTTGATAAATTCTTCGTCGATCTCGTCCAACCGCAAACTGATTACCTGACTGGCTGAGTCTTTTCCCATGGTAACACCATAGATTACATCCGCCGCCGACACGGTGTTGCGGTTGTGAGTAATCAAAAGGAACTGGGTTTCTGTTGATAGATCTTTCAAAAGGTCAATGAAACGACCAACATTCGATTCATCCAACATCGCGTCCACTTCATCCAGCACACAGATGGGTGTGGGGGATATCTTTAGCAGGGCAAAAATCAATGCCACCGCGGTCAGACTGCGTTCACCCCCAGAAAGCAGCACCAACCCCTGCTCGCGGCGACCTGGCAATCTCGCCTCAATCTCAATTCCACCCTCAATTGGCGAAGTCTCATCAGAGAGTACCAGCCGTGCGGAGCCCCCGTTAAACAACCGCGTAAACATGTGAGTGAATTCGATGCTCACTGCTTTGAAAGTCTCGAGGAATTCTTTCCGCATAATTTCGTCAAGTTCTTTGACAATACGATCAATGTCACTGATGGCTGCATGAAGATCGCTGATTTGAGTGGTCAAACTGGTGTACCGTTCTTTGACTTCGAGATATTCATTTTCAGCTTCCAGGTTTACCACGCCAATTCGACGTATCTGTGCCTTCTGTTCCCGAATATCGTTGTCGATTCCTTCGGGCAGCGTTTTTGTTTCTGGAAGGGTTTCGATAACCAGGTCAGGGAAAGGTAATGGTGTTGATTTGGAGGACTCATATTCATTACGGTATTCAAGCTCTATCAAACCGAAATCATCTTCAATCCTGATGCGAAGAGATTGCATTTTTTCCTGTTGTCTGGCGAGTTCAAGCTGGTAGTGAGTCACCTCCCGATCCTTAATCAATAATTCTTTTTGAATCTGTGCTTCAATCTCAGCCAATTTCGCGTTCTGCAGATCCATTGCGCTTAGATTTGTCGATTTAGGTGAAAGATCTTTCTGTTGAACAGCTAAAATCTGGGTTTCGATCGATTTCAGTGCTTCCGAGGTCGCCTGCATCTGCTGGGTTATCGACGCAAGCTGAGTTGCCTGGTCAGACTTTCTTAAATTAAAGTTAGCCAGTCGGGATTTATTTTCGTTCAGCCTTGCTACCGTCACCGATTGGCTGGCCTGTTGATGTGCAATCGTTTGGCTAATCAATTTCAAGTCTGCTTCCAATTCCTGAAAAGTTCGTTCAAGTTCAAGCACATTATGCTTTGATTGTTCTCGTTTGATCAGTTGGTCTTCCTGTTGTAAATTGCTCAACTGTGCTTGCAAAGCTTTTTCGCTTTTTTGCTGATCAATAACGATATTTTCCAAGCGCTCAAGTTGGACTGTCATTTCGTGTCGCTGAGCTTCTTGCATGCGCAATTGATTGGCAGCTTTTTCGGATTCCAGTGAAGCCATATTCAGTAATCGCCTGCTATCACTTAACTTGCTCTCTATATCACGTTGAGACTTAATCAATTCCCCCATCTGTTGATTGAGTTGCTCAAGCGTCTTTTCGGTCTTGTTTGAAATTTCCACGGTTTTCGCAATCTCTTCATTTAGGGCGTTAATCGACTCATCGATTTCATTGACCGTTCGGCTATACGCAACCTTACCGGTTCCTTTGGTCTTACCCATTAATACCAAACCGTTGGTCAACACCAATTCGCCCGCCAGAGTCACAATATTTAATTCCCGTTGTGACTTTTGTAATCGGAGGGCAGTTTTGATATCTTCTACAACCACAAAATTTCCAAACAATTTATCAACTACGGGCGTGAAGTTAGCATCCGTCTTTACCAGCTTGCTCGCCAGACCATAGACTCCTGATTGATCTTTCAAATGATAGACCGTTTTGAAGTCACTTCCAGTTGCGTCAATAACCGCCACACGATCGGAAATCTGGTTCTGATAACTCTCTATGAAATCATCGTCAATGCGTTTTCCTCGCAAAACCAATACGTCTACTGCCTCCCCCAATGCGGCAATAATCGCTCTTTCAAACTTCTCTTCAACATTGAGCTTGGAAGCAAAATCACTGATTGAATCGCTCTTACCTATTTTCTGGCTAATTTTTAGCAATGCTTTCGCACCTTCCGAAAATCCTGCCAAAGTAGCCTGACCCTGAATTAATAATTCAAGACGGCTCGACAGTTTATTCTTCTCGAGGTTCAGACGGTTCGCTTGTTGATGATTGCTTTCCAGCATCTGACGTGCCTGGTTTTGTTCTTCGGCCAATTTTGCCCGTCGTAGGCTGTTTTCTGCTAATAACCCCTCTTGAGCTTGCACTTGGTTAATAGCTTCGTTTTTCTTCGCCTCAAACTGTTTGGCTTCAATAATCAGTGAATCCTTCCTGGAGTCAAATGCACTGATCAATTTGGTTATTTCTTCAATACGATCTGAACTTTCGCTCTGCTTGGAGCGCAGCACAATCAACTCTTTCTCAATGTTAAGAATCGCAGCTTGGGATTTCGCTCTTTTCGTGTCGATCTCTTGTTTTACAGATCTGGCTTCATTGAGCGATCCAAGCGAGTCCTCCTGGGCTTTCTTAACTCGCTCTAATTCCAGCTGTGCATTCCCCGACTCGCTCTGCCCTTGAGATAATTCGGCTTCAGCGGCTTTTATAATCTCTTCCAAACGGGTAATTTCTTGTTCTACCTGCACCTGGGAATCGCTCAATGCATGCTTGCGCTCCTCAAGAATTGCCATGTCCTGGTTCTTAGCTTGTGATTCGTCGTGAAATTCTCGCAGACTTTCGTGTATGCCGTTCAACTCGCTCCTCAGACCAGCAATTTGTTCGCGGACCCGAGTTGTCTCCAGCTTGTTTTGTTCAAGCTCCATCTGTGACAAACTGGCTTGCTCCGATGATAAAGCTAAAGCTTGACGGATTTCTTCGATTTCGTTGAGTGATTTCAGCCAATGAAATCCATACCAATCTCTCAAATTTCGCTGTAAGTTCTCTTGGACAGTCTTGTATTCCCCGACTTTAACGGCCTGACGTTCGAGACTGCGCAATCGCGGCCTGATTTCATCCAGGATATCCGAAGCACGTTCCAGGTTGCGTTGGGTAGCCTCAAGGCGTTTGAGTGCTTCTTCTTTGCGCGATTGGTACAACCCAATCCCAGCCGCTTCCTCGAATAATTTGCGTCTTTCATCTGGTTTAATCGACAGGGCTAAATCCACCAAACCCTGCCCTATGATGGTATATGTGCGGTCAGATAGACCTGTCTTTGCCAATAATTCGTGAAAATCTTTAAGCCGAACCCGTTGATTGTTGATCAGATATTCATTTTGGCCATCCCGATAAGCTCGACGAGTCAAAACAACTTCAGCATAATCAATGGGCAGCCAGTTGTTTTCGTTGTTGAAAGTGATTGATACCGACGCCATACCCGCCCGCGCCCGTGAATCGGAACCGGAGTAGATCATATCCTCCGTTCGCTTGGCGCGCAATGTCGAATACGATTGTTCACCCAGCACCCAGCGAATGGCATCTGCCACATTGGATTTTCCCGATCCATTTGGGCCGACAATAGCAGTAATTTTCGCTGGAAAAGCCAGGCCCGTTTGCCTGGCAAATGTTTTATACCCATTAAGGTCGAGAGAATTAAGTTTGGTTGGCATGCTTATTTCCTAAGTCTACAAGCTTCAAAGCCGCGCTTGCGGCAACTTTTTCTGCCGTTTGTTTATTTACTCCCACACCCGTGGCAATTTCAAGGTGGTTCACTAACACACGTACTTCAAATTGCTTGGCATGATCTGGTCCGGATTCATTGATTATTTCATAGATTGGAGATGGAAAACCATGGGCTTGAGCCCACTCTTGCAGACGGCTCTTTACGTCCTCCTCTGCATGAGTCTCAACAATTCGCAAAGCTTCTTTTTGTATCATGGGAATAACGAATGCTCGGACGGTATCCAGATCAGTGCTTAAGTACATCGCAGCCAATAGCGCTTCAAAAGCATCACAAAGAATTGCGTCGCGATCCTGCCCACCAGCGGCCATCTCGCCCTTGCCCAATTTCAGCACGGACCCAAGATTGATTTGTCGGGCAAAGTCGGAGAGTTGCTCAGTATGCACCAACGCCGCTCTGATTTTGGTAAGAAAGCCTTCTTTTTTCTCAGGAAAATTGTTGTAGAGCCATTCCGCTACAATAAATCCTAAAATTGAATCACCCAAAAACTCCAGGCGCTCATTATCTTCGACCGAACTACGATTTTCATTAAGATACGATCGGTGCGTCAGTGCGCGGTTGATTAGGAATTTGTCGTTAAAAGAAGCTGGTAGATGGTTTATGAATTCAGACCTGGCTGTTGTTGTCATTTTCTCCTCGCCAGAACTGCAAATCCGCCTATCATCAAGTCGATTGATGGCATGCGGTCTGGCAGTTCAATCAGATAGTTATTGGTTGAATTTTAACCCAGAACCTGTCAAAACAAAAACGATCGGACCTGGCAAACTATCCCCCAGGCTCTCCATACCAGCCAAAACCATTGCCGAAGTCGGTTCGACATAAAAACCATGGCTGATCAGTTGCTTGTGTGCATCTATGATTAAATCCTCGGAAAGATCCAACACTTGGTCTTCCCCTCGAAATAGGTGCATAATGATTTCTTTTCCTCTGACTGGTCGACTGACCTGGGTTCCTTCTGCGATGCTCACCCCTTGTGTTCCTCTGAATTTTTCGCCCCTCCAGGCTGCGACAACTGGCGCGCAATTAGCTGGTTGAACCCCGACGAATTTTGGACGCTTGCCCAGACCGGTCCTTTGCATACTTTCTCCTGCAAGCACCAGCCCCAATAATAAAGACCCATGACCTATTGGCGCGACTACCGTGCCAGGCATCCTCCCAAGTTGCTCAAACACTTCAAATAAAATCGTAGCATATCCCGCCATGTGAAATGGCAGGTAAGCATGTGACGCATAAGCCTTTCCCCCGTTATTAACCACCTGCTCTACGTCATGATGTGCTGCTTCGCGAGGTCCCTCGACCGCTACAACTCCAACGCCAATTGCCTTTATCTGATTAAGCTTTGGACCAGAAGTGGAAGCTGGGATATAAATCGTACTGGATATCCCGGCAGGTGCGCAATACAATGCCAAAGAAGCTCCAGCATTACCCGATGAATCCTCCACAACTTCCGTTATCTGCCTTGCGCGAAGCAGACTA
This sequence comes from Anaerolineaceae bacterium, assembly GCA_049657925.1. Taxonomy (GTDB): domain Bacteria; phylum Chloroflexota; class Anaerolineae; order Anaerolineales; family Anaerolineaceae; genus Mesolinea. Next base: position 114,833 of record JBASOE010000054.1, read on the forward strand.
ACCATAATCGCCGTGCCACGATCCTTGAATGAACCAGAAGGATTGAGGTGTTCACACTTTAGAAACACTTTTTTACCACCAAATTCACTGACCACGAGTGGAGTCTCCCCTTCACCAAGGTAGATCGGATACTCGATTTCTGGCAACCCAAAGGCATCTTTATAACGCCAGAGGCCCTGCTTTCGATCATCGGGTTGGCAATAAGTCAGGTTGGTTAACTCAAAGCACCCACCACACACTGGACAGGAGGTCGGCAGACCTTTTTCGGGGTACTCAGCCTTGCATCGAACACATTGATAGGTGGTCATAATGCGATTAAGTATAATCGTGATGCCTCATATTAAAAAGTAATGATGGGGGTTATCATTGCCTCATAATCGATGTAACTCATCAATCTTTAACAATGGCGCAGTCAACGGATTTTTCTTCTCTCAAAGGGTGATGGGGTTAAGGGAATGATACTAAGTGACCAGGGTCAGTTTGGAATGTTCGGACACCAGCTCTAAATCGAGATTCTTCTGATAGGGGGTATTAGCCTGATCGTAAATTTTGAATGGCGGTGTTTATCACTCACTGCGTTTTGTTGGGTAAGGCAAAGCAATCGGTCCAGCCAGTAGCCATATCGGTGGCAGTAAGGGAGGAGAGGTATTGTCCAGCGATACTCTCTCCACCCTCTGTTGGCTTCAACTACTACCCGTCTGCTTTTTTTCTCATTATAGACTTTATCTGCACTCCTTGATTCACACAAAGTGACATCTATTTTGAGGCATCGTATTGTTCGATAATTACTTTAATTAAAATGCGGTTTGGTGATGCAGCACGTTATGGAAGGCATGTGAAGGACAATTAAAATTGATCCGTCACTTGCCTTGGCCCGTTGCTGTGTAAATTACTTTTAAACGGAATTTCGGCGCGAACTGGGAATGTGATGCCGGGCCGGAGGGCGGCATGTAAAAACGGAAAAGCGTCGTTCACCTGTGATTCTGCTCAATAAAAAAGAAACGGCGCAGTTCAAAGAGCACCGTTTCTTTGCTTTAAAATAAGAGAACCTGCTATAGATTTATCCCAAATACACTGCGCACGATCAGTCCCACAACGAATGAAAAGGCTGCAACGCCCATGCTGATGCCTAGCATCTCAAAAAAACGTTGCTTGAAGGGTAGATCTTTGGCCACCGAAATATAGAAATTGAAGCCGAATATAATGGCAATGGCGATTAATAAGGTGATGGCCAGGCTGATATAAATTCCAGAATCTGTTTGTGGAATCAGCAGATAAGGTGAAATCAATAAAATCACGGTTACCAGGTAGGCCGTGCCGGTATACAAAGCAGAACGCCCGGCTTTGGGGTTATTATCTGCCCGCGAGGAAAGAAACTCGGACGCGGCCATTGAAAGGGCTGCTGCGATCCCGGTGATCAACCCGCTGACGACCACCAGTTTGCCGCTTTGTAATGCCAGAGTCAGCCCCGCCAGAGTGCCCGTCAATTCCACAAGGGCATCATTCAACCCCAGCACGATTGAACCGACATATGAGAGGAATTCCTCTTCGAGCATAGCAGCCAGGGCACTTTCATGCTCTTCTTCATCCTTGCCCATCTGCGCTGCTCCCGGCACAACCGAATCAAATTCTTCATATTCTTTAGCCCCGGCAGTTTCTCCTTTTTCAATCAGTTTGATCGAAAAGGTCAGTCCCAGCAGGCGGACCATCAATAAATAGATGAATATCTTCACTTGATTGGGTCGCATATCCACCTGGCTGATACTTTTCCAGAACTGGTAATGCTGCATTTCAGTGGCGGCCATATCACGCACTACCTGAGCGTTATGCACATCTTTGATCATTTCTGCCAGGCGAAGATACAGGTAATAACCGGTAATTTCATCTTTTTGAAAATTTAAAACTTTTCTTCTTTGTTGTTCGTTCACATTTCCCTTCTTTCTGTGTTTTGCAACGCTGGCAATGACGTATGTTTTTTTCGTATTGAATTAATTAAACCGTAATTCCAAGTCGATATATTTTTACCGACATGATCATCCCGGATGGATGATAGTTGTAGCGAAACTCACATAACTTTAGCATCATTTACTCCATTTTACATATTATTTTGTATTCCTTTTTCATAAAACTAGAGACCTAAAAAATTTTTAGTCCAATATAAATGAAAAAAAGATTTAATAAATTAACAAAAAGTGATATTCTCAGGCAAAGCTTTTTTCATATACCTCTTAATTAGGATACATCGCGAAAAGTTTCATCGCAACACTTCTGGGTGTTCGGATGATCTTCCCAGCAAGAAAATTGAATTTTTAATCTAAAAGTCTTGATTTTCTGCCGGTTATCCATTCCTTTTGCGAAGTCCATCTTGAATAGCAAAATTAAAATGTATGCCAGCGTCATTAACTATAAGATCGCTTCTTTGGTCAAAATAGATTGGAGTAACAGATGTCCAACCGCTATATCGTACTTGGTTTCTTTGATGTAGTTATCACGGTTTCTGTGTTTTTCATAATATTCCACCCTTCTACTGATGATAGTTCTATATTGGTGGCAAAAATGAAATAGTCATACACTTCGCTTTCTGGAGATGACAACTGTTTCTTTTTTTTCCATCCTTCAATACGCGGAACACAACAAACCACCTATCCTCTTTCCATGTATTCAGAGATGCGATAAGCTCAGTGGTCTCCCGTCGTTCTTTACCAATAACAAAAACAATGGATGGATCGGCTACCTGCGCAATAAACGTTAAACACTCTTTAAGTAAAGTAGGCGGCACTTTTGGATAAAACATAAGAGTATTCTTCCGCGCTTCACACATAGTTACATCTATTTTGAGGCAACGTATTATTCGATAATTTCTATAAGTGTGATGTGGCTCGATAATGCGGATATTCAATCGGTTCAGGCTATAATTAATTATCTATGAGCCGCATTTGGGAAACCCGCGAAGAGTCTTACGAAATTCTCACAGACGAGTACTCTGGTCCTTTGGACCTGTTACTTGACCTTATCCAGAAAGCTGAACTGGACATCACCAAATTTGCGTTGGCACAGGTTACGGACCAATTTCTGGCATACGTCCGCAATAATCAAGATGCTGATCCAGAATACATTTCTGAGTTTCTTGTGATTGCAACCAAGCTGATTCAGATTAAGTCCGAAGCCATGCTTCCCCATCCTCCCGATCGTCTGCAGGAAGAGGAAGATCCCGGTGAAGCCCTGGCACGTCAGTTATACCTCTACCGTGAAGTTAAAACAGCAACCCATTGGATGAATCAACGCATGTTGCATGGTGAGCGTGGCTATCTACACATCGCCCCCCGCTATCCAGTGACTGCCCAAATCGATTTGAGTGGGATTGATGTTCAAGACCTGATCCTGGCACTCGAGAATATCAGCAATAATTCTCAGTACGTCCAAATCGGTACGGTTATCAGCATTCCTAAAATTACCTTGCGAAAAAAAGTCCAGGAAATCATTAACCTTCTTCAATCGCAACCTAACACTCGCTTCAGTGAGCTACTCGGGAAGGATCACTCAAGAATCAACTCCATCGTTGTTTTTCTTTCCGTGTTGGAATTGGTAAAGCAACACCTGATCCTGACTGAACAAAAAGGTCTGTTTGGTGATATCGAAATCACAGCAGAGTCTGACATTCAAAGCACCTCCAGTATGGATTTATTGCTTGAAGATTAGCTATCACTCTACACCTTATTAAGTTATCTACACCGATGAGATATAATCTGCATCAGAGGTTAAGATGACCGATTCAATTGAGACGATTAAAAAAGAACCCGGATCAGAAACAGCGGACAAACGCAAAACCCGCGCGACTATCATCAAAGTGAGTGTAATTTTGTTAACTATTCTCACTATCGTTGGGTTAATTATCCTGGCACAAAAGCCTAATGCTGAACTTGCATCCCAGCTAAGAGATGTATTCATCATCTTCCTGGTGCTTGTGATGTTTGTGATTGGTGTTGCCATCATCCTCTTAGTTATTCAACTAGCTAAGTTGACTGATATGTTGGAGAATGAGATAAAACCAATCCTTACTTCGACGACTGACACAGTTAACACCCTCAAAGGCACTGTTCATTTCCTCAGTAACAATTTAACAGAACCGGTTATTAAGCTTAATGAATCAATTGCCAGTATTCAAAAATTAGTTGAGTTATTCAAATTTTTAAAAAAATAGCAAGCATAGGAGAAATAACATGTCTGAAAAAAATGATTTTGGATCGTTCGTCGCAGGTTTCGCCCTTGGCGCATTGGCAGGGGCTGTTGTCTCACTGTTGATGGCTCCTCAATCTGGCGAAGAAACGCGTCAAATTATTAAGGATCGAGCCATCGAATTGAAAGACAAAGGCGGCGAAACTTTTGAGGAAACCAAGCGAAAAGCCGAGATTGCTTACAAGGATGCCCTTGCCAAAGCCGAAGAACTTTCAGCTGTCACCAAACAACACACTGAAGGACTCGGTAGCACAATAAAGCACAAGGTTGAGGATTTACGCAAAACAGCTGAAAATACAGCCGACAAAACTGCCGAGAATGCTGAAGAAGTCGTCGCCAAAGCGGATAAGGCCATCACTGAAGGCCGCAAGAAACTGGCTGATAGCATCGAACCTTAATCAACAAAACGCTGGTTTTCTGCCAATCTTATCAAGCTCATGAAAACCTTTCTTAGTGATTTTCTTGACGAATTAGAATCGGCATGATAATATAGCGTTCTGCGTTTGGGGGCGTGGTGTAGTGGTTAAACATGCGGCCCTGTCAAGGCCGAGACCGCGGGTTCAAATCCCGTCGCTCCCGCAGAAAAAAGGTCGTCTCAATTGAGATGACCTTTTTATTTTCAGCTTGATTATCAGCTTCCTAACGAGTTATTCAACTTCCTCTGTGATGCCAAGCTCAATCGCTCGCTGAGCCATCAAGTTGCGAAGTTTCTTTGAGTCTTTCGGGTATGTGAAGTAAAAACCCGAGAAAAGAATCGCGCAGATGATCCATGGGAATGGAATTGTCCAAAGCATGGCGGTCTGAAGGTCCAGTTTGTCCGCTAGTCGTCCAAAAATTAAAGCAACGATCGCAGCAAACCCGCTTTCAATGAAAGTGGTCATGGCAAAAGCGGTCGATCGTAATTCAGGTGGAACCACCCCTTGCATCATTGGTTCCTTGGAACCCTTCCCTGGCCACGAGATAAACAATGCAGTAATGAAGCCCAAAATAGCGATCGAAGCCGCGTTCCAATCCTTTGTTTGAGTAAAGAGATAGTAGGTAAAAGGAATGCCGGAAATGACCGATATTTGTCCGATGATTGTGCGGCCATACTTGGGGTTCTTCTGCTCCGCCCAATCCCCCAGGAAGCCGCCGATTACATTACTTATAGCTGTGCCAATCACAATCGCGCCAAAAACAAGTGGTGCCTGATTTGTGGCCAAGTTGCGTTCCTCAACCAACCAAAGGATCAAAAATGCACCCATCACCACCCATGGCATCGAGCCGGCCAAACCCTGCAGAATTGCTACCCGGATGGTCGGGATCTTCAGGACAGTCAGTATGTCGTTAAATTTAGCCTTGTATCGCGCCGCTCCAGCTTCAGTCAGTTTACCTTTCATCTCCGGTTCTGCTTGTCCTCGGACAGGTTCATCAACAAAGAACCAGATCACAATTCCAGAAAGAACGCTGGAAACGCCAAGAATGACAAAACCCCAGCGCCATAAGGCAGGGGTCGCTAAATTGCCCAATCCTACCGTAAAAATGATAATACCAAAGACACCGATCGCTTCAAGGATACCGAGCATGCGCCCTCTGATACGAGGTGCAAAAGTATCTGCCATAATCGAGAATGTCGCTGGCATCAGACAACCCAACCCAATTCCCGAGATTGCACGAATCCACAACAATTGATTGAAGGTCTGGGTAAAACCAACCATGATCGTCCACAACCCCCAGATTCCAGTTCCCCAGAACAACACCTTCTTGCGCGAATATCTGTCTGAGAGATATCCCCAGAAAGGCGAACTGAGCGATTGCAGCAGACTGCGGATGAAAGTGATCATTGACAGGTTGCTATAGGATAGGTTCCATAGGGATTTGAGCACGGGTGAAAATATGGACATCGCCTGACCTTCACCCTGGTCGACAAAATAGCCTGTAGCCAGCGCGAATAAGGTGCGCCACTTGCCTTTACCATGATGCATTTCACTTGTTTCGGTCGTGGGTGCTGAAGATTCCGAAAATTCAGTTTGCATGATTTTTCTCCTCAATATTGGTTGCACAATTTTACTCGATTGACATCTCACCCTCAGACCCAATTCAACTCAATTACAATAATGGAAATCGTTATTGGAGGTTACTCAATGCTACCCAGTTCAATCCCAACCTTCTCACCCATCGCCAATGTAAAGGCGATCGTCTTAGCAGGAAATGCGCGCTTCACCATCCTCGAAGAGCGCATCATTCGCATGGAATACGATCCACAGAGACGATTTGAGGACCGTGCATCACAGGTCATCTGGTATCGTGACCAACCCGTTCCAGAGTTTTCGGTGAGAAGAGAGGGAGATTGTCTGACCATCGAAACCAATGCGCTGCTACTCACATACCACATAGTGCAGCGTTTCCGCGAACCCTCCCTGGCAGTCTCACTCAAAGAAACCAATAGAACCTGGCATTATGGAGACGTCGACCACACCAACCTGAAAGGCACCTTCAGAACGTTGGACAGTTTCGCTGGAGCAGTAGAACTCGAACAAGGGTTGATCTCAAGATCTGGTTGGTCGGTCATTGACGATTCGAATTCATTGGTTTTCGACAAAACCGGCTGGCTGGAACCTCGCGAGCGATCTCTGACCTCCAAGGACATATACTTCTTCGGGTTTGGCCATCGCTACCTCGAAGCGATCCAGGCCTATCAGAAGCTTTCAGGGAAACCAGAGCTTTTACCACGTTATGCATTGGGAAATTGGTGGAGCCGTTTTTGGCCATACACACAAGAGGAGTTGCTTGGGTTGATGCAGGATTTTATGACCTTCCAGGTTCCTCTCTCAGTGTGCATTGTGGATATGGACTGGCACATCACCAAGACTGGCAACAAGTCTTCCGGCTGGACGGGCTACACCTGGAATCGTGAACTTTTCCCTAACCCAGGACTATTCATTGATGAATTGCACCAGATGAACCTCAAAACCGCTCTCAACCTTCATCCGGCTCAAGGCATCCATCCTCATGAAGAGGTCTACCCAGCCATGTGTGAGGCACTTGGGCAGGATCCTGAGACTAATAAACCGGTTGAATTTGATATTGCCTCCAAGCAATTCACCAAAGCCTACTTTGACCTGATCCACCACCCCATGCAAGTACAGGGTATCGACTTTTGGTGGATGGACTGGCAACAAGGTACACGATCAAAGACCGTCGGACTCGACCCTCTCTTCTGGTTGAACCATCTGCACTACTACGACCTTGGTCGCAAGTCTGGTGATCGCCCATTCATTTTCTCGCGTTGGCCCGGGTTGGGCGGACATCGTTACCCAATTGGTTTCTCCGGAGATACCATCACCTCCTGGGAAAGCCTGGCATTCCAGCCCTATTTCACTGCCACCGCCTCGAATGTTGCCTATGGCTGGTGGAGCCACGATATCGGCGGTCATTACCAGGGCATTGAGGAAGCGGAGTTGTACCTGAGATGGGTTCAATTTGGAGTATTTAGCCCCATTTTGAGGCTGCACTCGACGAATAATGCCTGGTGCGAGCGCAGACCCTGGGGGTTCGACTTTAACACCCTGGAGTACGCCAGCGAGGCCATGCGCCTGCGGCATGCGATTGTACCGTTGATCTACTCTGCCAATCAGCGCAATGCTGAGCAGGGCGAGCCGATCACATTGCCAATGTACTATAACTGGCCTGAAGAAAATAACGCCTACATCTGTCCCAATCAGTATCAGTTCTGCCACCAGCTGATCGTGTCGCCTTTCATCCAGAAAATGGATCCACAAACCGGTATGACCCGACAACCAATTTGGCTGCCACAAGGGGACTGGTATCACTTCCAGACTGGAGAATACTACCGTGGGAATGGTTGGTATGGGTTTTATGGTGAACTCGGTGACCTGCCCGTTTTCGCTAAGGGTGGCGCCATCATCCCCTTGGCAAACGATGGTCCGATCAATGGCACAGCCAACCCAACCAAATTGTTGGTGCGTGTGTTTGGCGGCAAAGAAAACAGCTATGACCTCTACGAAGACGATGGCCAAAGCCAGAAATACAAACACGGTCAGTTTACTATCACTCGTCTTGATTGGCAGAAGCAAGAGTCTGGTTTCAGCCTGTTCAAGCATCCTGTTGAAGGAGCTTTCAAAGGTATGCCGAAAAAACGTACCTGGGATTTCGAGTTGATCGGCTTGACCAGACCTGAATCAATCACCCTGAAAATAGATGAACAACCCGAATCTATGATTCCGTTCGGCTACGACGAAGACCGCCATGCCGTTCTGATTGGTCCTATCAGCCTGCCTGCCAGCGAAGCCTTCAGCTTAATGCTTGTTGGTTCAGACGCCATTTGTGAAGGTGCTGACGTAACCACACGCGTCAGACGAATGATCGATCATGCCCTGTTGCCAAGCCGCCTAAAAGAGGTGGTGATGCGCCGCCTGCCAGACCTGATGACCAACCCCACTTCCTTTTGGGACTTGTTACATGAATTCACCCCAACTCAATTGTTAGCGCTCTTTGAAACAGTTTTCAACCAACAGGATAAGCCCATCGTTTCTGACGCTATGACCGCTTATAGACTCATGACTGGGGAAATCAGTACACTTTTAGGTAGTTAATTGTGAGTGGTTGTAGTCTCTTCAGAGCCTTCGGAAGGAGGCTCTGTTTTTTTTCGCGTGTCTACTTCTGGGTCAACTGCAATTGTTCTTGGAATGATCGGCTCTTCGAGCATGGCATCCTGAATGATCTTCCGGGGATAATTGCGAATTTCATCGGTGGTTTGTACGACATCCCGAAAGGTCTCGTTCTTGTTTAGCTTGCGTACCCACACCCCCAGGTCCTTGCCAAACTTGGTAATGCGGTCTGGTCCGAGCACGATGAACGCGATCAACAGGATCGCAACCAGCTCCAGGCCACCAATATTTAAGAATTCCATTTTTTTACTGGTACGACTTTATTTGTTCGTGTCCGAGTCGGACTTCTTAACTGGCTCAGACTCTTCTTTTTCTTTACCGTTTAAGCCTTCCTTAAAAGCCTTTATGCCTGAACCTAACTCACTGCCGACCTTTGTAATTCGACCTACGCCAAAGACGAGAATTACAACTACCAAAATGATGATTACCTCTGGCCAACCTAACGTAGGCATGTTTACTCCTTTTCTAAGGACTTCGCACGTAGCTTTACCGCTATCGCACTCAACCCAATGCTTAATAAATATAACGCAAATAACGGAATCATGAAAATTGCCATGTTTACAGGGTCAGCAGTAGGCGTGATAATAGCCGCTGCTACAGCAATAACTACAATCGCAATCCTCCAACCACTCAGTAGCTGCTTGGACGTTATCAACCCTACTCTAGCCAGGACAAACACTAACACGGGTAACTCAAAGCTACACGCAATCCAAAATATCAGGTTGGTGACAAAATCTATGTAAGATTTAATTCGCAGTGAAGTTTGTACCTGCAAGAAATCCATGAAGAACTGCATGGATGTCGGCAACATCACATAGTAGGCAAAAACAGCTCCAGCCACGAACATCAGCGTGGCAAATGGAACTGCAATCAGCACAGCCCGTTTTTCTTTTTTTGTCAAACCCTTGCCAATGAAGCTAAAAAGTTGAAAAAATATCCACGGCGTTGCGATAGTAATCCCAACCAGCAAAGCCACACGCATGGTTACTGAGACATTTTCGGTGACCTCAATAGCTTGCAGGTTGGCAATGCCACCAATCGGTCTGGCAAGGAAATCCATCACCGGACGCGCTACGAAGTAACCAGCTATTACGCAAATCACAATGCCTATGAGGACATACATTAGGGTCTTGCGCAGATCCTCGAGATGAGACCAGATGGAAACCGGTTTATCTTCAGCCATTAGATTCTGCCTTTATCACCCGGGCTTGAAGTAAACGCTTCTCCACTTCAGCGTAGAAATATTCTGGTGAGTCGAGTTTATCCAGGTTGATTATTTTAATTTCGGTAAACTCCTGTTTGAAATATTCTTGATACTCCGGTCGGAAAGTGATCACCGCCAGGTGATACTTGGCTGTCTTCAGAACTTCCAGTGCCGTAAACCAGCCTTTTTGCTGCTCAACTTCCAGTGGACCAAACTCGTCAATCATCAGCACATCCGTGCTTGTGAGTCTTTTGAGCTGACGGTTGATCCATTCAAATGTGGCCGGATTCATTGACCATACACGAATCTGAACATAACCTTCAATCTCGCCAATTACACCCAATTGCTTGCGCTCAAATGACGGCAGACTTACGACATCTATGGCGGTTTTGACCCCCTCGGTAAAAACAGGTGGAGAGTAAAACCCTTTAACCAACACAGATTTATCGATTAGCCTTCCGGCAAGCTCCATACAGGCAAAGGATTTCCCCTTCCCCTTGCTTCCAGTTAAGCCTATAATCTCGCCCATCCCGCTTATGCCTTGCTTTCACTAATCTTTTTTACAAGTTCCAAAATAACAGCGATAGCGGTAGTCATGCAATCTTCCTGAATATCAAAACGAGGGTGATGGTGTGGAAAACTGAGGGTATTATCCTTGGCGCCTGAACCCATGAAAAGAAAAACGCCCGGAATCCGTTCAAGAAAAAAAACCATATCTTCGGAGATCAACGTTCGGTAATCGGTGTCAATTTCGAGGTCCTGATCAAAGGCGCGCAAACTTTGGATCGCCAAGTCAGTTACCTTAGGGTCATTGACCACCGGCCTGGTAGACTCAACAATTTCCAAATTAAACTGACAATTGAATGCGTTGGCAATTCCTTCTGTTATTTCTCTTAACCTATGATGAAGCAGTGTTTGAGTTCCAGCATTAAAATACCGGATTGTCCCCGTGAGTTCGACCTCATCAGGAATAATATTGCTGGCAGTACCGCCATGGATTGAACCTACTGAAATGACAGCTTGCTCAAGTGGGTTGATATTTCGTGAAACAATCGACTGAAGACTGTTGACCAAATGGGACGCAGTCAGAATCGGATCGATGGCTTGTTGTGGCGCTGCGCCATGACCACCTCTACCGATAATTCGGATGTTGAACATATCCGATCCAGCCATAATCGGCCTCGAAGTTGCTCCAATCCACCCAAGAGGTTTCTCATTCCAAACATGCAATCCTATAACACAATCAGGTTTGGGGTTGCTGAGTACTCCCGCTTCGATCATCGCTAATGCGCCTAAGCCCACTTCTTCTGCTGGTTGAAAAATGATCTTGATGGTTGAGTTTAAACTTTCTTCCGATTCAGCCAGAAGCCTTGCGACACCTAAACCAATAGCCATGTGCGCGTCATGACCGCAAGCGTGCATCGTACCCGGATTGCAGGAAATATAACCGAATTGATTTTCCTCGGTGATAGGTAAAGCATCCATATCAAAACGCAGTAAAATGCAGGGGCTTTCGGTCTGTCCCCGCAACAATCCGACTACACCTGTCTGACCAACTCCTGTTGTTACCTCAAAACCCAACGATGTCAATTTTTCAGCTACAAACGCGCTGGTTTGGTGTTCCTGAAAACTTAGTTCTGGGTTACGATGCAATTGGCGTCGAAGTGCAATTGTCTCTGCCTGTATCTTAAGCGCTTTTTCGTAAATCTCCATTTTATTTCCTGAAGATCATACGGCGAAAAGTCTCGATATATCTGTCATCACCTTCAGTAGACTGATTGCGACGATCCTGTATGCGTTGCAAGAAAACATCGGGGGTGCCAACCTGGGAACGATGGTTTATTAATGCTTTGACGCGAAACTCCCAATATTCCGTAACATCGATGTCTGTATTCTTATTAGCTGGCAAGCTCATCCATAGTTCTGACACTTGGTGAGGCAGGACACCTTCATCAAGTAATTCAGGAAAAAAGCCCTTGTTGCCCACAGCAGGGAACAACCCTTCTGCAACGATCTGCCCTGCAGCACGATGATCAGGATGGTTGAGGTAATTCTCACCCAAGTAGAAACTGGTTGGGTCGCTGCTAACCACTACATCTGGTTTCATTTGTCGGATAAATCGGGCAACAACCTTCCTTTTCTCGAGATTAGGCATAAGGAAACCATCGGGGTACCCAAACCAGGTGATACTTGAGACTCCTAAAGCATCGGCTGCGGCTCGTTGTTCAATATGCCTGACCTTGGCTAATTCCTGGGGGTCAGGGAAGGCCTCACTCAGCCCTAATTCACCATCTGTGAACAGACCATAGTCCACCTGATATCCGGCATGTGTCCACATTGCAATCGTGCCACCCAGGAAAAACTCAGGGTCATCTGGATGAGCCAATATGACCAGAATCCGAGTGTTTTTTGGCCAATTTAATTCCTGAAGGCTAATCATCTTCTTCGGCGGCGGAAGTTACCGCGAGGCTTTTCAATGGATTGGTTTTCATCCACCTGATCGGTGGTTGGCTGCGCCGCATGATTGGGTCGTTCTGACCGACGGGGACGATCTATTCGAGGTGCACTCGTCTGACCAGGAGTGACTGCTTGGTCACTCGGTCTCGGGCGATTGCCTTGCGGCCGACCCTGCGTATTCGGGTTGTGGGGGGTATTGGAGCGGTCGACTGAAGGCCTTCGGTCGCCTTCTCGCTGCTCCCGCCTGCCCTGACGTAGCTGACCATCACGTCGACTTTGTGTAGGCGACTGATTGGGTAGTTTTGGTGAAGTTGCCAATCGTACCAGTTCAACGTCATCAGCAAATTGATGGGGATCCAAATCAACCACCGGCTTTACTTTGGCCTCTTCCATCACACCCGTTTCGAGCTCCACACGTGTAAAAGTCGTTGGACCGCGCTCAGGAATATCCACAACTACAGAATCAGCCATCGGCAACACCTGGATAACCTTGCCCTCTCCAAAGGGGGTTTGTACTACCTTTTTCCGTTTGGGCAAATTTGCTCTTGCGGCTTCATAAGCTTCGTGTTCGTAGATCAGGCAACAGCGCAAACGACTGCAAATACCAGTAATCTCACCGGGTGTCAGTGAAATATCCTGTGATTTTGCCATTTTGATTGAAATGGAACTGAATTCCGTCAGGAAACGTGAGCAACACCGCTTTTCGATGCCACAAGCCCCAAAACCCGAGATAGCCTTTGCCATATCGCGTGGTCCGACCTGACGCACTTCGATGCGCGAATCTCTGAAATTCCTCGAAATATCGCGTAAGAATGCCTTGATATCGAAATTGCTATCATTGTCGTAATTCAGAAAAATTGTCAGTCGGTTGGATTCGAAACCATACTCAGTCGAAACCGCCTTGACATTCTGAAAATGCGATTCGCGCAGGAATTTTACGACAATATCCAACGCTTCGGCTTCTTTTTGGTTCAATACTTCCCGGATGGCCATGTCTTCATCGTTGGCGACACGTTCAATGGGTAGGATCTCGTTTGAGTTGTTGGGTTTCGTGACCTCAGCATTCACTACTCTGCCGACTTGGCGACCATGGTTGGTACTGACCACGACAAAGTTATCTTTAGTGACCTCAACCGTCTCTGGTACTGAAAAATGATACGACTTGCCAAGCTTGTTAAATTGGACAGAAATGACTCGATTAGTTGACATAATTTGATAATTATATCATCCAGATTATTGCTTCAGCTGATCCAGTTTGGAAAGCTCGGCTGCAACATTGCACGCCATTTGCTTGAGCGAGTCAACGGTCTCACTGCTGTCGTCTCTCGACAGGAACGGAGTGCCAATATCCCCAGCTCTGCCTACTTCAGGATCAAGTGGAATCCGCCCAAGTAGCGGCGCACCCATTCTGAATGCAAGATGTTCGCCTCCTGCTTCGCCAAAAATTTGCATCTTAGAGCCATCGGGTAACTTCAAATAAGCCATGTTTTCTACGATTCCTAAAACGGGAATTTTCATTGTCTGGAACATATTCACCGCCCTGGCCGCGTCATCGATAGCGACTTGCTGCGGGGTTGATACAACTACCGCACCGCTGATCTGCAGCACCTGTGAAAGTGAGAGTTGCACATCTCCTGTGCCTGGGGGCATATCAACCACCAGGTAGTCGAGCTCTCCCCAGTCGAAATCAGTCAGGAATTGTTGAATAGCAGAATGAAGCATCGGCCCTCGCCATATCAATGGCTGACCATCCGCCACAAAAAAACCAATCGAGAGCACTTTAATCCCATTGATTTCAGCGGTTCTGATCTTATGACCTTCCGGTGTCGCAGGTAAACTGTCAATCCCAAGCATCCGTGGGATATTCGGTCCATAAATGTCCGCGTCAAGCAAACCCACCCTTGCACCATCCTCAGCCAATGAAGTCGCCAAAGCGACAGCGATAGTGCTCTTTCCTACACCGCCTTTACCTGAGCCAACTGCGATCACATGCCCAAATTGATTGGCATTAATTTTTACCGGATTGGATGACCGCACTCGTGAACTCATATTAACCTTGATGTCGCTGATGCCGTCCACATTACTAAGAGCATCTCGTACATCTTTTTCAATTTTGTGACGCAACGGGCAGGCAGGAGTAGTGAGAATTACATCAAGGCTAACCCTGGAGTCCTCTACGTGTAGGTTTTCAATCATGCCCAAACTGACCAGATCCTGATTAAGATCGGGGTCCATGACAGTCGAAAGTTCTGAGAGTATCTGTTCTTTAGTTGGCATTTATCCTTCTTTTGTTTGGTAATTTGGCTTATTCTACCGTCACCGATTTTGCCAGGTTGCGTGGTTGATCTACATCCAATCCTAACAGCGCAGCAATATGATAAGCAAATAATTGTAGCGGAATCACAGCCAAGACTGGGCTAAGCAAACTTGAAACCTTGGGAATCCAAAGCATGTCATCTGCTAACTCAGCAAGACGCTCATCTCCGACAGTCGCTACAGCAATCACCTTGCCGCTCCGAGCTTTGGCTTGCTCAATTTGACTGACCATTTTCTCATACAATGCATCCTGAGGAGCAATTACCACGACAGGCAGGAATCGATCGACCAGGGCTATTGGACCATGTTTGAGTTCCCCCGCTGCGTAGCCTTCTCCGTGGATATAGGAGATTTCCTTTAACTTTAACGCACCTTCAAAAGCGATGGGCATGTTGATTCCTCGCCCTAGGTAAAGTGCACTCTTAATATCTTTATACTTATTCGCGACAATTTCGATGTCTGCGTCAGTCGCCAAAACTTTTTCGACCAAACCGGGTACTTTTAGCAAGTCCCTCACCAACTCTGTCCGCTTGGTCTTTGAGAGCATGCCGCGCAAGTCAGCCAGGTAAACTGCCAACATATAGAAGTCCAGCAGAGGCGCAGTGAATGCTTTTGTGGAAGCGACCCCAATTTCTGGACCGGTCTGCATGGACATACAGGCGTCAGCTACGCGCATCGCTTGTGAGCCGATCGCATTAACAATCGCCCAAACAGTTGCCCCTTTTTTGCGAGCCTCATCCATCGCGGCAAGGGTGTCAGCGGTCTCGCCTGATTGTGTAACAGCGATTGCTATCGTGCCTTCTTCAACAATCGGGTCGATATAGCGAAATTCTGACCCCAGCACAACCTCAGTAGGAATGCGGGTCAACTTCTCAATCATCACTTTGCCAACCATCCCCGCATAAGCAGCAGTACCACAGGCAATGATGAAAATCTTCTTGATCTGCTTCGCCTTCTCCGCATCCAAATTAAACTCAGGCAGCACAACACGATAATCGTCAAAATCAATGCGCCCACTGATCGTGTCGGTCAGTGACCTTACCTGTTCATGAATTTCTTTATGCATAAAGTGTTTAAAGTTACCTTTTTCTGCAGCAAGAGCATCCCAGGTGATTCTTTGAATCTGTGGTTTGACTTTCTTGCCATTAATAGTTTCAATTTGGCAACCTTGGCGATCGATTTTAGCTACCTGACCTGATTCAAGGAATACTATATCTCTGGAATGTTCAAGCATAGCGGGTAGATCACTGGCAATAAATGTTTCCCCTTCACCCATGCCGATCGCTACTCCACCTGCATTCCCCAACCGTGCTGCGACAAGTTTATCGGGTTCATACACAGACATAACCACGATTCCATGCGCGCCTGAGATGCGCTTAAGGGTATTCTGAACGGCTGTGAAGAGGTCCTTGGTCTGTTCATATTCAAATTCGATCAGATGGGCGATCACTTCAGTATCCGTCTCAGATTTGAATGTAGCGCCTTCGGCGATCAATTCTTCGCGAAGGGTCAGATAATTCTCGACAATACCATTATGTACCACTACCACCTTGCCTGATGGCCCGAGATGTGGATGGGCGTTGACCTGATTTGGCTCTCCATGGGTTGCCCAGCGTGTGTGCCCAATCCCTATATTGCCATGAACTGGTTGTTCGTTGATCAACGCCTCCAATCGCGCCAGTTTGCCGGCTTCCCGACGCACTTCTATCTTTCCGTTTTCAATTAAGGCGATACCTGCCGAGTCATATCCGCGATATTCAAGTTTTTTCAAACCGTTGACAATAATTGAAGTAGCATCACGGTCGCCTATGTAAGCAACAATTCCACACATTTCGATCTCCTCACAAGTTACACAGCACTCTGGGAAACAGAGAGTCTGCGTATCAATTTGCACTCACAGGAAATCGGATTATTCCTAATCCGGGGGGCATCCGCCGAACTTTCGATTTTCCCAAACTACTTGGTTAACCTCACCTTGCGGAGAGGAACCCCCGCCCTCGTCACTTGCTTTATGCAAGTCAGGCGCTTCGTTTCCAGTGTCCGTGCATTATACCTTATCTGACCTAACTGCCTCTCCAAAGTAATAGCGGTGCAAGATCTCGTAATCTTCAGGCTCATCGATATCATGAAACTGCATTTCGTCGTACCATTCCACATACTTCACATTGACTTCACGCATCACTGCCCGCCCCCCCTGATCGCCAGAAATACTCATTAGCAGATGAAAAGTTTCCCTGCTAAAGTAAACCGGATTCGCTCTCCGACCATCGATCAGAGGAGCTAACGCTACAGCACCATTTTCAGCTTCACTCAACAACGCGTCCAGAAGGTGAACATTCAATTGGGGCTGATCTGCCAATAAAAACAAAGCCCCATCACAATTATCGGGTAAAGCTTTTATCCCGGCCTTGAGCGAACTGCTTTGTCCGGTTTGCCAATCTGGGTTACTCACAACTCGTACGCCTGTGTCAGGAATAGTGGCAGTAATTTGCGTTTCAAAAGCTCCCAGCACTACGATCACAGGCTTCAGACGCGTTAGCCAGGTAGTTTGTATCGTTGCGTTGAGCACAGTCGTATCACCCCACGGCAACAACTGCTTGGGCTGACCATAGCGGCTGGAACCTCCAGCTGCCAGAATGATGCCAGCAATCTGCTTCATTTCTGACTTCTCAGTTTAGGCGATCTTTCCAAGACTTCGCAGCACCCGTTCTGCTGTGAGTGGAAAAGCATCGAATCGTACACCAATCGCAGCCTCGACCGCGGAAATAACTGCCGGAGCGAATGGCAGATATGGCATTTCGCCCATCCCTCGAGCTCCATATGGTCCGATCGGGTCAGGATATTCCAAAATAATGCTTTTGGTTTTGTCTGGAATGTCCATGATTGTCGGGATCAGGTAGGTCGAATACTCTTTGGTCAGCGCCTTACCGTCGCGTTGTTTCCAATCTTCTATCAAGGCATAACCAGTTGCTTGTACAACTGCCCCCTCGATCTGTCCCTCGACTAAGGCCGGATTGATGGCTTTGCCGACATCATCAGTGCAGATGACCTCGCGCAAGCGCACTTCACCGGTCTGAGTGTTGACCTCAACCAAAACCGTTTCAGCGACGTATCCATAAGCAAAATTGGGGATGCAATGTCCATCGACCGGGTCCAATGGAGAGGTGGGTGGTGCATAATAAACATATTCCACCCTGACGGGTCTCTGCCCTTGGTTCCACAATTCCAAAGCTTCCTTCGCTGCGCCTTTAATGGAGTTCCCAGCCATGAAGGTCATGCGGGATGCTGAAACCGAACCGGCGTTCAGCGAAGTGGCAGTGTCAGAATGGAATGTTTCGATCTTACTTTCTGGCAAGCCCAACGCCTCAGCTGCAAATTGTAGAAAAATGGTATGAGATCCTTGTCCGACTTCCGCGCCGCTGTGATAGAGCACTGCCCTTTCGATCTCCTGATCTCCATACAACTCTATTGTTGCACCACAATTCTCGCGATATCCATAAGAGAAGCCGATGTTCTTGTAGCCGCAAGCAAAACCCAACCCCAACTTGATATGCTGATTGTCTGAACCCCCAATTTGGGGTTTTACCCAACCATTCTCAGTGTGTTTCCACCCACCTTCTTCGGCAGCTCGCTTGACGACTTCACGAATGCTGACGCCTGTTGGGATGGCTCCGCCCATGGACTGAACCGACCCCTCTTTGAAGAGATTGCGAGTACGCAATTCAACTGGGTCCATTCCAAGCGCCTTAGCCAGAAGATCCATTTGGCTCTCAGCCATGAAAGCGGCTTGCGGTCCACCGAACCCACGGAAGGCACCCCCGGGAATATTGTTTGTATACACACAGTAGGCGTCAGTGGCGATGTTGTCCACTTCATAAGGTCCTGTCGCCAACAAGGTGGCATTACCCAACACTTTGGGAGAAGTATAGACATACGCGCCGCCATCCGCGTGAATTCGGCATTCAGCCGCCAGTATTTTCCCTTCGGTGCTGGCACCCCATTTTGCCCACATGCGATAGTGGTGACGTTTGGCATGACCAATAATCGACTCCTCACGCGACCAGATGGTTTTAACCGGTCGGCAGATGCCTTTCTCTTTCAAACGCATCACCGCCAAACACAACACGATTTGTACCGACATGTCCTCACGACCGCCAAAAGCGCCGCCGATTGCTGGATAAATCACCCGGATCCTCTCATTGGGTAACTTTAGCGCATGTGCGACCTGTTCCTGATCTTCATGTGTCCACTGCCCGCCAACAATCAAGGTGATGCGGTCTTGCTCGTCGATATAAGCGACACCTGCTTCAGGCTGCAAATAAGCATGTTCCTGAACCGGGGTATTGTATATGTGCTCAACTATCACCGCACACTCTTTGAAGGCTGCTTCTACATCACCTCTGCGGACGATATTGTGGTGAAAAACATTTGTATCCCGGTTTGGATGCAGAATATAAGCGTCACTTGCCAATGCCTGATCGATTGTCTCAACTATTGGCAGATCTTCGTATTCAAATTCAATCAATTTGGCAGCAGTTTTGGCAATCTGAGCATTTTCTGCAATGACCAGCGCAACCTGGTCGCCCTCAAATCGGACGTGATCCCCATCTTGTTTGTTTGAACCTGGACCGCACAAGACGGGCTGATCCTGGACACCAAGCCCATACTCATTGTTCGGCACGTCTTTGGCAGTCAGAACCATCACAACGCCATTCATTGCTTCAGCCTTACTGGTGTCGATGCGCTTCAAAATTGCTGAGGGTCGCCGGGCAAAGACAATTTGCATTGCCAACTCATCGCTAAACTGGAAGTCTCCAGGGTAGCGCGCTTTGCCTGTGACTTTATCGTAAGCATCTATGCGAGGGAATCGTTCTCCAATAGGACTCATGCGGACCTCCGACTCATCAGGGCGGCTTCCTCAATCGCCTCGACGATCTTGTAATAACCGGTACACCGACATAGATTGCCAGAAATACTTTCCTTGATTGTTTCTTCATCAGGATCAGGAATTTCCTCAAGCAATTTCACTGAAGACATGATAAATCCCGGCGTGCAATAACCGCACTGCACCGCAGCGTGGTCAATGAAGGCTTGCTGAATCGGATGCAACTTATCCTCGTCGGCAATTCCCTCTACAGTGGTAATCACCGCGTTATGTGCTCTTGGCGCAGGTACCAGGCAACTCACCACTGCTTTTCCATCCATATGCACCGTGCAGGCACCACATTCCCCTTCTTCGCAGCCATTCTTCGTGCCTATCAATCCCACCCGCTCACGAATCAGACCAAGCAGATTGCGATGGGTCTTGTCCGAAACAGCAAATCTCTGTCCGTTGATTGTGGTCTGGATTACTAAACCATCCCATTCAGCGGCTGGATTAGCAATCGTATTGCAATTCGCGACCAATACTGCCGGCTTTTTTGGCACTTTGAGAGACGATGAATTAGTCGCGATTTCCATCAGGGCATTCTCAACCAAAATCGCTACCATATAGCGTCTATAAGCTTCTGAACCGCGAATATCCGAAATCGGATTGGCGCTCATTGCGGCTAATTGACCTGCTTCGTGAGCAATTTCGGGAGTTACTTGCTTACCAACCAAATAGGCTTCTGCCTCGGGAGCATGAATAATGGTTGGCGCGACAGACCCCAGGGTAATCACCGCCCCATTGACCTGGCCTCCTTCCTTCTCGAGGATAACGCAGCAGTTCAAAGTAGAGATCGCCTGTGTTCGTCTGAGGGCTGATTTCTTAAAATTGCCTGTTTGCTCTGGCTTCATGCTATCGAATATGACTTCTTTGACGAACTCCTCTTTTCGCAACAAGGTTTTGCGCACCCCTTGATAGAAGTCGGCCAACTTCACACTGCGCTCACCAGCTTTGGAAACTAACACAAGCTTTGCGTTCAAAGCCATTAAGGGAGTGATCGTGTCGTTAGCCGGAGAAGCAGTGACCAAATTGCCTACAACGGTGGCACGATTTCTAATCTGTGGTGTCGCCACCCGCCAACACGCCTGAACCAGCGGGTAGGCTGCTTCACGTAAAATCGGTGATAGAAGCACGTCATTATGAGTGACCAATGCCTCGATATGAATACAACCATCTGAATCACGCCAGATCTGATCCAATCCGGAAATGCGCGAGATATCCAGCATGACCTCGACATCTTCCCATTTGCCATTGTGCATTTCAACCATCAGATCGGTGCCTCCTGCGATGATGCGGGTTGGCACCGGCTGATCTGCCAGCTTTTCAACCAGTTCCTCGATGGTCTCAATAATGTGATAGTTCGTCCACATATGACCTCACTTGTTTAGAATCGTCGCATTGTTCTTGAAAGCGATCACTTCCGCTAAGATACTGATTGCAATTTCCTCTGGTGTCTCGCCTCTGATGTCCAGTCCGATCGGTGACTTAATCCTATTTATCTGTTCCAAAGAAACACCTTTGTCGAGCAAACCTTTGCGTGTGTGTGTCCAACGCTTGAGTGAGCCAATGATGCCCAGATAGTCAAACTGTTGTTCCAAAATGGCTGGCAACCCTTCTATGTCAACATCCGTACCCCTGGACACATCCACGATATAAGTATTGTTGGCAAACGCTATTACTTTCGGGAGATCTGCCATCATCGAGCTGACAAATTCAACATTTACGGGGTATTCAGATGGGTCGAGACTCTTCATGCGGTCATCCGTCAGTATGACTCTAAATCCAAGTGGAGCAGCTGCACGCGCTACAGCCTTGCCAACGTGACCTGCGCCAATAATCAAAAGTAAGGGTTGGGTCATTTGAGGTTCTATGTACACTGTCATTTCTCCACCACATATTCCGACCGAAGCATCGCTGCTATCTTTGAGCGAGTAATGCACCAATCGTGTTTGTCCATCTTTGAGAGCCATTAGAGCTGCTTCGGTGGCTTTCTCTTCTACGCCACCACCTCCGACTGTACCAATCGTGCGCCCGTCAGCAAACACAAGCATCTTCGTGCTGGCTTTTCGTGGCACGGAACCGGTTGTTTCGATAACTACACAAAGACATACGGGTACACCACTCTTGACCGTTGTATTGAGTTGATTGATTAAATTATCCATCAGACCTCCAACAGCGATAATATGATGGGCAAGAGTTGTTTCTTCCGTGAAACAACTCCCTCTGCGACATATGTACCATCCGGCATGGGTCGATAGGGCAATTCGTCCAGTTCTGGTGGGGCATCCACGAATATTAAACGGCTTGAACCAGCCACCACATCTGTAACCATCAAACCAGCAAAATCAAGACCTTTTTGATTCTTTTGGTTCTTAAGCGCTTCCTGCAACTTGGGTATGTAATCACCGATGTCATAAGTATCCGAGGTCTCTGCCTGGGCGATGGCAAACTTAATGCCAGCGGTCTCATACAGCTTCATATCAGTGGATACAACAGCATCTGGTTCTTGAGTAATCAAACCAGCTCCGGACCTGAGCACCTTCTCGCCGTATGTTTTAATCGTCTCGTCTTCAAGGGGCGATCCGGGAACAAATGCCCAACGTGACAAGCGTTGAGCCGCTTCCTGATCGCGTGGTGTGGTGGTTGGTGAGGTGAGGATGAGCGTATCGGAAAGCAAACCAGCCAGCAATAATCCTGCCAGACTGGGCGGCGCGCTGAAGCCGGTTTCTTCCATTTGCTCTGAGACCAGCGTGGAGGTAGAACCAACGGTGTCCACCGTAAATTTGATCGGGTTGTGTGTGGATTGGTTTCCGAGGCGGTGATGATCGAGTATTTCCAACAATTCTGCCTCTTCAAGGGAAGCAATCGACTGCTGAGGTTCGTTGTGATCAACCAGGATCACTTGAATGCGCGGAGGAGAGAGTAAGTCGCGTTGTTTCACTACCCCCAGATAGCGCTTCTTTTCATCTATCACCCAATATTCAGTCTGTTCACTACGCAGAACACGGTTCAGTACATCTTTGATGCGAGTTCCAGGACCAAATTTGGGAATTTCCAACTCGGCTGCCTCACGGCAGGGAATTTCAAGCATCTCAGCAATGGTGATATTACGATTCTTGGCATGCGGACCAATGATTTTCCTTAAAAAGTCAAATACGCTCTTCCCAGTTACCATGCCATAAGGGGTTCCATCGGAGTTAACCACTGGGCAGATTCCTGCCGTCCTTGCCAGAATCGTCCAGGCTTCATTCAGTGACTTGCCGGGCCCAACGACATCATATCTACGCATCACTGACTCAAAACGAGGTGAAGCATCTGTCAGTAAAATCGGTGAATCAAGACCGAGGGTTTTGAGCACCCAGGCGGTTTGCTGATTAATAGCACCAGCTCGCGCAGGTACGGCGGTTACGCCGTCGCGCTCGTTCAACAGCCAGGCATAACCGATAGCGGATGCTATCGAATCGGTGTCCGGGTTAATATGCCCGGTGACAAAAATACGATTGGATTGCTTTGAGTGATTAAAACTTTGATCCATTAAGTGTGTGAGTTCCTTTGTGTCGCTAACGCCTTCCAAACCTTCTCAGGAGTTACCGGATTTTCTTTGATATCTGCACCACAAGCATCCAGCACTGCATTTCCAATGGCAGGAGCAGCCCCGTCGAGGGGAATTTCCGCCACTGCTTTTGCGCCAAACGGGTGGGATTTTTCGTAAGTCTGCACAAAAATAGTCTTGATATTCGGCATCTCGTCGGCTCGGAAGATGTGATAATCGCTCAAATCAGTCTCGCGCGCCACACCACGTTCGTCATAAACCATTTCTTCGCTAACACCATAGCCGAGGGCTTGCGCGACTCCACCTTCGACTTGTCCTGACGCCGCCATTGGGTTGATGATCACTCCACTATCCACCGCAAATACAAGATTCTCAACGGTAACCTGACCTGTTTCCCGGTCCACCAACACAGTAGCGAACTGCGCCCCAAAGGGTGGCGGTGAACTGGGTGATACATAAGAAGCGACCGTCATGAGTTGTTCTTGTTGCTTGTGGTGCAGACTGTCCAGTGCGACCTGAGCCAGGGTTACTTTCTCGCCTGAAGGAGCAACCGCGCATCGATCGGAGAGCTTGATCAGATCCGCCTCCACCTCTAACCCTTGGTTCTTAAACATCAAACAAGCTCGTTGACGGATTTTTTCGGCCATTTGCACTGCTGCACGTGACACGGCTGTGCCTGAAATGTAGGTTGTAGAAGAGGCATAAGCCCCCACATCAAAGGGCGTGAAGTCAGTGTCCGAAGAGTGCACAATGATGTCCTCAAGCGGTACACCCAGGGTTTCTGCCGCCATCTGGGCAAGCACCGTATCGCTGCCTGTGCCCAGGTCCGCAGCCCCAACGAGCAAGTTGAACGAACCATCGTCATTAATCTTCAGGCTGGCAGACCCCATATCCAGGTAAGAGATGGCAGTGCCTTGCATTACCATGGCAACACCAATACCTCTCGATAAGTGTGGCTTTCCGGGTACATTCTTCCAATCCGGATTATTGTACTTTTCATCCCAGCCGATTGCTTTTCGTCCTTGTTGGACACATTCAGCCAGACCTATGGTATTTACCGTCTCCGGAACAGGTTCACGACCTTCATTCCAGGCAGTGCTAAATGGATTGAATTCACCCGATCGCAGAGCATTCTTTAAGCGGAACTCGATTGGGTCAAATCCCATCTTCCTCGCGATCGTTTCCATCTGTCTTTCAACCGGCCAATATCCTTGTGGCACGCCGTAACCACGGTAGGCGCCAGCGGGTGGTGTATTGGTATAAACCACGTCCGCGTAGAAACGAATGTTGGGCGATTTTCGATACTCTCCATCACCCACATAAAGCGCCATGGATTTATGGCCTGTATTGCCTGTAACAGTCAATGCGTGACATCCGTACGCTCCTGTGTCGCTCAACGCTATCATTTCATTGGCGGTGACTGTGCCGTCAGTTTTGACACCAGTTCGCATGCGTATGTGCATCGGGTGTCGTGATCGTGAAGCAATGAACTCTTCCTCACGTGTCATTTCATATAGCACTGGACGTCCGGTCGCAATAGAGAGATGCCCAGCCACATCCTCGATCAGGACTTCCTGCTTGTTACCAAACCCTCCACCAATCCGCGGTTTAACCACACGGATGCGTTTAATTGGCAAACCCAGCACCGGTGCCATCATCCGTCGGGCATGGAACGGTACCTGTGTGGAAGTGCGTATGACCAGGCGATCATCCTCATCCCAATAAGTCAGCACCACATGCGGTTCAATATGCGCTTGTTGCACCTTTGGCACGACATACTCTTCCTCAAAAACGCGGTCAGCCTCAGCAAATCCTTTTTCCACATCGCCAATGTCAATACGAATTTCGGCCGCCAGATTGCGCGATGGGTCTGAGTCACCAAAATTCACATACTCCGTTTCATCATGGATTCTTACTGCTCCGGGCTTCATGGCATCCCGCATGTCGATGATCGCAGGTAATTCTTCGTAGTCAACTCTGATCAAATGAAGTGCTTCTTCAGCAATATCTACCGTTTCCGCCGCTACAAATGCCACCCTGTCACCCACAAATCTCACTCGATTGTCCAATGAGAACATGTCCAAGGGTCCAGGAATCGGGTCAGACTGACCCGCGGTGGAATAAACTACCCTGGGAATGTCTTGCCAGGTTAATACCGCAGCCACACCGGGTAAAGCCTTGGCTGCACTGGTATCGATCGATAGGATGCGTGCATGAGCCACTGGGCTGCGTAACACTTTGGCATGCAAAACGTCCCTGAGCTGTAAGTCCGCAGTAAAGGCGGGTTTACCTTGGGCTAATTTGTAAGCGTCCAGCTTAACTTCTGATTTTCCAACGACACCAGTTTCAGGGATATCATCAAGTTGAACAATGGGCGTGATCGCAAAATCGCCGTTGGTAACCGAACCGTTTCTGAGCCACTCTGCCGCCTTAAGGACCGCCTCTACGGGTTTGACATAAGCGGTACACCGACACAGCACTCCCGAGAGCGCGTCACGTACCTGTACTTCGGTTGGATCCGGTGTGTTCTCAAGCAGTGCTTTCGCTGCCAGTATCATCGCAGGCGTGCAATAACCGCATTGAACAGCTCCGCTCTCTGCAAAAGCTTGCTGCAGCATACTGTAACCAATCGTCTTACGCCAACCCAGCTCGGGATAAGAGCCAGTCGGTTCAATGGTCTCAATCAGGTGACCTTCGGCTTGAACGCTCAAGAACATACAAGAATTGACCGCGGCACCATCTAATAAGATAGTGCAAGCGCCACATTCACCTTTCTTGCAGCCGCCTGATTTCACACTCAGGTAGCCTAATTCCCGCAATGTGTCGAGCAAACGTTCTTCAGGTCTGATGTCTACAATCTGAAAAACTTGATTGATGT
>JBASOE010000055.1:0-4648 GCA_049657925.1 Anaerolineaceae bacterium
TACGGGCTTTGCCGGATGGTTTGGAGTACTCTGGATGACACGGGCTTTGTTGGATGGTTTGGTGTACTCTGGATGACACGGGCTTTGCCGGATGGTTTGGTGCGCTCTGGATGACACGAACTTTGCCAGTGACTATGGTGAGTTCTGCTTAACTTAATAACCGTGACAAAGCTCCCCACCTCGACCGAGGCGGGGAGCTTTGGAGTTGGAAAAGTTATTTATCCTGCAGGATCGCCACACCAGGCAGTTCGAGGCCTTCGAGCATCTCGAGAGAGGCGCCGCCACCGGTGGAGATGTGGGTGATCTTGTCGCTCAGGCCGGATTTGTTGATCGCGGAGACTGAATCGCCGCCACCGATCACGCTGATGGCTTGGCTGTCGGCAACTGCCTGGGCGATGGCAAAGGTGCCTTTGGCAAAGCGTGGGAATTCGAACACACCCATCGGACCATTCCAAACCACCGTGCCAGCTTTGGCGACTTCCGCGCCGAAGGCTTCGACCGACTTGGGTCCGATATCCAAAATGCGCCAGCCATCCGGCACGTCACCGACGTCGAGGGTTTTCATCCCGGCTTCAGCGTCAAAAGCGTCGCCCAACACCATATCGGAGGGCAGCAAAATCTTGCCCTCAGCCTTGGCGAGCAGACCTTTGGCTGTCTCGAGCACGTCTTTTTCGACCAGGGAATCGCCCATGGCATAACCCTGAGCGGCCAGGAAGGTGTTGGCCATGCCGCCACCAATCAGAATTTTGTCGGCGATTTTGAGCAGGTTCTCGATCACACCGATCTTGTCGCTGATCTTAGCGCCGCCCAAAATCGCCACGAAGGGGCGCACCGGGTCAGCGATGGCATTGCCGAGGTATTTGATCTCTTTTTCCATGAGGAAGCCAGCCGCGGCAGGCAGGTAGTTGGCTACGCCAGCCGTAGAAGCGTGAGCGCGGTGGGCGGTGCCAAAGGCATCGTTGACGTACAAATCCGCCAGTTTAGCCAAAGCCTTGGCCATTTCGGGGTCGTTTTTCTCTTCTTCAGGGTGGAAGCGCGTATTTTCGAGCACCAATACCTGGCCGGGCTTCAACGCTGCCGCAGCCTCTTCGGCGACTGGTCCAATACAATCGGACGCAAAGCGCACACGGCCTTTGATGAACTTATCCAGGTATTTGGCGACCGGTTCGAGCGAGAATTGCACGTCTGCCGGGCTTTTAGGGCGCCCCAGGTGCGAAGTCAGGATAACCGCCGCGCCATGGTCGAGAAGATATTGAATGGTGGGCAGGGCGGCAGTGATGCGGGTATCGTCGGTAATCTTGCCATCCTTGATTGGCACATTGAAATCGACCCTTACCAGTACTTTTTTGCCTTTTACATCCAGATCGGTAACCATTTTCTTGTTGAACATAGTGTCTCCTTGTTTAATCGACAATGCGCCTTACTGGGTCTAAATCAGCAAGGCGCATTTCATAGATTAGCTAATCAAAATTATAGTTTTGACGCAACGAGATCGGCAAGGTCAGCCAAACGGCAGGAATAACCCCATTCATTGTCATACCAGGTCATGACCTTGATCATGTTGCCACCCATGACCATGCAATAGCTCAGGTCAACGATGGAGGAGCGTGGGTCGCCCTTAAAGTCCATGGAAACCAATGGGTCGGCAGCACCACCATGGGTGACGCCTAAAATGCCCTTGAGAGGTCCGTTGGAAGCATCCACGAAGAGCTGGGTGAGTTCTTCCTTGGTGGTTGGTTTCTCAATGGTGGCGACGAAGTCGACTATGGAGACCGTGGGGGTGGGGACGCGCATGGACATGCCGTCAAATTTACCCTTCAATTCGGGGATGACAAGAGCCACAGCTTTGGCCGCACCGGTTGAGGTCGGGATCATGTTGAGCCCAGCGGCGCGGGAGCGGCGCAGTTCTTTACGATGACCCTGATCGAGGATGACCTGGTCGTTGGTGTAGGAATGGATGGTGGTCATAACGGCATATTGAATCTTGAAGGCGTCGTTGACGATCTTGGCAGCGGGTGCCAGGCAGTTGGTGGTGCAGGAGGCGTTGGAGATGATATGATGTTTGGCGGGGTCGTAATTGCCCTCGTTGACACCCAACACGATGGTGATGTCTTCTTCTTTGGCAGGGGCCGAAATGAGAACTTTCTTGGCTCCGCCTTTGATGATGTGCACATCTGCGCCCCACTTGCCAGCGGCTTCGTCGCTGCGGGCATTGGTGAAGATGCCGGTCGCTTCGAGGACGATATCGACACCATACTCTGCCCAAGGCAGCTTGCTGGGGTCTTTTTCGGCGAAGACTTCAATTTTCTTGCCGTTGATGACGAGGTCTTTGTCAGCCACTTCAACAGTGCCATCGAAGATGCCATAGTTCGAGTCGTACTTGAACAGGTGGGCATTCGTCTGAGCGTCGAAGAGATCATTGAGCATGATCACTTCGAGGGTGTCGCCGTGACGCTCGATAATTGCTTTGAGAACTTGTCGGCCAATACGGCCGAAACCATTGATTCCAACTTTAATCTTTTTCATTATTAATCCTCCAAAGTGATAGAGAGTTTATCTGTTAACAAAGAAATTTTACCACTTTTCTCATGGCTGTTGCGTGTAATTCGCGTTGGAGAGTGGAATGTATCGGCTTTTTGCAGGTCATATTAGTGGTCCGGTGCGCTCTTCGAATAGGTCCATGACAGTCTTTGCCAGTTTCTTGGAATCATGGCGCCAGGGGTAAAGGTCGTCGACTAGGTCGGCTTCGTGGACGCGATAATTAGCGTGCAGGGTTTGATCGGCGGCTACCCAGTCGATATCCTCGCTCAACTTGCCTCTAAAGTTGCGGTTGCACAACACCAGGTCAAATAGGTCGCGACCGACATGGCGTTCGATGACCTGCATGTGATCCGAGGCGTTGAATCCGTCTGTCTCACCGCGCTGGGTGGCGACATTGCAGATGTAGAACTTCTCCGCGCGGCTGGCTTCCACGGCGTCTACCAATCCGGAAACCAACAAATTTGGCAGCAAACTGGTATAAAGGCTGCCTGGGCCGATCAGGATCAGGTCGGCATTGAGGATGGCTGAGAGGGTGGGGGGATAGGCGGGTGGTTTGTTAGGCTCCAACCAAACCTGCAGGATCTTGCCGGGGGTTTCGGTCAGCTCAGATTCCCCTCTGACTTCGATGGTTTCGTGGGTATTGGGCTCTTCCAGGTTGCCGCGCAGTTCGATGTTGGTCAGGGTGGAAGGTAAAACCTGTCCGTAGATTGCCAGAACCCGCCCCGACTCAGCTATAGCCTCTTCGAACGAGCCGGTGATTTCGGCCATGGCGGTGATAAAGAGGTTGCCGAGCGAATGCCCTTCCAACCCAACGCCGGACTTGAAGCGGTACTGGAACATTTGTGAAAGCAAAGCCTCATCACTCGAAAGAGCGGAAAGACAGTTGCGGATATCCCCCGGTGGCAGGATGCCCATATCGCGCCGCAATTCACCCGAAGAACCACCGTTATCCGCCACGGTGACAATGGCGGTGATGTTGTGAGTGTATTCCTTAATCCCTCGCAACAAGGAAGATAAACCATGTCCGCCTCCGATGACTACCACCTTGATGCCGCGTTCACGTTGGCGGTAGTGATGCAGCGTGTCCCAGACCGGTTTGCCATTTTTTTCGAAGGGTTTGAGCACCGAGCGGTTGGCGCCCCAGACACCCACCAGGATCAACAGCAGACCAAAACCGCCAAAGAACAGGAAGCGGATGGGGCGAGAGAGGAAGCGCAGAGAAAGGAACGCCAGAATGGGGGTGAGGTTGGGGTCATTGGTGGAACGGTAATATTCGAGGAGGATGACCGCTAAGCCGAGCCCTAAAAGCAGCGCGCCGATGACAGTCAGGAGTATCCAGCGTTTATAGCCTGCTCCGGGCAGAAACCAGCGTGTTTCCAGTTTGATTTTGGAAAGGAAGTCGTTGAAGTTCTTTTTGGTGTTGCCGGTCTTCGCCATCGGATTGATGATAGCAGGGATTCCTGGGAGCGTCAACGGGTCGGTGTGTCAACGGGTCGGTGGGGGAGCGTGTTGTTAATCAGCGGTTATGTCTTCCTGTATCATCCAGAACGAAGTGAAGGATCTGGCACTTCATCTTTATGATGTCGTCCAGAACTTTTTTTGTGTCATCCAGAGCGAAGCGAAGGATCTGGCACAAAATTACTTTAGCAAATCGAAATGTCTAAATCTACTGGGGCATCATTGAAGTCTACTCAAACAATTCCAAGGACAAATCCTTCCAATCTGGATTGATGGTTTCGATCAACTTTTCCTTCTTTGTCCTGCTCCAACCCTTTAACTCCTTCTCGCGAGCAATGGCTGAGTGAACATAGTCTCCTAACTCGTAATAGACAAGTTTGTTTGTCTTGTACTTTTGACTGAAACCTTGAACACTGCCTGATTTGTGCTCTTCTACCCGTCTTTCAAGGTTGTTCGTCATCCCAATGTAGAGTACCTTGTTGGTGAAATTAGTCATAATGTAGACGGCAAATAGCATCTTGCAATTATACCGGTCTGATCGTTAATTTGTACATTTGTTTGGCTTCCGAAATTCAAAGGCTGGATCCTTCACTTCGTTCTGGATGACGCAAGGAGGCTCGCCTTGGAATGACACAAGGGGATTCGTTTT
>JBASOE010000056.1:0-20556 GCA_049657925.1 Anaerolineaceae bacterium
TGTCTCCCCCCGTTGATCACCCTTGGAGAACCTATGGAAAGAAACTGAATGGTAAGCCTACTGTTGTGATTAATTAGGACACTTCTATTTAGCCAACATTAGGACATTCCTATTTAGCCTTGACAGGCAAACGCAATAACGTTTTGAAAATTATTCCTCTGGTAGGATCTTTCCCTGTTCGCGAAAGTTCTGAGCAATGCTGTACGTAGAAGACTGCCATCAAAGTTAAATTGGAGAGAAAGATAGTAAAGATCATAGTAATCTTTCATCCGGCTGGAAAATTCCATCAAATCGAGAATCGCATCCAGCTTTTCAGCAACAATTGTCTCAAGAGAATAAGTGTTGACAATCGGCAAGGCAAAGCCACTCAACTGAGTTGGTACTTCTCTAACCTGTTCCTCAGGATAAATAATATCTCCAAAACCAAAATCGATTTTTATTGGGGTCTTTGTATTCTTAATTTGCGCTTCAAGAACAGTAGATATCCCTGGATACTTCTTATCAATTGAGATTTGTTCGATATGCCTAATCTCATAAGCGACAAAGTCATTTCCTGTCGGTGTATTGATTATGTTCGCCAGGATACCTTCCAACGCTTCTATGGTATTTGTTGTATCTCGTGCCAGAAAATCGATATCTACGGTTGGGCGACTGCTGAATTCGGTTAGACAGTATATTAAGTGCCCACCTTTCAAGACCAACTTATTCTTGTAAACTGAAGCTGCTAATCGACGCAAGAATTCTTCTTGACAGAATAACTGCAAGCACAATTGAAAAGTTCTGCCTGAGGCATTAGCTTGATTTCTTAATCGTGCCAGAATAGAAGAAGCCTTATCAGCCATTAATCAATACTCCTATGATATTGATCATCTTTTTGTATACCCGCATCTTTTTTGCATAAGAGGAAAGATTGGTGAGATTTTTTCTATCGTCTTTGCTATAAGCAAGAACAGCTTTATTAAAAAGTTCGCTATCAATTTTGTTTTGGTACTTGAAACAATCACAGATGGTTCGATCCCGGTCATACATAGCTAGTTTGACCTCGTTAACTACTTGCTCAGTTTTACCAAGCAGGAAGAGTTCTTCAGAAATAAAATATGGTTTTATGACTAGACTGTTAATTCTCAGGCGGGTTCTTGTGACAGTCCTTGGAAAAGCAATTGACCACTCCAAAGGTGTGCGATCACTATATGCATAATGAAAGAGCGCGGAATCCATGCACAGAATTCCATCCGAAAAAAGCTGAGCAATGATCGTTTCGTCAGATGAATCCTCGTATGAACCAAGTTGGTAATAACCTCTTCTCACCCGGTCAATGTAACCTCTGTTGCAAAGATATGTGATCTGGGAGTTGCTTAGCCCATTTTTTCGAAAATCGACATTTCTTGCGAGACCACCATTTTCAACAATCGTTTTTTTTGCGAGTGAATAAACATTCATTTGAGTCTCCTAACCATACACAAGTAACTACATTTGTGTATGGTTAGAGTATAACTTTCTCTGCGAAATAAATCAATTCATCCTTCTGCGATTCTGCCCATTTCATAAACAGTTGTTACTTGTTCTGTACCAATCCTGAGGCTTGTGCTAACTTCCGTCCCTAACCTGAAGGCTTTAGTGGGATCTACATCAGAAAGAAGCCTGTAATTAGGATGTTTAGTAATGTCATACTTGTCTGATAAAAATGGTCGCTCTCCACGAAGTTGAAGGATGCATTTGGAGTTGTCCATCACGGCCAACTCGTCCTGGGTCATCAGGTCTTTGCCCATCTTTTGGTGACTGATGCCATGGGACTTCTCTCGCCCTCTGTTCTCGGAAGTGTTGTCAAGGTCAATCGTTTCTTTCCCCAATAGCTCCGAGATTTCTTTGAGAGTTGTTCTTTCCTTACCACCCAGGAACAACATACTATCGCAGTTCCCTACAATCGTTTCAGCATGTTCTTTGTAAAGCGCCTTGAGCTGACTTTGAGCCTGAAGCACAATGCAGGCAGAGATCTCCCGGCTGCGAATGGTGGCAATCAAGCGTTCGAAGCGGGGGATCTGGCCAATGTTCGGAAACTCGTCCAGGAGACAGCGTACATGGATTGGCAACCGCCCACCGTAGACATCATCCGCCTTATCACAGAGCAAGTTGAATAATTGGGTATAGAGGATCGCGACCACAAAATTGAAAGTATCATCCGTATCGCTGATGATCACAAACAGAGCTGACTTCTCATCCCCAAGCATATCCAGGTCCATTTCGTCATAACTCATCAACTCACGCAGCTCCTGAATATCAAAGGGAGCAAGACGAGCTCCACATGAGATCAGGATGGACTTGGCAGTTTTCCCGGCAGCCAGCTTGTATTTCTTGTACTGCCTGACAGCGAAGTGGTCAGGTGACTTTTCTTCCAGTTCTTCAAACAATTCATCGACAGGGTTCTTGAAGTTCTCATTATCCTCCCGGGCTTCTGAAGCATCAATCATCTCAAGCAGGGTAGTGAAGTTCTGTTCTCTCTCCGGAGCTTCATACCAAATGTATCCGATCAGGGCAGAATAGTATAGCCGTTCCGCTTTGATCCAAAAGTCCTCACCCGCCTTTTCACCCTCACCTTTGGTGTTGATGATGATGGCATTAACCAGCTTGAGAATGTCTTTCTCCGAGTGGATGTAGGCAAAAGGGTTGTAGTGCATACTGCGCTGGAAATTAATCGTATTGAGCACCCGGATGTGATAGCCATTACGCTTGAGCATGGTTCCACATTCAGTTAGGATCGTACCTTTTGGGTCGGTCACCACGTAGCTGGAATGCATTTGCATCAAATTGGGCTTGACGAAGAACCGGGTTTTGCCTGAACCTGAGCCACCAATGACCAGCACATTCTTGTTTCGGGCAAGTTTTGGGTCCTTGGGCCGACTGTTCATAGTGAGAGATTCCGTCTTGGTGAGAATGATGTTGTTCTTGGGATTCTTATCGATGTAAGGAGCGATATCCTTAGCTGTACCCCAACGGGCAGAACCATATTCAGTACCTTTCCTAAACTTTTTTCTGTTTTGTCCATTCACGACGACAACGAGTTTCATTAGGCCTGCAAATAACAGCCCACTAACCAGGTCCTGAAGATTGAAAGATAGCCATGGATCTTGACCAACGTACTCAAGATTTGAAAAGATGGCAATAATGCGGTCGAGAGCATCTCCTCCCTGAAGGAGCCGGAAGATCTGAGCGAATTTATTGCCAACATAAAAGGGCAGGAGATAGATCAAATTCAAAAACAAACTTCTGGGAATTTGAGTAGTCATCGCACAAACTCTTTTCTTTGAACTTTTTCAGGGACACGCGCAGCCCTTTCTTTGTGCTGAAGCTTGAGTTTCTGAAGCTTTTCCCGAAGCGAAGGACGGTCCTTTATTTTGAGCCGCTTCTTCACAAATTCGTTGAAAGCGGTTTGGAGGACATCCGTGTCCCTTCCCCGAAAGAAAACCAAATAGTGGGGCGATTCCTTGTTGCGCTCTTTATTGATCGCATACTCAATGCCGTATCTCCGGGCAATTCTTTCAAAGTCGTGGATGTGCTCGTCATGAATTTCAATGTTCGACAAACCAGATCTCTCCTTCATCAGCTGCTTGATGGTCATGCGGCCCTGGTAGGCGGGATGGAGTTGTTTGTCTCTTGATTTTTGCTGTTGCTGCTGTTTTAGTATGTCGAGATATTTCTGGATCGCCTGGAGGAAGACCTTTCCGGTCATTTTTCCAGTTTGAACAATCAGGGTGATGCTTTTTTGTTCAATCTCTTCTTGCATGACTACCTCCTATGCCTGGACTTGCCGTATATGTCGTGATTAGCCAATGTTTTGTAAAAAGCGTTGATTGTTTTGGGAGCGTTGTAGAGCGTGGCGAGCAGGTAAGCTCTGATATTCTGGATTTTGCTCGTGTTTTGATTCAGAGCGTCCAGGACATACTCGATGTGCATTGAGTTTAGGCTCAACAGCCTTTCTCTGACCCGCTCAGCCGGAATTTGAGCACCATTGATGCTGAAGGATTTGATCTTCGAGCAGGCAGTCTCGATCATGATCTCGAGGATTTCCGGAATCATCTCAGGATCTCGTTGGATCAGCAAATCGTAATCTATGTTTTTCTTGAAAATATCCCTAAATTCCATCCATCGATCAATCTCTTTGGATTTTTCCTCCAAAATGTTATGGCGTGATGGATTGATAGATTGATTGATGATTTCTTTTTTCTCAGTCTTGATTAACTCAGTCTTAGGAATATCAGTCTTAATTAATTCCTCTTTTCGGAAGTCTTGACTTCCCATTTCCGGAGCCCCAGGCTTCCTCTTTTCGGAAGCCTTGACTTCCTCCTGATCGATATTCTCGTCATCAGTAACGCTTGATGATTCCGGGACTAAAAAGTTCATCACATAGATTTTTGAAGGTTTGCCCAGCCCTTGCTTCACTCTCTCGATCAATCCGATCCCTTTCTCTGAATCTAACTCAGCCAAGAATCGCACGCCTTTGTTGTGTCCGCAATTCATTAATTCCTGGATCTCCGAAAGCGTAAAATAGATGAAAACCCTATCCTCCGAATCTTTCCAACCATTCTTGATCGACAGACTCATGCGATCCAACATTAGACCATATAGCACCTTTGAATCGCTTGAGAGACCTGAGAATGCTGGGTTTACAAATAGTTGTTTGGGGATTCGGTAAAAAGCAAACTGATTGGCTTGATTGCCGTTGTAATAATCAAATGAGATTGGCTTTGAGTTCAAAATACCTCTACCTTCCTAAGATACAAGCCAAAACAGATCGAAAAGAGTAGCTCTTTAGACTATATCGCTGCCTATCTTTTCAATTGATGATTCGAGTTCTAAAGGGCTAATGGAATTGTAAATTAACGTGTACCCACAACCGAGATCCAAAACCACACGAACCATGACATGGTTGTTAATTACCTTATTTCGGAAGTTATCGCCGTCTGAAGTGAAATAAACTTTTTGTGTGAAGTGCTTAAATCGAAGGATTTCTACGAAGTTACTCGTTGAGCCCGACGTATTACTACAATAGTCTCGACATGATAAGTCTGGGGGAACATGTCGAAGAGGTGCAGGTCATCGAGAGTATAGCCGGCCCTGATTAAGCGCTGCAGATCGCGGGCGAGAGTGGCCGGGTCGCAACTAATGTAGGCAATGTGCTCCGGATTTAGCTTGATGAGCGCGTCCAGGGCTCTGGAGTGCAGGCCGGCACGGGGAGGATCGAGCACTACCAGATCGACGTCTTTTAGCTCACTCAGCAAACCAGGCAGGATGGACTCAACCGGGCCTTCGTAAAGAGAGACGTTATCA
Source organism: Anaerolineaceae bacterium (assembly GCA_049657925.1). Lineage (GTDB taxonomy): Bacteria > Chloroflexota > Anaerolineae > Anaerolineales > Anaerolineaceae > Mesolinea. The sequence continues at coordinate 5,326 of JBASOE010000056.1, forward strand.
AAGGCGTCCAGGTTGTCGGTAAAGTCGTAACAAGCCGAGGAGGAGGCTTCAATGGCGGTGAACTGGTCGGTACGTTCGGCGAGGAAAGTGCTGAACAAGCCAACCCCTGAGTAAAGCTCGAGGATATGGTTGAAGCGTTCTTTGGGGATGTGCCTGAGGATGTGGCTGACCATCTCACTAGCCACTTCCAGATTAACTTGGAAGAAAGATTCAGGAGAAACTTTGAGAGTCTTGCCTAATACTTGGAAAACCAGGTAATCCTCACCAGCCAAGGTAAAAGCTTCTCCGTCAGGATTGAGGTAGGTGGCGGAGACAGGCAGTTCAAAATCCATTTCTGGAGCGACTTCATCTTCACCCTCGAAGACGATCAGCGGGTTTTGATAAGAATCTTCGCGGAAACTGACACGTTTCAAACCAGAGCCGGGCTCGAGTGTGAGTTGCGGCCATAAATCAGCAATGGCTTCATTGGGTAAATGGCAAGTTCTAATGGGGATGAGTCCGCTGCCACTCAGACCCTGGTAGCACAAACGGCCAGCTTCATCCGGGTGAAATTGAACCTGGTTGCGATAGTGGAAGGGATTGGGGCTGGAGGTGATGCCTGAGAAGGGGATGTCGGTGAGTTTGCCAAGACGGTTGAGCTGATCGAGGGCTACCTCAGTTTTGATCTCAAGTTGCTGCGCGTAGCTGATATGTTGATAATGGCAGCCGCCGCATTCGCCGAAGTGGGGGCAGGGGGCAGCGATGCGATCTGGGGAGCTCATGAGCGTTCGCACGATCCTGCCGCGCACATAGTGGTCCTTTTCTACGGTGATCTCGATCTCAACCTGTTCGCCAGGCATACCCAAAGGAACGAACGCCGTACGTCCATCGCTCAGGCGAGCGAGACAATCCCCGCCGTAAACTTGTTTTTCCAAGGTGACGTTTTGATTTTCCATAACTCTGATTTTACATCCTCCTGTGGCTCATCGCCCGTCCAGTTTTTGAATTGGAGAAATTCTATTGTTGGAATGGGCTCAAGGCTGGCGGATTGACACCCGTCAGTTTCTTGGAGTGTACCTTTACTTAGGGGGGCAGGCAGACCAAAAGAGGGTCGATCACGTTTTAAGACGAGAGAAAAGATATGATAATTCAGATCCAGCATGCTAAATTCTATATAGGGTGAAACCACGTGCCCGCCACGTAGTGGATGGGTACTCGTGCCCACCGAGACCCGTACCCACCGTGAAACGGAGGGGCAATCGGATGGGTATTGGTGCGGTCTTCACCAATTCGCCGATCACGATATTATCCACGCATCATGGCCTAATTTGATAGTTGGCGGAGTGTCCAAAAGAGGGGCATTCCGCCCTACTTGGATACGGCTATCGGTTTTGATGGCAGGTTGCCCTTGCGAGAATAATTTGGGTCAGTTATAATACGCACTCCACGGGCGGTTAGCTCAGTTGGTTAGAGCGTTGCGTTGACATCGCAAAGGTCGTAGGTTCGAGTCCTATACCACCCACAAAGCCGGTTAGAATTGACCGGTTTTTGATTAACCTTAGAGTCGAGGTTAAATTGTTTAATTGGGATTTCAGTTTTGGTTCTCGCCACGGGTTGGCATGGAGGCCAGACCCTACGATAGAGGCCAACCCCGACGACAGAAATCAACCCCTCATTTCGCAGCCTGCACACCCTGGCTGGCACCCCGACATTCGTTGGTGACAAGGGGACCAGCGCGTAGATCGGGAAAAGGCTCATACACGGGCTGGTGCGGAAACCATGCCTCTACGATAGGAAAGAGCCCATACACGGGCTGGCACAGGGGCCAGCCCCTACGTTAGAAAGAGCGGGTACATGGGCTGGCGTGGAAACCAGCCCCTACCTTAGGAAAGAGCCCATACACGGGCTGGTGTGAAAACCAGCCTCTGCATCAGGAAAGAGCCCATATACGGGCTGGCACAGGGGCCAACCCCTACGTTAGTAAGAGCGGGTACACGGGCTGGCGTGAAAGCCAGCCCCTACGACAGGAAACACCCCCCGATCGGCTTTGAGGCGGCATGTGGTCATCCCGCCCTTGGATTTGAGGGGTTGAAAGGTGAGGAGTTTATCGCGGTAGTATTCGTATTGTTTGCAGCTCAGGGAGATCTCATCCGGCAAGATCTGGTAGGGCGGAATCCGCTTCCGTTGCGAACTCCGCCGTTATTGCTGATATAGCGAAGCCGGTTACTCTGTTGGTTTGATACGTCGGAGTGCCCAAAAGAAGGGCATTCCGACCTTAAGTTGACTTGTTGGAATGGCGGAGTGCACGTGTAGGGCGGAATCCGCTTCCGTTGCGGACTCCGCCGTTATTGCTGATACAGCGAAGCCGGTTACTCTGTTGGTTGGATACGTCGGAGTGCCCAAAAGAGGGGCATTCCGATCTACAGTTGACTCATTGGAATGGCGGAGTGCCCAAAAGAGGGGCATTCCGACCTACAGTTGACTTTTCTGCTTGACATTCAAGACGATATCTGCGAAGTAAACAGAGGCTTAGCGCAAGTTGCGCCAGTTTATCAAGCGTTGGTGCATGGCGAATAAGTGTTCCGCATCCATTTTTTCCACCTCGCGGTCATAAGTCAGAAAACCGTTTACTTCGGTTTCGACGTCGGCGGTTTCGGTATAGATCGCCACGCTCAAACCTTTCGGGATCAGTGGTTCAACTTGATGTTCGAGCAGGTCGAGATAGCCCCTCTCGAGTGCGGCAGGAGAATCATAGGACTTGTAACCGAACTCCTTGTTTTCATCCCAGAGGTGACCGGGAGTCTTGAAACTGTACCCACCAAATTCGGTCACGGCCAGTACCCGATCATCGGGAATGCGCGCACTGAGTTTTTTGAAGTAAACATGCCGACTCTGGAAGTCCCCTCTGCCCTGGTCAAACCAACCCGATGCCTGGTCAACAAGCCGTGTTGGATCATAGTCTTTGGTCCACTTACCAATTTCAAGCGCTTTGAACTGACCCCAACCCTCGTTGAAAGGCACCCAAACCGCGATGGAAGGCACGTTGTAAAGGTGACCGATCATGGCTTTGAGTTCCTCACGGAAAGCCTTTTGGTTGGTCGGATCCTGACGCCCAAAGCGTTTCAGCTGGCGCTGGTCGTTGCGGTGAATGCCGGCGGTGAAACTGAAGAGCACGACCATGTCCTTGGTGGTTCGCCCACCATTGGGCATGTCCTGCCAAACAATCAAGCCCAGGCGGTCACAAGCAGCGTACCAACGCAGGGGTTCGACCTTGATGTGCTTACGCACCATATTACAGCCAATCTTTTTGGTGTATTTTAGGTCGAAAAGCATGGCTGCTTCAGAGGGCGGGGTGTAGAGCCCATCCGGGAAGTAACCCTGGTCGAGAGGTCCGTAGAGAAACAGTTCTTCGTCGTTGAGAGTGAAACGCCAGTAACCGTTTTCATCCTGTTTACGACCGAACTCGCGCATGGCAAAGTAGCTATCCACCTTTTCCAACGGGGTGTCCTTTTCCCACAGTGTAACCTGCAGATCGTAGAGATGCGGGTGATCAGGGTGCCAAAAATGAGGTTCTGCGATTGGTAGTGAAATTACATCGCCACTTAAGCCCGAAGCTTTGGCGACGAATTCCCCTTGGAAACTCGCGACCAGTTCAACGGGTAGGGGCACTGTCGTCTCAGCGGCGTTCACAACAACTTCCAAAACAGGTTTAGGCGTCAGGTGGGGGGTTAGTTTAAGCGATTCAATATAGACTTGGTTGACAGTTTCAAGCCAAACCGTTTGCCAGATGCCGCTGATGGCGGTATACCAGATGCCAGAAGGCTCGAGCACCTGCTTACCGGTCTGTTGCTGGCCGGAATTGGTTGGGTCAAGCACTTTGACGATCAAATCGTTTAACCCTGCCCGGGCTGCGGCGCTAATTTCAAAGCTAAAAGGCAGATATCCGCCTTCGTGTTCCCCCAGCAGTACGCCATTCAGCCACACCCAACAGTGATGATCGACTGCTCCGAAATGAAGCAACAAACGTTTCCCAGCGGTGGGCTCCAGTTGCACATCGCGACGATACCATAAAGCTTCCCCTGGCAGAAGTGGACGCTGGACACCAGACAATTGTGATTCAAGTGGGTAGGGAACGAGGATCTTGCTCTGTGCTACTGGAAATTCTGGTGCCTCATTGGGTTGGATGGCGTACTCCCACCAGCCGTTTAGGTTCGACCAATTTTCCCGCACCATCTGGGGACGTGGATATTCGGGCAAAGGGATGGGTTGGTCCGGCTCCCAGCGGGTTTTGAGGATGGGTTTAGGCATCAGCCACATCTCCAGATTGGAGTTGTTGGTTGCCCTTCAGGAAGAACAGAGGCAAAATTGCCAGGGTTGCCATGTGCCCGCAAGGGATTTTGCCAGTCTGGCATGATTTCATCTCTTTTGGATAGCTATTTTGCATAGGTGCCTTCCCGAAAGATTTGCTGCCCTAATTCTATGCGAGGATATTGGAATTTGTAAGTCATGCTGACAGCTAAAGGCAAACAGCGGGTTATAATATTTGCCAGACAAAACGAAATTCTGAATTCAGAATTTGACGTGGGGATGTAACTATGCCTTTTGAAATCATTGATAGCAGCTATATTCACCTGCCAGTTGACGCATTGGTCGTTTTTGCTAACCCTATGCTGCAAGTAGAGACCAACCTGAGTAACAAGGTGTTTCAGATTGCCGGCATGGAAAGTGTTAAAAAGGCTTGTCTCACACTGGCTCCTGTTCCTCTTGGTCAGGCGGTGGCGACCCCAGGGTTTGACTTGCCAGCTCAATATATCATCCACACTGCCAGTCCGCATTATTATGACGGAAAATCGGGCGAGATTGAAGTTCTAAGGTCCAGCTATTTGAACTCCTTGAAATTGGCCACAAAGTTGGAATGCAATTCAGTGGCTTTCCCCCTGATATCGACAGGCAGTTTCAGCTTTCCGATTGAAGAGTCTTTCAGAATCGGCAGTGAAGTCATTAAAGAATATCTCGAAGAAAATGAGATGACCGTCTATCTGTCGCTATTTGATCGCAAGATCGTCGCGCCAGTTCGTCGTTTCGGAGATGCGCAGGAACGGGCTTTTTATGAACGGCTCAAGCGGTTTGATCGGGATAGTTCTGAATCTAACATGCCGCCGGGTTTATTTCAACTTGCAAAGGATGTGGTAGCCGAAGGACCCGCGCCAGCGTTCCGGGTGGAGTCGCAAAGGCCTTCTACCAGAACAGATCTAAAGAATTATCTGGGCAATCAGGACGAAACATTCCAACAAACCCTGTTGAAATTGATTGATACCAGCGGAAAGACCGACCCTCAGATCTACAAGAAAGCGAATCTGACCCGACAGCACTTTGCCAAGATCCGCGCCAACCCGCATTACATGCCCAATAAGGCCACAGTATTGGCATTAGCCATCGCACTTGAGTTGGATGTGGCGCAAACCAAGGACCTATTGGCCAGGGCTGGATATGCGCTCTCCCGGGCAATAAAATTTGACCTGATTGTCGAATACTTTCTGAAACGTCGGCGCTACGACATCTACAGAATCAACGAAATGCTGTTTTATTACGACCAACCGCTGTTGGGGTCCCAAGTCAGAGATTAATTTCCATATTTCAATTTAATTGACCAAAGGGCTTGGAAAATATCGCCTGTCAAGCGACCATCGACAAGCTTGATTTTGCTATCCTTTAGCTACAAACAACCAGAGAAAGAAGGAATTAAAAAATGGACAATCGCACAGAATTAGTTTTCATCCTCGACAAAAGTGGGTCGATGGGAGGCAGGGAAGCAGATACCATTGGCGGTTTCAACCGCGTGCTGGAAAAACAGAAACAGGTGGAAGGCGCAGCCACAGTCACGACAGTGCTTTTTGATGACCGCATTGAGATACTGCATGATCGGCTCGACCTACATGGGGTGTCAGCCATTACAGTCAAGGATTACTTTGTTGAAGGCAGTACCGCTTTACTGGATGCCATAGGAAATTCAATCCAAAAAATCGAGAAGGCTCAACAAGCGCTCGCATCAGAATATCGCGCAAAGCAGGTGATGTTTACGATTATCACTGATGGCATGGAGAATGCCAGCCGTCGCTTCGACTTCAGGACTGTTCGGGCGATGATCGAACAGAAGAAAGCAGAAGGCTGGGAGTTTATTTTTCTCGGAGCAAACATTGATGCAATTTCTGCTGCGCAAGACCTCGGAATTGCGCCTGACAGAGCCCAAAACTTCATCAAAGACGCGAGGGGCATCCAAGCGAATTACAACTCTGTTTCAGACGCGGCCACCATGTTGCGCGGTAAGGGCAAAATTGATGAATGGTGGGATCAGGAAATAAAGAAAGACCTCAAGGATCGCGAGTCACCCGACACAAACAAATAATTGGGGGTTAGATGAAATGGGGGAGCCGGGCGGTCAGCATAAGAACTGACCGCCCGGATTAGTTAATTGGCAGACCGACAAACAAAAAGCTCCGAGAAATCGGAGCTTTTTTTCGGTTTATATTGATCAGTCGCGCGAATTATTTCATAACCGCGGCAACAACCTGGGCGAAAGCTTGAGCATCACGTACCGCCAGGTCAGCCAACATCTTCCGGTTGAGGATGACATTGCTGGTGCGCATAAAAGCGATCAGGCGGCTGTAGGTGGTGCCGTTTAAACGCGCGGCGGCGTTGATGCGGGTGATCCACAGACGGCGCAGGTCACGCTTGCGGCTGCGGCGGTCTCCATAGGCGTACCATTGAGCCTTTAGAAAGGTCTCATTGGCGCGTTTGAAGAGGTGATTGCGGGTACCTTCGTATCCTGCGTTGCGGGCCAAAAGCCGTTGATGACGGTGGCGGCGGGTAGGTCCAGTTTTTACTCTAGCCATAATACTATCTCCTTTGCGGTCCCCTGGGCGTCAGGCTTACGCCTTGTTGAAAACACCCAGCAGCCACACTAAAACGATGACGACAGGACTAAATTAGTCCTTCTTGCTCATATAGGGGCATAAACGCTTGATATGACGAGTCAGGCCGATCGATCTGACGGCGATGGTCTCTGCCAACAGAGCCTTGGTGCGAGCGGAAGTGTTGCGACGCAAGTGGCCTTTGCCAATCTTGGTGCGCACAATCAGCCCAGAACCAGTGGTTCGGAAGCGTTTTGATGTCGCTTTATGAGTCTTGATCTTGTACTTACCTTCTTTGGTCTTGCGTGGCACGATCAAACTCCTCTAAGAAAATCCAACGGCTGTGTGCGTGACGCAACCGCTGGTTAATAAACCGAATAATCATTATACTGAAAAATGCTAAAGAGTCAACGGCGAAAATTAGTGTTTCGGAGCGAGCATCATGAACATTGTGCGCCCTTCCATGTTCGGCGCTTGTTCGATCTCAGCAACTTCCTTTAGCTCTTCAGCGATCTCGCGCAAGTCTTCGAGCGCTAGCTCTGGGTAGGTAATCTCACGCCCTCTGAAGCGGATGGTCACACGTACTTTGATGCCACTCTCAAGCCAGCGATGGGCGTCCTTGACCTTGAAACCACGGTGGTGATCACCTGTCTTAGGCCGCAAGCGGATCTCTTTGATCTCGATCTTGGTCTGCGCTTTGCGCGCTTCGCGTTCCTTTTTCTCTTTTTCGTAAAGGAACTTGCTGTAATTAATGATTTTAGTTACAGGGGGGTCGGCGTTGGGGGCGATTTCTACCAGGTCAAGTCCTGCTTCATCAGCCTGGCGTAAGGCTTCTGTGAGCGATACGACACCGACGTTTTCTCCGTCAGCGTCTACAAGGCGAACTTTATCTGCGCGGATTCTTTGATTGATGCGATGTTCTGCTTTATTACTAATCTTTTTCTCCTCTAGTTAATAACCAACAATATCAACAAGCGTTTCGCTGCGAAACGCTTTTCAAATATTACCACAATCTCCCTCTCTTCGTCAACGAGTATAAGCATGAATTGTATGAGGAGACCAGTACATGGCATGCACTTTTTAGGCAAGCCATATGAGTTTTAGCCGGATCAATATTTGGGGTTATGAGGGAAAAGAAAATATGACATCAAGTCGCTGTTTATTTGTGTCATCCAGACGAAAGCGAAGGATCTTGAAGTCAAAACCATCAATGCCAGATTCTTCCCGCAGGCGTCGACTCCGACTTCATTTACCCATCCGATTCTCCGCGTGCACTGACGGGCTGGAAGGGCAGGTGGGAAGCAAACAGTCTTTCCTCAGTATGACAAGGGGATCAGGGGGTTGTCAAATATGATGTGTTGATGTTCAACGTTTTGAATCGCGCTTATGATTTTTGCAATCAATCGATTGGAGGAGAATTTGACTTCACCAGTCGTCCAAGCTACAAATTCCTCTTCGACTTTGACTTGATCCTTACATCCACTTAACACCACTTTTGTTACGATGATATGATAAATCAGGAATTAGTAAGGACTGGCCATGAGAATTCTAATCATAGAAGATGAAGAGGACCTGGCAAACGCGATTGCTATCAAGTTAAGGCAAGAGGGTTATGCTGTGGATTTATCCTTTGATGGCGAACAAGGCTTATATACCAGCCTCTCGATGGACTACGACTTGATTGTTCTTGATCTCAATTTACCGCTTGTGGATGGACTTGAACTCTGCCAACAACTTCGGGCAGCTAAACCAGCAATATTCATCCTGATCTTGACTGCAAGGGCAGACAAGGATGATATTGTTCAGGGTTTGGACAGCGGCGCAGATGATTACCTGGCTAAGCCATTTCACATGAAAGAGCTTGCCGCCCGCATTCGCAGTTTATTAAGAAGAGATCTGCGCGCACGAGAGCCCATTATCAAAGTCCGTGATCTTCAACTGGATTCAGCTGCAAGAAGTGTGATGAAGGGCACAAAACCTTTGAAATTGAGCGTAAAAGAATATGCTCTCTTGGAATACCTCATGCGTCACCCAGGGGAAGTGATTAGCCAAACAGAAATCATTGACCATATTTGGGATGACGATGTAGATTTGTTTACAGTTTCTGTTCGGGTTCACATCCATACCCTGCGTACCAAACTTGGACAATCGGACTCAGGGAAGCCATATATCGAAACCTTGATCGGGCAAGGTTATCGATTAATGGATACAGTCTGATTTAAGGTCAGGAGGAAAATTGGCTGGTAAATCCATCTCCTCTTCACTCACCATTCGAAAACGGTTGATGCTATGGACGTTAGGCTTGGTATTAATCCTTGGCACCATTGAAGTTCTCCTTTTTAGCAGTCTTTCAATTATCAATATTCCCCAGACCATTCAGGAAGTAATCATGCAACCTACTATTATTGCTACGAGCGAACCAGAAGTGGTCAATGCTCCTACTGGTAGTGTTGAACAAGCACAAAGCATAGTCGGTGTTGACCAAATTCAAAAAGCAGTGCAACGACAGGTTATTAGAATAGCTATTGTTACGACCTTGGTTTTCGTGGGAATAGGGATATTGGGAGCGTCAAAAGTCAGCCAACAAGCCTTGGAACCAGTTCTGCGATTAAGTAAGGAGGTTTCTGAAATAGATGAAACGACTTTATCTAAGAGGGTAACACCAGTCGGTGCTGATGATGAGTTAATGGTGATGACCACATCAATTAATCGCACTCTAGACAGGCTCGAAACAGCATTTCAGACTCAAGAACAATTTGTTTTGGATGCTGCCCATGAATTGCGAACGCCCTTAAGTATCATCCGATCTAACTTCGAAGTACTGGAGAATTTGCCCCAAAACGCCGAGACGGAACGTGCTGGATTATCCGTATCACTCAATCGGAATGTGGAACGGATGGAAGTCCTTGTGGAGGATTTACTCTTTTTGGCAAAAGGTGAGACTCAATACGTATCCGAATCGATTAATCTTGCAGAGATCATCGGTGAAATTTGTCTGGATTTGGATGCCCTTGCTAAAGTAAATGACATTTCACTTAATTTTCAAACATCTGAAAACATAATTTTGAAAGGGAACAGTGTTTTAATTGATCGCTTATTCAGAAATCTGATTGTAAACGCTATCCAGTATAGCGATAAAGATGGAATTGTAAGTATATCTATCACTCGAAGCGTAGATGAAGCGAAAGTGAGCATCACAGATAATGGGGTGGGTATTAATCCGGATGAGCTTCCCTTTATTTTTGACCGATTCTATCGGTGTGATCATAGCAGAAGCCGTGCGAAAGGGGGGAGCGGGTTAGGTCTTGCCACCGTAAAACATATCGCCAATTTGTACCAAGCTACTGTTGAAGTTCAAAGCCAGCCTGGTGAGGGAAGTACATTTATTGTTTCGTTTCCTAATCCTAATTTGTCCTGAGACTTACACTCACTTAACATCTGATTTGCTATCCTGATGATGTGGGATTCACCACAATAATCAAAAGGAGGCAAAAATGTCTAAAACAAAAAACGTTGTATTGGTTCTTGTGATCATTTTGATAGGCGCTTTGATAACGGTATCAGCAACAAAAGCTGCTTCACAAGAAGGGACGAATTGTCCGGAAGGATATACTGTAGAACAACTGCTTGAGCCAATCCGGGAAGGCGAAACGAGCTCACGAGTTTTATCACAAGAGTGTGTTTCGTCAAATCGAGAAGGGGGCGAGACGTTCTTAGAGCCATTGGACGTGAACGCACCTGCTCCGTTACCTGAATGGACAAATCAGGGAGAAGATGTGAATGGGATTGTGGAAGGTCCTAGCAAAGCAACCAAATATCGGTGTGTAATTCTTCTTGACCCGATCAAAGAAGGAGAAGACGAATCCAAGGTACTGGGAGAAGTCTGTTCTGAGGGGAATATAACCGAAATTAACGGATATTCTCTCCAATCAAATTACCTTGTCGCGAAGTTCTATAACAACACCAACTATGGCGGTTTTGAACAAGAGTATTACGGTTCTATCCCCTGTTCGCCTGGTGTAAGTTATGGAGTGAACCAGCTGCCATCTGCGCTTGACAATACGTATGAATCCGGGAAAGCATATTCCAGTTGTGACCAAATCGAGGTATTCGACTTTGCGAATCATCAAGGAGCTACCTACGCATGCGGTGCAAGTTGTTCAAGTTTCTATGCGCTGAACAATAATGTTACTTCGTGGAGGGTGAAGGACTAATACCTAATAAAGGTAAAAAAAAGAAGTCGGGAGTTTACCCCCCGACTTCTTTCAATTTGCGCAAATTCCCACAAATATGATTCGATACTCTACAAATCTTTGGGCGGCTGAAATTAGATACCAAATGCTATAAGGAAGTCAACGCATGGTAAACACTTTTTCCACAATTCATATGAGCTGTACCGTGATCAATGTCCGGAGTCGTGGAGATGGGTAAAAGGTTTCGGAAGGTGGGGTTGACCCGTTCTTGGTCAATTCACCGAAAACCGTCATTGCTTCCCAGAATCTGTTCGGCGAATTGGTGAAAAGCGCACCAATTTCGCCCTACACCATCTCGGGTCTTCCACGAATTGCGCTTATAATTTGATCAAATTAGCCAATGGAGGAACTCATGACCTTTCAGAAGAACCTGGAAAAGTATGCAGAATTGATCGTTTCAACTGGGTTGGCGATTAAGCCCGGAGATAAACTCAAGATTCGTGTCACCGAAGAGACACTCCCTTTGGCGCGGCTGGTCAGCAAGAAAGCTTATCAGCGTGGCGCGTTGGACGTGGACTACGAATTCTCGGATGACACGCTGCTACTCGAGCGTTATTTGTATGCACCGGAAGAATCGTTCACCAAGTTTCCCGTCGGACGCATCGACTTCTTCGAGAAGCAATTCAAAGATGGTTACAATGTACTCTCGTTGGTTGCCCCAGACCCTGAATTACTCAAACCCGTCGACCCCAAACGTATCAACACCTGGCAGATGACTTCCGGATTGGCCTACAAGCGCATCCAGAAATACACCATGGAAAACAAGGTCAAGTGGTGTGTGGCGGGTGTAGCCTGCAAAGCCTGGGCTAAGGCGGCTTTCCCAAAACTTGACGAAACTGAAGCCATGGAAAAATTATGGGAGAACATTTTCAAAGCTTGCCGGGTTGACCAAAAAGATCCTGTGGCAGCCTGGCAGAACCACGATGCCACACTGAAAGCGCATAAGGACTTCCTGAATAAAGCCCACTTCGCCAAGATCCACTACAAGGGTCCAGGCACCGACTTGATGGTAGGCTTGCCCGAAAAGCACATTTGGGAAGGTGGTTCGAGTGTCAGTGTGGATGGGGATGTTTTCTTCCCCAACATGCCTACCGAAGAGATTTTCAGCATGCCCGACGCGGATCATGTGGACGGCACTTTGGCTGCGACAATGCCCCTGGCGGTGCGCGGACAGATCGTGGATAACTTTAATTTCACTTTCAAGGATGGCATGGTCGTGGGTCACGATGCCAAGGTTGGCAAAGCTATTTTGGATGGTCTGCTCGAAACTGACGACGGCGCTAAACGGCTGGGAGAGATCGCCTTGGTGCCCCATAATTCACCCATCAGCCAAACCGGGGTATTGTTTAAGAACACCCTGTTTGATGAGAACGCCTCATGCCATTTCGCGCTCGGCATGGCTTACAGCGAGAATCTCAAAGGCGCCACCCGCCGCAGCGAGGAAGAAAACCGAAAGCTTGGCATGAACAATTCGCTCATTCACGTCGACTTTATGGTCGGCAGCGAGAAGGTGACTGTCACTGGTGTCAAGAAAGATGGAACGGAAGTTGTTCTTCTAAAAGATGGCGAATGGAAAATTTAATCGGAGGCTTCGATGACAGAAATAAATAACCGTGAACTCGCAGTCACATTATTCAACAAGACTTGGGAATACCTTGATAAAGCTCGCTCTGAAGCGGAGGATCATCAGATGGTTCTCACCGCGCATGCCTCTTGTTACCATTGGTCACAATGCGGCACAGCCATTGAACAAGCTCGGGGCGAATGGCAAATATCAAGGGTGCATTCAGTTCTGAAACAAGGGTCGATCGCGCTTTGGCACGCCCAACGGTCATTGACCCTCTGCCTGGAGAATCAAATTGCGGATTTTGACCTTGCATTTGCCTATGAAGCCATCGCGAGATCTTATCAATGTCTGGGTCAGACTGTTGAACGAGATGAGGCATTGCGGTCGGCACTGAGAGCAGCAGACAAAATCGCTGATGAAGATGACAAAAGCTATGCACTGAGCGAGATTGAGTCCATCGAAGTGAGATAACTTCTTTTAAGAAACAGCACCGCGATAGAAAAACACAAACCCCGGAGTCTCCCGGGGTTTGTGTTTTTATGCAATTGGTGTTGAGTATAGTTAAATCTTATCTTCCACTTCGTGTTTTGCCAGGGTGAGGAAGTCAGCCACGCTCATGGCGGGTAGACTATCACCACTGCGCCGGCGCAGGGCGACCTGACCGGCTTCCATCTCGCGGTCGCCAATTACCAACATGTACGGAACCTTTTGGTTCTGCGCGTCGCGAATCTTTGAGTTCATGCGGTCAGCACGGGCATCCACACTGACTCTCAACCCTGCTTGCTTGGCCTGTCTGGCGACTTCATAGGCGAAGTCAGCATGCCTATCGGCGATCGGAATAATCACGGCCTGTTTGGGTGCCAACCAGGCTGGGAAAGCACCAGCATAGTGCTCGATCAGTACGCCGAAGAAGCGTTCCATCGAACCGAGCAGCGCGCGGTGAACCATGTAAGGGCGGTGTTCCTGACCGTCTTCGCCGATATAGGACAGGTCAAAGCGTTCTGGCTCGTTGAAGTCAAACTGGATGGTCGAGAGTTGCCATTCGCGGCCGAGGGCATCGTTGACCTTGAGGTCGATCTTGGGGCCATAGAAAGCGCCGCCGCCGGCGTCCACCTGGTAAGGCACATTCATGCGCTTGAGTGTGTCCTCAAGCGCGTGTTCAGCAGCTGTCCATTGGGCCGGGTCACCCACGCTCTTCTCAGGTTTGGTGCTGAGGTAGGCGTTGATCTCCTTGAAACCAAAGGCTTTGAGCATCTTCATCGAGAAGTCGAGCACGAAATCGATCTCTTGGGGCATCTGGTCTTCGCGGCAGAAGTGATGGGCATCATCCTGGGTAAAGCCGCGCACACGCATCAGGCCATGCATGACGCCGGAGCGTTCATAGCGATAGACGGTGCCTTTTTCGGCGTAGCGCAAGGGCAGGTCGCGATAGGAGCGCAGGCTACTCTTGTAGATGTGCAGGTGGAACGGGCAGTTCATGGGTTTCAGGTAATAGTCCTGCTCCTCAATGGTGATGGGAGCGTACATATTCTCCTTATAAAATCCCAAATGACCACTGGTCTCCCAAAGCGAAGCCTTGCCGATATGCGGCGTGTAAACGAAATCGTAACCATTTGCCATATGTTGGTCATCCCAGTAGCGCTCGATCTGGTGCCGAACCATGGCGCCGTTGGGATGCCACAGCACCAGACCAGGGCCGACTTCTTCGTTGGTACTGAAAAGGTCAAGCTCTTTGCCGAGTTTGCGGTGGTCACGACGTTTGGCTTCTTCTATCTTCCACAGGTATTCGTCGAGCTGCTCTTTCGTCTCCCAGGCTGTGCCGTAGATACGCTGAAGCATGGGGCGTTTCTCATCCCCGCGCCAGTAAGCACCAGCTACATTGAGCAGTTTGATGGCCTTTGGGTTGATTTGGGATGTATTCTTGACGTGAGGGCCGCGGCATAGGTCGGTGAAGCCGCCGCTTTTATAAATCGAAATTGGAACTCTCTCTTCGGTGGGGTTTCCGTCTTCGTCCAGGCCGCCTTTCTCGAGTCCTTCAATCAACTCAAGTTTGTAAGGCTGATCCTTGAAGAGTTGCTTGACAGACTCAGCAGAAACCACCTCGTATTCGAAGGATTCCTTGGCCTTGATTAACTCGCGCATGCGTTCCTCGATCTCGACCAGATCTTCAGGGGTCAGTGCGCGGGGCAGGTCAAAATCGTAATAGAAACCATCGTCGATAGCCGGACCAATGGCGATTTTGGCGGTGGGGAATATTCCGATCACTGCCTCAGCCATGACATGCGAGGTCGAGTGGCGGATGCGGTAAAGTTCTGAATCCTGATATTCTTTTGCATGTGACATGTTACCTCCAAAATTGCTGAACTGCTCAGCGTTACTTTTAACTGGCTGTCGCCAGAACAATTTAAAACAAAAAGACCCTGCGCCCTGGGGCGAGAGGTCTCTCACGCGGTTCCACCCAGATCAACTTCCGAAGAAGTCATCTCGAATTGCCGATAACGGGGCTGCCGTTCGCCTTACT
>JBASOE010000057.1:0-6319 GCA_049657925.1 Anaerolineaceae bacterium
CCGAGGATTTGTTTCTGAATAAAGTCCCAGACTGAAGTTGTTTGCATGAAGCGCGCTTTCTGAAGGTTGACGAGTGTTTCTTAGGGATTGGGGCTCAGTTTTCGCAACAATCGCATTGGTCTGGATCGGCGAGGAGGGCGGTCAGATTTTGCAACAGACCTACCGCAGCAGCGCTTCCTTCTTCACTGATGCTGTAGTAGGTCCATTTACCGTCTTGGCGGCTGGTGACAACCCCGGATTCAAGCAAAATTTTCATATGGTAGGAGAGGCCGGATTGTCCGCAATCAAGCTTTTCCAATAACTTGCAGGCGCATTTTTCCCCACCCTGTAACATTTCGAGTACGCGCAGGCGAGTCTCGTCGCAAAAGGCTTTAAACATTCTGACCTGGTCCTGATAGTTAGTTTCCATAACACCGCCTCACATTAAACATTGTTGATGTGAATACTATAAACCTCATATCAAAAATTGTCAATGTGTTTGGTCAAATTGATGAAGAGGGATTCGTAGGGGCAGTTTCTGTCTTCTACACGCCAAATGCACAAGTTTTCCTTGGGCGACCACAGGAGGTTGGCTCTATGGAACACTGGCACAAACCGAAGGCACAGTGGAAGCATCTGGCACGGCTGTCAGCCGCCTTGCAGGCAAGATACTTTGCGCTGGTGTATTCTGGGTGACACATTAAGAAATGAAACTGACCCGGGAAATCTCCCAGGTCAGTTTTAGACTTATTCTTTTATCAATCAGCCCGATTTGGGCTTCAGCATGTCCATAAATCGCTGCCAGCCTTGCTTGAGGTTGTTCTGACGCAACCTCCAGGTGCCGACGATACCGTAGGGCAGGAACATGACAATCAGGATAAAGATCAACCCAAACACTAACGGCCAACGCGCACCAAACCAGGTATAGAAGAACTGGCTGAACACCTGCATGATCCCAGCGCCAATAATCGGTCCGATCAGCGTGCCTATGCCGCCCAAAATGGTCATGATCAACGCGTTGACAGTCAGGGTAAGCGCGGTCATTGAAGGTGTGACCGAACTGGTCCACAGCGAATAAATCCCGCCGGCCATGCCAGCAAACACCGAGGCAACCACAAAGGTGAGCGTGCGATAAGTGACTGGGTTGTAGCCGATCATGCGTACACGGTCTTCATTCTCACGGGTGGCTTGGATGATACGCCCGACCGGAGAATTGACCATGCGGCGCATCAGGAAGTAGCATAGCACCAGGAACGCCAGAGTGATGAAGTAAAAAGTCAGGCGATTCTGGGTGGGGTTGAGCCATATCGGTACAGGCAGGCCGTGCATACCCTCGTCCGCACCCGTCCATTTGGAAAAGTCGGTGGCCTTCGAGAGGATGTGCAGAGCACCAGACAGCGCCATGGTGAGCATGGCAAAGTAAGCGCCTTTCAGACGTACCGAAGTTGCAGCGAACAACAAGCCCACCAATACAGAGACGATGAATGCCATCAGGAAAACAAATAGCAGGGCAAGCACGTCGGTCAAGTTGACAGAACCCAACATGATGCGATAGGCAGACGTGAACTTGGGGGTCACATGCATGGTAAGCAGCGCCACCGTATACGCGCCAGCACCAAACGAAGCGGCGTGACCAAACGAAAGGATGCCGCCATAGCCCATTAACAGGTCATAACTCATCGCCAGGACGGCCATGATAAAGAAGTTAATCAACTGACCTTGCCAGAAGCGGGTAGGACCAGCACTCAGCCCTCCGCCGCTGATCAAACCGAAGGCAAATGGAAAGATGACCATCAATCCGACAAAAACCAGAAAGCCTTTTTCTTTGGAAAGGAAACTTTTTCGGGTAGGTTTGGTGGTATTCATGTTTAATCCTTCTTCCCGAAAAGGCCCTGCGGTCTGAGCAGCAACACAATGATCATGATGATGACCGTACTCGCTTCAGCGATCGCTGGTGAAAGAGATAACTTGAGCGCGTAATAGTCGCCAAAGGCACGCGCCATTCCGAGGATCATCGCGCCCACAAATGCGCCAACATAGCTGCCCATACCACCGATGACCACCGTAATGAAACCCTGCATCTGGTAGGTATCACCCATCAAAGGGTTGATCGGCAGGAATGGCGCAGCGCCAATGCCACCCAGGGCGGCCAAGGCTACGCCGAGCGCAAACACCATGGTGAAGACTTGCTTAACGTTGATGCCCAGGGCTTCCACCATCTGGGGGTCCTGCACACCAGCGCGGATGATCATACCCATGCGGGTTTTGGTCATCAACACGGTGACAAAGACGAACATCACTATCCCCAACAGGATGACGAACAAACGATAGGTTGGAAAGATCACGCCAGAAATATTGATCGTGGCTGAGCCATTTTGCAACCATTCACTAATCGAAGTGGCTGCTTTGCCTACCGTCGCGAAAAGTGGCGGGCGGGACATCTGGTAAGCCAGTGGGTCCCAAAGCAACTGTACCAATTCACGGATGACAAAACTCAAGCCCAAAGTCATCAGCACGATGAAGAAAGGCCGCACGTAGAGCGGGCGGATCATGGTGATTTCGATGATCGCCCCGAACAGCAAGCCGAACACCACAGCGGTGACAATCGAGAGAGCAAATCGCAGGTTGCCATTCATCAACAGTACCACTTCAGGGGCTTTTTCGCGCACCAGGATGCTGACGATGAGTGAGACGAATAGGATTATCGGCAGAATCAGACTCTTGCTCGGTTTTTCTTTGGGAGCAAACTGAGTCTTATCACCTGGTTTGCTGATGGCCACGGCCAACAACAGACCGCTGATGACCAACATGACCGGTCTGATCCAGAAGCGCGCCATCGGTTCCTGCGTGCTGATTTCAGCCAGGGGATTATTCGTGTTTGTAACCGTGGCGGCCACCATGGCGGTTTTAGCCAGTCCCATGACATCAAATTGCCAAAAAGCTATCAGCGCTGCCACAGCAGCCAGCACATATAACACTTTGGGAAGGTTTTTCTGCACTTTTTCGCTCAAATTCAGCGAGATCAGGTAAGGTTTAATGAGGGGTATGAGCAGCAGTCCAAAGGCGATGGATAGCACTGCTGGCAGCATGCCGAAAATGAAGGTTGGGTTAGTGTAAAACTGCCAACCGATATACGCGCCAAGCATAAACATAGCGCCGTGGGCAAAGTTGAGCACATCCATCAGACCGAAAATGAGGGTCAGACCAGCCGCAACCAGGAAGAAGAGCGAACCAAGCGTGAGACCGCTCAGGGTGGTACGGATGAAGGCTTGCTTGCCGGTCACCAGGTAAAGCGCTACCAGCACGATCATGGCAACCGTGATACCCATGTAAAGTCCGATTTTTTTCTTCTTGAATTTCTCCATTTATGCCTCCTTCGCGTTCGTTTTAATGGATGCGCCAAGGTATTGATGCACCAGTTCTTCGTTGCGCACCAGGTCGCTCATCAAGCCGCTGTGCACGCTGCGGCCATCGTCAATGATGACAAAGCGCTCCGCCAGTTGACTGGCCATGATGAAGTTCTGTTCGACCAGCAGAATGGTAGTGGTTTCTTTCAGCTTGCGAATGGCTTCCATCATTTGTTGGATCAAAATGGGTGCAAGACCTTCACTGGGCTCATCGATCAGCAGCAGTTTGTTGTCAGGAACCAGTGCCCTAGCCACGGCCAACATTTGTTGCTGACCACCCGACAGGTGATCGCCAGGGAGTTTCTCGAGACGCTTAAGATCAGGGAAAAGCCCATAGATCAAGCCTTCATGGCGTGCCAGATCACCTTTTTTGCGCTCAGCCAGCTTGAGATTCTCGAGGACTGAGAGGGCTTTGAAGATGGCGCGGTTCTCAGGTACGTAACCGATGCCCAGGTTGGCAACGTCGTAAGCGCGCTTGCCTTGAATCTCCGTGCCGTCAAAGATGACTTTGCCAGTACGAGGGGGGGTGAGACCCATGATGGATTTGAGGGTCG
The DNA here is from genome assembly GCA_049657925.1 of Anaerolineaceae bacterium. Lineage (GTDB taxonomy): Bacteria > Chloroflexota > Anaerolineae > Anaerolineales > Anaerolineaceae > Mesolinea. The sequence continues at coordinate 3,941 of JBASOE010000057.1, forward strand.
TGGTTTTGCCTGCGCCGTTGCGACCGAGTAGTACAGTGATGCCTCCAGCAGGCACGTCGACTGATACCCCTTCAAGGATGTGAAATTGTCCTATGTAGGTGTCGATTGCCTGAACGCTCAGCAGGGTATTGGGTAATTCGATATAACCGCTCATGCCAACTCTCCATAAAGGTCGCCAAGATAGGCTGACTGCACCTGCTTGTTGTGGGCAATATCTTGGGGGGAACCTTCGGCCAACACCCGGCCTTGTGCCATGACGGTGATGGTGTCCGAAACGGACATGACCATGTCCATGCGGTGTTCCACCAGGATGGCGGTTCTGTTCTTCTCTCGCACGACCTTGTTAATAATCTCAATCAGTTCAGGCACCTGCTCCGATGACATTCCTGCAGTGGGCTCATCGAAGAGCAACAATTCGGGCTCGCCAGCGAGCATAATGCCCAACTCCAGCTTGCGCTTTTCGCCGTGTGGCAGGTTGCGCGCCAGCATGGATTCTCTACCGTACAAACCAACCATCTCGATCACTTCCATGGCTTTGTCTATGTACTCTTGAAAATCGTCAGCTGGTTTCATCAGGTTAAAGTTATGCTTACCCAGGGCTTGCGATCCAAGGCGGATATTTTCGAGCACGCTTAGATTGGGAAAGATGTTAGTAATCTGAAAAGAGCGGCCAATCCCCTTGTGTGCGCGTCGCTGAGGTGGAAGATGGGTGATATCCTCCCCTTTGTAGAGAATTTTGCCCGTGGTTGGTGGCATCATGCCACTGAGCAAATTAAACAGCGTGGTTTTACCTGCGCCGTTTGGACCGATGATGGCGTGCATGGTCTGCGCTTTAACTTGCAAACTAACATCGTCCACCGCGATCAGCCCACCAAATACCTTGCTCAGGTTTTGGGCTTCCATGATTATTGCATCAGTCATAAAACACCTTTTCTCTGCCCTAATTGGTTGTTTGATAATAAAAAAATAAATGCCAGCGTCATCTAATGGGCAGCACTTCGGTTTGTGATTGAGTATGGGAGAGGAACGCAAGTTCCTCTCCCATTTGAAAGTAGGTTATGGGGCAGGGACGACGGGCAGGTCACCGCAGCGGGAGGCGTAATCGCCGGTCAGCGTGCAGGGGACACCCAGTTCATCGTATGCGGACACGTACACGGTCTCAAAGAACTCGTACTCGTTGATGCCGTCTTTGTTCTTGTCGGGATCAAGATTGACCAGCTTGAGAATGTTCATAGGCTGTTCGCAGACATGATCTTCGGGGCGGATGTAGAAGGTGCCCTTGGGAGCTTCGAATTTCAAACCTTCGAGAGCAGTGATCATGGCATCACCGGAGGCATCGCCACCGGTTTTCTTAAGACCCTCAGCCAATGCGATCGCCGAAGCCATGCCACCAGCGGTGAACAGGTCAGGATACTCGTTGAATTCGGCCAAATGGCGTTCGACCAACCAGTCATTGACAGCGGTCTTGGCGGCAGTGTAGTGGTACACATTCAAACCGGTGGAGCCAACAGCGGAGCCAAAAACGGCCGCGAAGGAGGCGTTGTCACCGAAACCAGTAGCGACGGTCATCTGCTCGAGCGCGCCGAGATCACCAAGCTGCTGGAAGAGGGTCACGTAACCCGTGCCTGACCAGGTCAGGAAGAGGTTCTTTGCGCCGGATTCCATAGCCTGCTGGATATAGGGAGTGAAATCGGTGGTGTCAAAGGGAGCATAGATGTCAGCAATAACACTGCCGCCGAATTTACCTACAGAGTACGCCAACGCGATACCGGAGGCCTGTCCGAAGGCATTATCCACACCAATGTGGGCAAATTCGGGGCCATTGTTCTCGACCAGATACTTGGCGATGACGAGCGTGTCATCAAAGTTGGTGCGGGCGGTGCGGAACACATAGGGATTGAAATTGGGGCCGGTGGTGAAGGAGCTCGCAGCAGGATCGATCATGAGGATCATCTTGTTTTCGAGCGCCACATTGGTCAGCGCGATAGCAGAAGCGGACGACACGGGTCCTTGCAGGATCTCCACGCCGTCTTTCTCGATCAGTTCCTGAGCGAGGGAAACAGCTTTCTCGGGGTTGCCTTCGTCGTCTTTGACGATGACTTCAACGGGGCGGCCGGCGATAATCCAACGACCCTGATCGTCCTTGACGCCGCCAGAGGCGTATTCAAGACCAAGGGCGAAACCGCGCTGCTGCTGCAGACCGTAGAGGGCCATGGCACCAGACATCATGCCGATCTGACCGATTTTGAGCACTTCACCGGTCACAACAGGCGCCTCGGTGGGGGCTTCGGTGGGAGCTTCGGTGGGAGCTTCGGTTGGGGCTTCAGTGGGAGCTTCGGTTGGGGCAGCAGTAGGTGCCTCAGTCGGAGCTGCGGTGGG
>JBASOE010000058.1:0-2108 GCA_049657925.1 Anaerolineaceae bacterium
CGTCTGGTAGGGATTGTGCTACTTATGTCGCTCATCACCGTCCCGCAGATGACAGCCAACCTGTTCACCGTAAACTATTCAAAAATTATCTCACTCTCTATCCTCTTCAGTTTTGTGGGATGTGTGACCGGACTGCTTCTATCCTATTACCTGAATGTTCCTTCCGGTGCATTCATCATTTTTGTGCTGATTGTGATGTTCTTTATGGCCAAAGCGGTGAAGGCGGTTGTAAAACAAAACCGGACGTAATCCCCTCTTAGGAAAGAAACACAACCGAATGCAGCAACTATCGGTTTATAGAGCCATGGTCGTCATTTACATGGCCGACAGCGAACAATTTTCCGTGACAGTGGATTAGAAGATCTGCAGTGTAAGGCACAGGAAACAATAAAATCCTCTTTTTCGAGTTATATCAGGTGTGGAGATATCCCGTTTAAAATGATAAGAGGTGCCGATGAAGAAGAATATCAGGTTTATTCTGACAGTATGGATATGCATTGTTCTTTGCGTGGGATGTTCCACCCGAAAGAACACGCCCGCCACGCGCGCTTATCATGCATTCACAACCCGGTATAACCTCCTGTTTAACGCGGAGGAGGCCTACGAAGAGATACTGGAGCGTCAGTCGGAGAGTTATGCAGACAACTATTCCGGGCTGCTCCCTTACTTTCCCTCTACACCCTCAGCGGAGAAATCACAACCCGGCGGTACGTTTGATGCAGTAGTCGACAAAGCATCGCGTGCCATTCAGGAACACTCCGTCACGGCAAAACCCCGGAGGGACCCCACTCAGCCACAGACAGAAGCCTACAGGCAATGGCTGCGTCAGGAGGAGTTTAATCCGTTGCTGAAAAACGCTTGGCTCCTCTTGGGAAAAGCACATCTGCAGAACCGCGATTATGAGGAGGCCTTGGCTGTATTCTCTCATATTCAGCGTATCTATAAAAATGAGGCCGATCTGATCTCCGAGACGGAGATATGGATGCTGCGGGCATATACGGAACTGGACAGAATGTATGACGCGGCGAGCATCGCAACCATTTTGAAAACCAAAGTGTTGCCGAAGAATCTGAATAATCTTTTCAATGAAGCCTATACGCAGTACCTACTTCGAAAAGAAGCATATGCCGAAGCAATCCCATGGCTGAGAAATACCATTGAAAAGGAAAAAAACCTCAGACAAAAAAAACGCCTTCAATTTCTCCTTGGGCAGGTTTATGCGATTGTGGGAGAAAATGAAGAAGCTTACCGCGCCTTTGAATCGGTGAAAGGGCTCAGCACCCCCTTTGAGCTGTCGATGCAGGCCACCATCAGCCAGCTGGCCGTCGCCTCTGAAACGCAACAGCCCGCCGTCAGAAGAGCGCTGGAGAAGATGCGTAAGAAGACGCAAAACGAAGACCATCTGGAGAAGATTCAAACAGCACTTGAGAGGAAGCAAACCGACAACACGGAACGTACCAAATTCACGGAGCAGACAACCGGCATCGTAAACTCCGATAAAAGCCATGCAGACTCACTCCGTATGGCTGCAGAGTTGCACGAATCGCTTTATCAGAAAGCGTATCAGGCTTTTCTGAAAGGGGATGCCGGGCTGGTAGCATCCACTTTTGAGACGTTTCGCGAAAGATTTCCCGGCTCCGGGTTGATGCCCCAATTCCTGTTGATGCATGCTTTATCCGCTGCATTTACCGGCAATGAGGTACAAACAGAGCGTTTGCTCAGCGATCTGCTGGAAAAATTCCCCGAATCTGATGCCGCACCGCTGGCAAAAAGCATTATTGAAGGGCTGTCGCAGGGAAAAATGCTGGCTGAAAAGGACGCTCTGAATAGTCAGTGGAGTCTGTTTCCATCGGGCATCCGTGACACAAAAGAGAAACGGGGTAAGGATTTATTATTCAGTGCAGACCGGAGCGTTCCTCACAGGCTCCTCCTCACTTTCTCACCCCGCAGCACCGATAAAAACAGGCTCCTTTTCTCAACAGCGAACTTTAATTTCTCCCGATTCAGGCTTCATACTTTCGATTTCTCCTCCCTCTCCCTCCCTGATGCGGAAGCACTGTGCATACGACCCTTTGATTCCTTTGATGATGCCGCACGCTATCTGCAGA
>JBASOE010000059.1:0-2484 GCA_049657925.1 Anaerolineaceae bacterium
TAATCAGCCTCATGAAAAAGTACACTTTTACATACATGGTTTTAGTGGTAGTGGTGCTGGTGGCATGGTTTGGTTTTCGGGTTTATCAGGCTTATTTTGGCGGGCGTAACAGCGCGGTAATGAAGTATATTCTCAACCCGGAGGAGCATCAGGATTGGGTCACCCCTCAAGGGCAGGTCTGTGACAATGCGCCGTTCTCTATGCCCACCGAAGGTTACATTGGTTATTACTATGATGACTCTTTTCGCCCGCTGCATCGCCACCAGGGCATCGATATTTTTGGAGGCATGTCAGCTGGGGAAACACCTGTGTTTGCACCTTACGATGGATTTTTGAGCCGTGAGGAAGGTTGGATATCCAGCTTGATACTTCGCATCCCTCAGGACCCCACCACTTCCGAAGAGCGACAAATCTGGGTGTACATGACCCACCTGGCGGATGGACAGGGCAACAGCCTGATTGCTGAACAATTCCCACCCGGAATCCAGGAAACTCCAGTGAAGCAGGGCGACTTGTTGGGTTATCAGGGCAACTACTCGGGCGATCCAGCGCAACCGGTTGGTGTACACTTGCACTTATCGATTGTCAAGGATGACGGTAAGGGTCAGTACCTTAATGAATTGAAAATTGCCAATACCTACGATCCCAGCCCCTACTTCGGTATGAACTTGCGGTCGACCAATCCGACGGTCGGTCTGGCAAAGTGCCAGACGGATTGAGTTTGATAAGAAATTAATAGTTTGGCATAATTGCCGGATACCTCACCTCGGAGATGACCATGCAAGAGATCGCCCCAAACGTATTTATCGATAACAATTCACTTGGCCTGGTAACAGGTGTTATCCGAACTGACGCGGGAAGTGTGTTGGTTGACTCCCCAAGTCGCCACGATGACGCGCGATCATGGCGTTCAGGAACTGCAAAATTAGTCATGGGAGATCCAAAATTCTTAATTAGCCTGGATACCAATTACGACCGCATTCTCAGCGCTAAGGGCACAGAATGTGTCATTATCAGCCAAGCCAACGCTATCACAGCCTCGCGGGGAAAATCAACCGCAGCTAAATTTTTGGACGAAAGCCAATCTGAGACGGAAACCCATGAGCAGCAGAGTAGTAACTTGTTTCGTTGGATTCCACCAGAAATTGTTTTTGAAGACAGTTTGTCTCTTCATCTGGGGAATATACAAATAGAACTTGAACACCATTCGGGTTCCAATATTGCTGGGGTATGGGTTAATTTACCACAGCAAAAAATCGTCTTTATTGGCGATGCGGTGCTTGTTAACCAACCTCCGTTTTTGGCCTATGCTAATCTGGCAGTCTGGCAGCAAGATTTGGAACTGTTAGCATCCCGCGAATACAAAGGTTTTCAAATAATCTCCTCTCGCAGCGGGGTTGTTAGCACTGATCAGGTCAGGGATATGAGAAGACTCATAGACTCGATCGCCAATCTGATGGAACCACTTATCACAGGCAGCGCAGACTTGGATGCTTATCATCAGCTTATCCCTAAAATCATGAAACAAATCAACGGAGAACTTGACGCCGAGGATCTTAATATTAATCGCCTTCGCTGGGGTTTGACAACCTGGTTCGAGCAACATCAAAAGTGAAGAAAGAGGTCATATGGAAACAATTAGCGGCTATGCACCAGTAGTTGAACTGACACGCGGAAGCATTATAGAATGTGTGCACTTCGGGGCTTTGGCAATGGTTGACTCGGACGGGAAGTTGATGTTTTCGTTAGGCGATCCCGGGTTGGTAACTTTTCCACGCAGTTCCATGAAACCATTTCAAACCTTGCCATTTATAGAGTTGGGGGGACAGCAAGCCTTTGGACTGACCGAAGAAGAAATCAGCATCATGTGTGCCTCGCATCATGGTACGGATGAGCATGTACGCGTACTAAAATCAATCCATCAGAAGGCAGATCTCAACGAAGGTATGCTGCAGTGTGGAGTGCATTGGCCAGGTGATAAGGCCACCGCAGCAGAAATGCGTGAGCGCGGAGAGGCACCTACCCCCTTCCGGCATAACTGTTCTGGAAAGCACAGCGGCATGTTGGCTCATGCCCGGCTGCGTGCACTGCCTCTCGAAACCTACCTCGACCTTGCCCATCCAGTGCAGGAAACGATTCGTGCCATAGTAGCAGAAATGTGCGATGTGAGCCCGGAAAGCCTCATCCCAGGGACCGATGGTTGCAGCGCACCGGTTTATGCCATGCCCCTTGACCGGTTTGCTTTTGCTGTCGCCCGATTGTGTGACCCAGCTGAGTTTGCTGAACCGCGGCAGAGTGCTTGCCGAAAAATTACGCAGGCGATGACCGCATATCCTGTGATGGTGTCCGGACCAACAGGCTTTGATACAGCTTTGATGAGAGTCATGGAAGGAAAAGCTGTGGTGAAAGGGGGAGCGGAAGGCTACCAGATGATTGGATTACTGCCTGATGCGCTCCACCCAGGTTCTAAGGGTATGGGTATCG
>JBASOE010000060.1:0-29735 GCA_049657925.1 Anaerolineaceae bacterium
CGGCCGGCCAACGAGATGTAATAGAAGAGCTGCAGCAAAGAAGTCACCAAGCCTGCTACGTAGGTCCAGGCAGCGGCGGAAAGTACAGTGTCAACGCCTTTGCGTTCTTCCTCAGTACGCACAAGCCCGTTGTCAGCCAGCATGGCGCGGGCACGTTTTGAGGCATCCAGCTCGACTGGAACTGTAACCAGCGAAAATACAGTTGTCGAGGCAAATAAAATGATACCAATGTTGACCAAACCAACAATATTCAACGCAAGGCCGGCCAACAATACGACAATACCAAGGTTTGAGCCGAGACCAACCAGCGGAACGATGGCACTGCGCAGGCGCATCGGGCCATAGCTTTGTTTGTCTTGCAAGGCGTGACCCATTTCGTGAGCGGTAATTGCCATGGCAGCCACGGAGGGCACTTCGGCTACACCTTGTGAGAGTGCCAACGTGTCTTTGGATGGATCATAATGATCGGTTAGTTCACCCTTGATTGTTGTGAGAGTCACGTTTTCCAGCCCAACACGAGATTTCAAGTGAATGGCGGTGTCCATACCAGTGATGCTATTACTATTCTGAATTTTTCCCCATTTGCTATAGGCACTTTTTACTTTAGCCTGAGCCCACAAAGAAAGCAACAATCCTGGAATCATGAAGATAAGGTAAGTTAGATCCATTTTTCTCCTTTAACTGATCAAGCAGATAATTCGACTTAATTTTATCATTCGGTTATGGGTTGGCCAGTAGCTGTAGAGCCGCATCGAGTTGAGGGTCACGGTCGGCTTCATAATCGGCATCGGTACGTTCAACCAGGATGTTCGGTGTTAAGCCTACTTCGCTGATTTGGGAGCGATTGGGGGTCAACCAGCGCGCGATGGTGATACGCACGCCGCTTTCTTCTGTCGTCAATGGGATCCAGTTTTGCACTGAGCCTTTGCCATAGCTGGTTACTCCCAGCAGCCTGGCACGACCAGTATCCTGAATGGCACCCGCGGTAATCTCAGAGGCAGAGGCACTGCCCTCATTAATCAACACGATCATAGGGATTTCCGTTGCCCTACCACCCCTCTTGGCATCAAAAGTAATTGAGGTGCCGTCGCCATATTCCTCGTACATAATGACGCCTTTGGGGATGAACTCGGAGGTTACCTCGATGGCGACATCGAGCAATCCACCGCCGTTGTCGCGCAGGTCAAAGACTAACCCGACCATACCCTGGGACTTGAGGTCATCGAGTGCGTCGCGCAATTGCTGGGTAGAGTTTTCGTTGAAGGTGCGCAAGGAGATATAACCGATATTGTTTGGTTTCATCTCATATTCCACGACCGGCACAGTAATTTTGGCGCGGACGATGGTAAAGTCAAGGATCTCTTCGCCGCGCCTGACAGTCAGGGTGACAGCTTCACCTGCTGGTCCGAGGATGTCCTGCAAGACGATGTCTCCTGGGATGCCGGTCATGTCCTTGCCATTCACGGCGATGACAATATCCTTGGCACGCAACCCAGCTGTTTCGGCGGGTGAGTTTTTCATAGGCGAAATGACCTGAATGTAATCCCCAGTTGTATCCACCCAGGCGCCAATGCCAGTGTACTCACCAGCCATGTCGGCGTTGGTTTGTTTCCACTGAACAGGATCCATGTATGAGGTGTGCTTGTCCCCAGTAGCGACCAACATGCCATCGATGGCAGCGCGCATCAGAGTGACGTCGTCAGCGGTTGTTCCCTTGTTGTGGATGTCAGTCCAAACAGACCAGAAGGGATCGAATAGATTCGCGCCAGGCACTCGGGTAGGAACGGGAACGACCACCGTAGGTGTGGGAACTTGTGGCATGTTTTCAGGTTGGATTTGCGTGGCAGGATCAGAAAAGGCAACCGTTTGCAGGTTTTGCATTGCGCCGAACATCAAAGTCTGGTCATCGAGCGGTTGATCTACAAAGTTGCTGTGCAGCAGATCCCAAATTTCCCAGAAAGGAGCAAAAAGCCTCTTAACCTCAGAAGGCATGCCTGCCTTGGGATCCGTGCTGCCGACAACAGGGGGAGCAGGTGGGGCAGTGGGAGCATTCGGATCAGGAGTCTCAAGTCCAAGAGAGGGTTGAGTATCGGATGGATTGAGTTGTTGTTGAATGTTGCCAGTGAGCGTACTGATTCTGTCACGGTTTATCAAGAGGCCGACACTGGAACATGAACAAAGCAGGAGGCATAGCATTAAATATACTGCCAGGCAGGTTATGATCCAAGGAGTGACGGTTCGTGAAGAGGAACGGTTCATAGTTTACTTCCAATCGTTAGAATGTATACTGGGTAAGAATACCATAATCAAATTAATTATTTGTTTAGTGTAAAGGAGACTTAAACATAATTTGCATGCAGTAGATCCTCAAGCAATTCGAGGTGGCTGATGGTGGGGTGGAAAAGGGAGGGTTGATCGGAGATCAGAACGGTTTTGAGTCTGAGCTCCGCGGCAGTATCCAAGTTGCGAATACTATCGTCGATGAAAAGACAGCGCTCAGGCTCCGGGTTGCCGCAAAGCACTAATGCGGTCTGAAAGGCTTCAGGATAGGGTTTGCACCAGGGGTAGATCGCGGTAATGTCAATGATGCCCATAAACAAGTCGCGCAATTGCAGGCGATCAAGCACTTTTTCAGCGTGTTCAAGGCTGGCATTGGTAAAGATCCACTTTTGTTGTGGAATCTGGGTAAGCACCCTGCGAAGTTCCGGATCTGGAGCAAGGACACCGTCCAGAGAAATATCGTGAACGTAATCGAGGTATTGTTGCATATCGACATTCTTTTCAATCTGTAGACCACGCAAGGTTGGGCCATAGGTTTGAAATAAGCGGCGCCGCAGTGCATGAGTTTCCTCGAATGGCACACCCATCACATCGGTGAGGTAGCTGTCCATGCGTACCGATATCTGCCCCCAGATTCCTTTTTCTGTGGGGTAGACAGTATCGTCCAGGTCGATCAATATGTGGGTCAGTTCGGATGGTTTGAAGCCCATCAGCGCTCCAGCCAGTGGTTGAGATCTGCTGGTGCTGTGTATGTGTCAAGTTTATTGAGCAGGTCTGAGGGATCAGCGGAGGCGGTGAAGAGAGCCCGATGACTGGTGTAGATGAAACGCTCAGCAATGGCGTGCTCCAGCATGGCCAGGAAGTGATCGTAGTAGCCGTTGATGTTCAGAAAGCCAATACCTTTATGGTGCAGTTGCAATTGCGCCCAGGTGAGCGCTTCAAAAGTCTCGTAGAAGGTGCCAAAACCGCCAGGCAAGGCGATAAAGGCGTCGCCCAGCTCAGACATGCGCTTCTGACGGGATTGCAGATCGGGCAGGGTCTCCACGCGGCTCAAGCCTGCATGCGCCAGATTGGGCAGGTTGAGCCCGTCGTTAATCACGCCGATCACCTCACCGCCATGCTCAAGTGCGCCATCGGCTATCGCGCCCATCAAACCAGTCTTTCCGGCACCGTACACCAGGACGCGGTCCTGTTCAGCGAGCAATTTGCCCAGGGCGTAGGCTCCGTCAAGGTATACCTGCGAAAGTTTATCGGCAGAGCCAGCGTACACGGTAATGGTTTGATGCTTGGTCATATTCCCTCTGGTGCCCGATGGGTTAACCAGCGTGGCGCATATTGCGAATTTCGCGGAATTTTTCTTTCTCCACGTCGGTAAGATGGGCTGGTATGTGAACCTCGGCGACTGCGTAAAGGTTGCCAGCCTCGCCACCGGCTTTGAGTGACGGCATGCCCAAGCCTTTCAAACGGAAGGTCTTGCCGCTGTCGGTGCCGCCCGGAACGCTTAAACGTACCGATTTGCCGGGGGTAGGTACGGCAACTTCACCACCCAGGACGGCCGTGTAGATATCCACAGGAATGCGGGTACGCAGGTCTTTGCCTTCGCGGGTGAAGTTGGGATCAGGTAAAACCTTGACACGCAGGTAGAGGTCTGCACCGTCCGCCTGGCCACTGAGCCGCACACGTGAACCCGTGTCTACCCCGGCAGGGATAGTCGCTTCAATTTTGCGTCCATTCTCGAATTGCAGGGTGCGCTTGCTGCCGAGGTACGCCTCAGCCAGGGTGATCTCAATTTCGTGCTGCACATCTCGTGAGAGAGGAGCGCTTTGGCTTTGACGTGTGCGCCTGGAGGTGGTTCTGCCGGGTTGGGCTGAGCGCATTCCGCCACCAAAGAGGCTCTCGAAGAAATCCGAGAAGCCGCCCAGGCCGCCTGACCCGCCGAACATCTCGTTGAGTTCTTCCTGAGTTACGGTGCGGTAGTTGCCCTGGGTTTGGCCTTGCTGTTGCCTGGTCCACTGCCCCCAAAAATCTTGTGGGTTGCCACCGGTCGACTGGTACTGTTTGTAATCTGAGCCAAACTGGTCGTATTTCTTACGTTTCTCGGGGTCTGAAAGTACCTGGTAGGCTTCGTTGACCTCTTTAAACTTGTCCTCCGACCCTTTTTCGTGGTTGATATCAGGATGATATTTACGGGCAAGCTTCCGATAAGCGTTTTTGATATCGCTTTCGCTGGCGGTTTTGCCTACTCCGAGTGTCTTGTAATAATCCTTGTATTCCATAAGTCCGTGCGCTTTCCAGTTCGAATTAACAAGATTAAGTTTAACAGAAATCTGTATGTATTCCGTTAATACTGATACAAAATTGTTTTATGATGTTTATTCCAACAAAATATACTTTAGTATTAATTAAATTTAGTAAAAATGAGTATTAACTAAATAAAATGCAGACAAGCTTGACATAAATGAATGTAAGGTATAAGATCTGGTTTAGCATTAATTGAGTAGAATTGGATTGAAATGGAACAACCTGGCAACGTAGAACCTGATTCCCCAATTATTCCAGAACGATGGTTAGCCAATTACCTTCCGATGTGGCTGGGACAGATTATCTCTGTGCTTGGCAGCGCTTTGGTACAGTTTGCCCTGGTATGGTACCTGACCGAAAAAACCGGTTCAGCAACCATATTGGCAATAGCCACGCTGGCTGCAATCATCCCAGAGGTCTTCCTCGGTCCTTTCTCCGGAGCGATCGTCGATCGACTTAACCGCAAAACGATCATGATCGTTTCCGACGTTCTGGTCGCGCTGGCAACCTTGGTGCTGGTCTTACTTTTCGCCTTTGACCTGATCCAGGTCTGGCATATTTATGTGATTCTGTTCATTCGTGGCATTGTCGGCACCTTCCAATACCCGGCAATGTCCGCGTCAATCTCGCTAATGGTACCCAAGCAACACTTGACCAGGCTGGCGGGTATTAATCAGGCAACCAGAGGGGCAATCCAAATCGCTGCGCCGCCGTTAGGCGCGCTGCTGCTTAGTAGTCTTCCGATGCAAGGCATCCTTGCGGTTGATTTGGTAACCGCTGCGCTGGCAATCTTCCTGTTGATTGCTTTTGTGAAAGTGCCTCAACCCAAGAATAATCGCGAACATGAACCCATCAGCCCGCGATTGGTTCTTAAGGATGTCGTGGAGGGGATTAAATATACTTACGCCTGGAAAGGTATGTTTCTCCTGATGCTTGGGGCTTCGCTGATCAATATGCTTGCCACACCTGCATTCACCCTGTTGCCGCTCTATGTGACCCAACATTTTATGAAAGGTGCTACTGAGTTAGCCTGGCTTGAGTCAGCCATGGGAATTGGGGTGATTGTTGGCGGTTTGGTGCTGGGCGTGTGGGGCGGATTTAAACGAAAGGTGCTGACTATCATGGTTGGCATCCTGGGCATGGGCATTGGTATCACTGCTTTGGGTTTACTTGGTCAGGAAATGTATCCTTTCGCGATCGCAATAATGGGAGTGCTGGGTGTGATGAACGCGACCGCCAACGGTCCAATTGGGGCGATTTTTCAAACCAAAATTCCTGCGGAGATGCAAGGACGCATCTTTATGGTGCTCAATAGCCTGTCCAGCGCTGCTTCTCCGCTGGGCTTGCTGCTGGCTGGACCCCTGGCGGATAAAATAGGGCTGCAAGTTTATTACATCAGCGCGGGTTTGATGTGTCTGTGCATGGGTGTTTTTGGTATCCTGGAGAAACGGGTCTACACACTGGACGACCAATTGCCCGGTGGGCAGCTCATCGAGTCAGCGGCAGAACCGATCACGCATTGAGTTGTTCAGTCTCGGATGACAGGCAAGTTTTCTCGCCCAAAAGAAAGTCAGCCAGGTCCGCAGTTGAAGTCAGCACCGCATGTGTGCCAGCTTTGCTCAGTTCCTGTTCACGTCCAAAACCACACAAGACTGAAACAGAATACGCCCCTGCTGCCAAGGCGGCACGCACGTCGGCTACTGTGTCTCCAATCATCAGGCAATCACCGAGATCAACGCCCAGCACTTCCGCAGCGCGTAAAAGCGGATCAGGGGAAGGTTTGGTGCGTCGCAGCGATTGGGAATGAATGACCACAGTGAAGTAGCGATCTAATTCGTTGGCACGGAGAAAGTTGCCAATGGTGACGCCATTGCGAGTTGAAACAATCGCCATCGGGTATTGCCCTCTCAAGCGATCCAACATCGGTAAAATTCCAGGAATCACAGGGAAATCCTCCAACCGAAGGCTTTTATTGCTAACGACGTTAGCCCACCCATCCAATACCTTTGCGAGTAACCCATCCAAACCAAGGCTATCGAGCAATGCCAAAATCCAATTGCCTGGTTTCTCAAGCCAGTACACCAGATCGCGGGCAACCTTTTTTGGATCCTTCAGAGCTTTAAAAGGCTTTAGTAGTGTATACACTTCCTCGACCATCAGATCATCGCTATCCGAGAGCGTGCCATCGATGTCAAAAAGCAGTGCCTGGATGCGTGAGAGTTCAAGAGGAGGTAATATCGGTTGAGCCATGATTTTCAGGGCAGGAATTGCATCAAATCGGTCGCGGTGGTGACGTTTTCAGCGAAAACAAGCGTGAAGCCACCGCGATCACTTTCGCGCAGAATAGCGGTGATGCCCGCAGAAGTATATCTTCCGCTGCCATCCGGACTGCCGAAACGCAGCGAAAGCCAATCAGCGAAAGCTTTTGAGGCTTCCTGTTCGTCGGTGGGTGTGTCCCAAATGTAACTCATCACGATAGCATTTTCTCCGGAGGTCTCATTCCTCAGAATTGCGAACTGATCTCCACCCCAGCCTTCCGCAGCAGCGCTTGCCTTCACATCATTTAAACGGGTGTTTGTTTCGTCACCCCGTGCGAGCAGTAACCAGGTAAACCATTCGCCAAGGGTGTCGATTTCGACGACTTTCCAGTCTTTGCCAAGCGTGCCTGCCAGATCTGGCAATTCGACGGGAACGGGTTTGTCGTCGGGGTAGCGGGATGGGTGCAATATCTGTTCGGTCGAAACCGGTTGGAGCTCGGTAAAAGCCTTGTCGATAACCTCGAAGCCACCCTGGGCATACAGATGGGTAACGAATTGTTGACCGTAAAGATAGGCAAAGGTCAGGTCATCGCGCATGTAGGCAGGGGCGGAATCGTAAACTGGCATGTCCATACTCAGGTAATAACTCTGAAGGTCAGTCAGATCCTTGTCAGAAGCGTATTTGCTGAACCAGAGTGTCTCTGTGTAGCTGGCATCGCCTTCAATCAGTGCTTGCAGGGCAGCGCAGCGTTCGGATTCTTGCTTACAATCTTCATCCGAATAGCGAAGGTTGTCACTGAAAGCAAAATTATGATCCTGAAGGGCATGGGTGAACTCGTGCGCGTAGGTAGTACGTTCAACGATTGAAAAGAGGCCGCTTTGCACGACATACATCGATTTGGTTTCATCGTCGTAATAACCGCCGATCTGCTCCGTGTACAACTTTTGGTAAAAGTCGAGCAAGTCGAAATCTTTGGGCAAAAGCCCCAGTAACCATAAACTTTTACTGTCTTTGTCCGCGTCCTCGGGTGTGTATTCGGAGAAAAACTCGTTTTCAACCTTTTGCCTGATCTCGTCGGGGGTCAAAAAGGTGCGAGGCAGGTCGACAGGGGGTTGCAAGCCGCGAATGTTGGAAATCTGGTTTTGGGTTTCGACCAAAATACTGGTCACGTCTGAGGTGTTTTGCGTAGAGACTTGACCTGGCAATGGTTGAGCACAAGCTGATAAGGCAAGACTAACGACAAAGACTGTCAAAGTAAGTTTAATAACCTGATTAAATCGCATAATACCTTTCGATAAAAGTATAACATCGCGATCATGTCGGGGTTTAGCGATGTCTTAAGCTTTTGGTAAACAGATGATTAGGGAGGTTCCTTTGCCGACCTCAGACGTGGCGCTGACGCTGCCGCCATGCGAATTAACGATGGCTTTGACGATCGCCAGCCCCAGCCCGCTCTGATTCTCATCGGTGTGACGTGATTTGTCACCGCGATGGAAGCGTTCAAAAACATAAGGCAGTTCTTCGGGGGCAATACCTTCGCCAGTGTCGCTCACTTTGATTTGGATCTGCTTGTCAACCGTAGCTAAACCAAGGCTGACCTGACCACCTGCTGGGGTGTGACGAAAAGCGTTTGCCAATAAGTTCTCGAGAACTTGCATCAAGCGCGACTCGTCTCCCTGCACCCGGGCAATTCCGGTGGGAGCATCGATAGTTAATAGAATTCCTTTGCGCTGTGCTTCGAGAGCGAATGCTGCTCCAGATTTGGTCAACAACTCAGCGGGATCGAGGGTTTGAAGGGCAAGTTTAAGCTCGCCAGCATCGGCTTGAGAAAGCAAACGCAATTCTGCGACCATGCGGTTTAGATGTTCAACCTCATCTGCAATCAACTCCATGCGTTCGGGGCTGGCGTCAAGCGCGCCATCACGGATGGCTTCTACATATCCGCCAATAACTGTCAACGGCGTGCGCAGGTCATGGGCAACGTCCGCGGTCATCTGGCGGCGTAACTGGTTGCTGGTTTCAATGTCGTGGCTCATCTTGTTAAATGCTTCACCCAACTCGCCCAATTCATCGCGAGAGCTGATCTTGACGGCTTGTTGGGGCAGACCTTGCGCAAGGTTCTTTGTAGCAACGGTCAGATCCCGCAGCGGATGGGTCAATCCGCGGGCAATCCAGGCACCAAGCAAACCAGCAAGGACTACTGCGCCGATCGTTGCAAAGACCAGGGCGCGATTGGTTCGGTTAATAAATAGTTGTTCCGCGGCATTGTAGACCGGGATGCGTTGAACGGCGAGTAGTGTACCGATGGTTTGGTTACCAAGAATAAGTGGGACACCTTCGGCAATTTCGGACGGACTGAGGATATACCCTTCCGTCCACAAATCTTCCACTCCGACGAGCACTTTGCCATTTGGGTCAGCCAGACCGAACAGTCGTCGCGTCTCCCCTTGGCGCACACCTACATTTTGTCCGCCCGGCCCCATACCCATGCCCACTCCCATTCCCATTCCCATTGAACGTTGCTCAACCAGGATGGCTTCAACGCCATCCCAGGAGCCATAAGTTTGATAGTATGCAGTCAATAATTCCGCTGCGGTCTGGCTCTGCTGGTCAAGCACAAATTGATCAAAACGATTTTGATTGACACTACGGAAGACGATCGTGAGCACCAAACCAGTGATCACTGCCACCAGAATGAAGGCCGCGACGAGTTTGAGATTTAAGGAGGTCTTCATGATTGTTCCTGCTTGTTCATGCGGTAGCCGACGCCGAAGACTGTCTCGAGGTAAACAGGGTTGGAGGGATCAGTTTCGACTTTCAAGCGTAAGTTGCGGATGTGCACGTTCAGCGTGCTTTCCATGCCGGCAAAGCCACTTTCGCTGAGTGCTTCGACTAATTCGAGACGCGTATAAACCCGACCTGGTGAACGCATCAGAACCGATAGCAGGTCGAACTCAATGGGAGTCAGATCGATTTGACGCTCTCCGACCATCGTCAGGTGGCTGAGACGGTCGAGGGTCAACTCACCATTGCGCAGGAATTCATTGACTTCCGCCGGGAGATCGTGACGACGCAAATTAGCGCGGATGCGGGCGTTGAGTTCGCGCATGCGGAAGGGTTTAATCACATAATCATCCGCGCCAAGCTCGAGCCCCAGAACGGCATCTGTTTCTTCGTCTTTGGCAGTGATGATAATCACCGGCACCAGGCTTTCACGCCTTAAGGCTGGCAGGAACTGGTAGCCATCCATGTTGGGCATCATTAAGTCAAGCAATATTAAACTTGGGTGCTCATGTCGGGCAACGAACAGCCCCATTTGGCCATCGTTGGCTGTCACCACCCGATAATCCTGGCTGGTGAGGTAATCCTTCAGCAGTGTGCGCACGTTGGATTGGTCGTCAATTACTAAAATTGTTTCTGTCATAATTTCGTCTCAATCATGCAAAGCATATCAAGCAAGTATTCAGATTTGATGAAGTCATCCGCGTATGTAGTGCGACTTTGCTCATGGACGGTTTTCCGTTACAATAAGATTAATATCCTAAAGGGCATTCGAAGGAGCTTCCATGGATCCTATTACTATCGCTATTATCGCACTGCTGGTCATCATAGCTGCGATTATCATAATTGTAATCGTTCGCACCACACAGTTTGGCATTGAATACGAAGACTTGCCACAGGTAAAACTACCAGAATTGGATGGCCAATCCGTTGCTCAGCGCATTGGTCTGGCTATTCAATTGCGGACTTTTTCTGATGTTGACGAGAAAAAGATCGACCCCATACCATTTGAGGCGTTTCGCGATTTGATGCGCACACTCTACCCACAGCTTGAAGAGAAGCTCACCCGAGAGGTCATCAATCGACACGCCTTGCTTTACACCTGGCGCGGCAGCAACGAAGTGCTCGACCCGGTGTGTTTCATGGCACACCAGGACGTGGTGCCTGCTGTTGAGGGCGAAGAGGGCGGTTGGAAGCATCCGCCGTTTGCGGGTGAATTGGCAGATGGTTATGTGTGGGGGCGCGGTGCGCTCGACTGCAAGGGTTCGCTAATTTGCATCCTCGAGGCAGTCAACAACCTGGTCAAAGAGGGTTATCAGCCTGAACGTACCATCTATCTGGCATTTGGTCACGACGAGGAAAACTCTGGAGTCTTTGGCGCCAAGCAGATTGCCCGCACGCTCAAAGAACGCGGAGTCAAACTTTCTTTCCTGCTTGACGAGGGCGGCACGATCACCACCGGGCAAATCAAAGGCATCAAAGGTCCCGTGGCATTTGTTGGCATCAGCGAAAAAGGTCATCTGACACTCAAACTCAAAGCACGTGTCAAGGGCGGGCACTCCTCCATGCCTCCAGCCACCACGGCAATTGGGGCTCTCAGCCTGGCAATCGCCGCGCTCGAAAGCAACCCCTTCCCGCAGAATCTCGAGGTTGCCCAATTTGTAATCAGTCACCTTGGCAATGAAGTGCCGTTTACACAGCGTATGGCTCTGGCCAATCCCTGGTTATTTGGAGGTATTGCACGGAAGCAATTGGCAGCGAGTCCTTCGACCAATTCTCTGACACGCACGACAGCGGTTCCAACTGTCATTCGAGCTGGCGATGCTGAAAATGTGTTGCCTGGCGAAGCCGAAGCCCTGCTGAACTGCCGCATCTTCCCAGGTGAGACCATTCAGGAAGTCTACGAACGCATTCGTGAACTGGTGGCTGACGATGTGGTCACCGTGGAACCGGTCTACGGTGACACACTTATGGACGATCATGCCTGGAACCCCACAGCCGTAGCGGATATCGAATCGCCGCAATACAACCGTCTGGCTGACCTGATTTTAGGTGCATTTCCGGGCGTAAAAGTAGCCCCGTTTATGATGTCTGGCGCAACCGATGCGCGTTACTATAATGAAATCTGCAAGAACGCCTTCCGCTTTACGCCCTTCTTATTAACCAAAGAAGAGGTTGATACGGTGCATGGTGTCGATGAACGCCTCTCCTTTGTGAACGCAGGCCGAGCGGTGGGCTTCTACCAATTGTTGATTCAGCAGGTATCCAGCTTAACGGCTGAACAGGAAATTGAGGAACGCGAAGGACTCTCAGACAAGGCTATTAACCTCAGCGAAGAAGAAGTCAGCGCGGTTGATCGCATTAACGAACCCCTTCCAGTCAAGCCACTTGACCCGACCAAACGCAAAGCGCTTGGAATGCCACCGGAAAAGGCTGATCAAGTGACTACCCAGATCGAAGTGCCTGAAGCTGTAGAATGGCAGGAATCGGGACAATTCATCGATGGAGACGAACCTCTGGTTGTCAAACCGATGAAAAAGAAACCCGATGCGTAGCTTTCAGAGGCCTTACGGCCTCTTTTTTTTTCAGAATTAATCAAAATGTATCAGGTTCTAAATAACTTCTAAATTTCGTTCCTGTAATATTGCAACATCCGAACAGGATAAAACAACTTAGAATACAAAGGAAAACAAAATGAAAAAGAAAATCGTAATTGCAATTTTGGCAATCGCACTACTCTCAGTAGGCGCTTTCGTTGGCAGCCTGACTCTGGGCAAGGCTTCTGCGCAAACCTCAACCCCTACAACTGAAGTTACAGATCCAGCGGCTACACCTGCTCCTGCGGTCACCGTCACTGAAGACGATGATGATGCTCCGTTTGGTCGCGGCCAACTGTTTGGTATCGGTGGCGATGACTCAGACGTTGCTGAAAAACTCGGCAAGACTGTTGAAGAAATGACTGCCGCCCGCACAGCCGCTCTCGAAAAAGCCGTGGCTGACGCGGTGACTGCTGGTGTCATCACCCAGACTCAGGCCGATGGTATCAAGGCTGATGGTTACTATGGTTGGGGTCAGTTGGTAAGACTGGCTGGCGAGGACTATGCCAGCACGCTCGATCAAGACAAGTATTTTGCTGAAGCCTTGGGCGTGACAGTGGAAGCTCTGAACCAAGCTCGCGCTGATGTACGTGCTGAGCAATTGGCTGCGGCTGTCGAAGCTGGCACCATCACCCAGGAACAAGCTGATCTCATCGCAGGCCAGCAAGCGTTGGTTAACAGTGAAACCTTCCAGGCAGATGTAAAATCCTCCCTTGAAGCAGCCATCAACCAGGCAGTCACTGACGGCACCATAACCCAGACTCAGGCAGACGCGCTGATCGCCCAACTGGCAGACCAGAACCTTGGTCGCGGTATGATGAGCTTCGGATTTGGCTTCAGTGAAGGCATGTTCGGCCAACACGGTGGCATGATGGGTGGAAGCCAGAACGGTACCTCCGGTAGAATGATGGATGGTAATCAAGGCGGTAGATTTGGTGGAATGTTTGGTGGTAAAGGCAACTAAGCAAGCTGATCAGGAACCTGCAACAAAACTAACCAAAACCTCTAAGAACTAAGAAAACAGACCGGCTTTCTAATGAAGCCGGTCTGTGATTTAATCGTTAAAAGCACACTGACTTTATCAGTATTGTGTTTGATAGGTGACGCATTGCCAGACCTGCAAGGCTTCTTTAAGTTCGGACGGTCGGTCCAGATAAATGGAGGTCTGCAGGCAGCTGTGTAAACCAGCGGTGAAGGCATGTATTGCCAGGCGGGTGTGGCCGGGTTTGATGACCTCAGGTTGCAGGTAACCCAAGCGATAGATCTCGTAACCGGGCTCTTCGAGGACTTCAAGTTGATTTGCCTGAGCTTTCGCACGCAGATTAGCGATCAGCACCTGTCGATTTTTCTCGTTGGTGTAAGCATAGACGGTTGTGATAACCGTCCAGCCTCGGCGCCAGAAGACCAGGTGGTCGCCTTCAGCATGACGTTTGAAGTCGTCGTCGAGGTCGATGCCCCATTCAGGATTGATTTGGTAATGCATAGGGTTGATTATACCCGTCCGATGTACACGGTGGGCGACCAGGCAGTCGCATCTCCCGAAGAAAAAGATCTTATACCAATCTTACGCCAAATGCTTGACAATCTCATGCAAATACATATAGTTAACCCCGTTTAACTAATAACGGAGGTTAAGTATGGCAATTACCGCAGAAGCAGCA
Source organism: Anaerolineaceae bacterium (assembly GCA_049657925.1). Lineage (GTDB taxonomy): Bacteria > Chloroflexota > Anaerolineae > Anaerolineales > Anaerolineaceae > Mesolinea. The sequence continues at coordinate 13,880 of JBASOE010000060.1, forward strand.
TTGTTTGAGTGGGCGGATAACGCGACACAGCGATCGATGGTCGCGATGATGCGCTTTAACCAAGCCCACAACCTGAGTATTTCAATGGTGAACGTGCTCTTTCACGCAGCCTGGCAAAAGCATGTGACGATTAACGAGCTGGCACGCGAGTTAGGTGTCAGCATGCCAGCCGTCTCGCAAATGGTGGCCAGAATGGTCGAGCAGGGTTGGGTAAAGCGCGAGGAATGCCTCATTGACCGGCGCGAGCGCATCATCTCGGTTACAGAGGATGGAATGGGCTTGGTTTCGCGGGCGAAAATCGCCCAGCACGCCTGGATCAAGGATTTTATGGCTAACTTGACTGAAGCCGAAAAGCAAAAAGTGCTGCCCGGGTTGGAATTATTAAACCAGAAAATGAGCCTCTTCAACGCTGAGGCGGATAAATTGAGAAACGAAAGCAAAGAGAATTAAGTATGAAAAGGTTATATCCTTATTTTAAGAAATACTGGCGGTACATCCTGGCCACTGTGGTCTTGTTACTGATTATGAGCAATGCGGATTTGGCGCTGCCAGATTACATGTCAAGAATTGTCAATGTTGGTATCCAGCAGAATGGGATTGAATCACCAGTTCCGAATGTCATGCGTCAGAGCACGATGGACAACCTGGCGGTCTTCCAAACTGAAACTGATCATGCTCTCCTGCTAAGTGCCTATCGATTAGCGGACTCGTCTGACCCAGACTACCCCGCAAATGCAACAGAACCAGTGTATATGCTCAACCCGCAGGACAAGGCACAATTGACCTTGCTTGAAGGAGTAATCTCCAAACCACTTATGCTCAATTATGGGCTCGAAATGGTCAAGAATGATCCTGAGCTGGCAGCTCAGGTCCTGGGCGGGAACATTCAAACGCAGCTGAGCAACTTACCTGCTTCAACGAACCTGATAGACGCCATTAAGTCAATGCCTGAAGCGCAGCGTACTACCTTGCTTGCGACCATTACCGCTCAAATGGACAAACTCGAGCCAACCATGCTCAAGCAGATGGCGATTCGGGCTGTGAAGACTGAGTATGAGACTCTTGGCATCGATATTCTACAATCGCAAACCAACTATGTACTCAATGTGGGGGTGACGATGCTGGGGTTGGCGTTGATCGCGGTGGTCACATCGATCGGGACCAGTTACATGGCTTCGAAAACCTCTGCTGGTGTTGCTGCGGATCTACGATTGGCTATTTTTAAGAAAGTGCAAGCATTTGCACCCGCGGAATTCGACAGTTTCTCAACCGCTTCTCTGATTACGCGCACAACTAACGATGTGAACCAATTGCAACAGGTGATCTTTATGGTCATGCGCATGGCATTGATGGCACCATTGCTTGCGATCGGCGGTATCGTCCGTGCGGTGAGCAAGAGCCCCAATATGTGGTGGCTGATTGCCCTGGCGGTGGGACTAATATTGTTGTTGATCGGCTTGGTTTTCACTATTGCATTACCGAGGTTTAAGCTGATGCAGAAGCTGATTGACAAACTTAACCTGGTCACACGCGAGAACCTTTCAGGCATGATGGTCATCAGGGCTTTTAACAAAGAACCCTACGAAGAGGCGCGTTTCGACCGAGCTAATCGCGACCTGAACCAGAACAATCTGTTTGTTGGCAGGCTGATGGTCACACTTATGCCTTTGATGAATATTATTATGTCAGGATTGAATATTGCCATCATCTGGGTCGGTGCGCGGGAAATAGCTGCCTCGACATTGCAAGTTGGAGATATGATGGCGTTCATGCAATATGCGACGACGATCATATTCTCGTTCATTAACCTTTCAATGCTCTTTATCATGATCCCGCGCGCGGCTGTGTCTGCCGATCGTATTGCGGATGTGCTCGAGACACCCATCGCTATTCAAGATCCGGAAGAGCCTAAAACTCTTTCTCAACCGGTAAAGGGAATTGTTGAATTCAAGGATGTTGACTTCAGGTACCCAGGGGCGGAAGAGGACGTACTGAATGATATCAGTTTTGTCGCGCAACCCGGGCAGATGACATCAGTGATAGGCTCAACCGGTTCAGGAAAAAGTACGTTGATGAACCTGATACCTCGCTTTTTCGAAGTAAGCAAAGGCAAAGTACTGATCGATGGGGTGGATGTGCGTGACCTAAAGCAGCTGGAACTCCGCGACCAGATTGGGTATATCCCACAGCAGGCACTGTTATTTAGTGGAACCATCGCGTCCAACCTGCAGTTCGCCAAGCCAAATGCCACAACTGAGGAAATGCAGGAGGCTATTAGCATCGCGCAGGCTGCTGAATTTGTGAACCAATCGGAGGCTGGGCTTGAGTCTGCGATTGCCCAGGCTGGCGCGAATGTTTCTGGTGGACAGAAACAAAGGCTTTCAATTGCGCGAGCATTGGTGAAGCGACCACCCATCTACATCTTTGATGACTCATTCTCGGCTTTGGACTTCAAGACGGATGCTGCGTTGCGTGCGGCGATCAAAGATCGTGTCAGTGAGAGCACAGTGATCGTGGTGACCCAACGGGTGGCGACTGCCAAGAATTCAGACCAGATCCTTGTTCTAGATAATGGCAGGCTGGTTGGAAAAGGCACTCATAGAGAATTGATGCAAAGCTGTGAAATTTATCAGGAAATTGCCAATTCGCAGTTGAGTAAAGAGGAGTTGGCAGCATGAACGCAGCACAAGGAAACCCCAATAACCCACAAACCCCACGATCTGCCGAGCCACCCAGGGTTAGACCCGGCGGAGGACCCGGAGGGCCTGGCGCGCTTATGCCAGGTGAGAGAGCTCAAGACTTTAAAAAGAGCATGGGTCAACTGATCTCCTTCTTGGGTAAATATAAATGGCTGATTGTTGGCGTGATGGTGATTTCCATCGCGGCGAATGTCCTTACCATATTCGGGCCAAAGTTGTTGGGCGAGGCTACCACTAATCTTTATGAAGGTGTTCGCCGCCAGATGGCCGGCGATCCACAGGGCATCGACATGGGTGTGATCGGTCAGATCCTGAGTCGAGTGGCCTTGCTTTACCTTCTGGCAGCTTTGCTTAACTTCATTCAAGGCTATATTATGACCGGCCTGGCCGCGGATATCACCTATCGTTTCAGACAAGACATTTCAAAGAAAATCGACCGACTGCCGTTGAAGTACTTCGATACTGTGACACACGGTGAAGTGCTCTCACGAGTAACTAACGATGTAGATACGATCTCAAACACACTCAATCAGAACCTTTCGCAGATGATCAGTTCAGTTGTGAGCGTCGTTGGCATCCTGATTATGATGCTCACGATCAGCCTGCCGATGACGCTGATTGCGTTAACCATTATTCCGCTTTCGATGGTGTTCATCCGCGTGATTATTAAGAAGTCGCAGGGCTATTTTAAAACCCAGCAAGCATACCTTGGCCACATCAACGGATTGGTCGAAGAGAACTACGGTGGGCACGAGATAGTAAAAGCCTATAACCACGAAGAACCCAGCATTGCGGACTTTACTGAACTCAATAACGTGCTTTACGATAGCGCCTGGAAGTCACAACTGCTTTCCACGATGATCATGCCTATTATGCGCTTTATAGGCAACTTGGGTTATGTGGCCGTTGCCATTCTGGGTGGTTACCTGGTAATCCGCAATCAGCTTAGCCTGGGCAATATTCAGGCTTTCATCCAATACATGCGTTCCTTCCAGGAACCACTGATGCAGATCGCTAATATTTCAAATATCTTGCAGCAGACAGCGGCAGCTAGTGAACGCGTCTTTGAGTTCTTGAACGAGCCTGAAGAAGTGGCTGATTGCGACAGTTGCCCACGTCCTGAGCACATCCAAGGCGCGGTTGAATTTAGGCATGTTCAGTTTGGTTATGATCCTGAAAAACCGGTCATCAAAGACTTTTCAGTCAAAGTGGAACCTGGTCAACAGGTGGCCATTGTCGGTCCGACTGGCGCGGGTAAAACTACGTTGGTCAAATTACTGATGCGCTATTATGAACTTAATGGTGGAGATATCTTTGTGGACGGTAACAACATCAAGGACATGACCCGCAGAGACTTGCGCAGCATTTTTGCCATGGTACTTCAGGACACCTGGTTATTCAACGGATCTGTCAAGGAGAATATCCGCTATGGTCGCCAGGAAGCTACTGATGAAGAGGTAGTGAACGCGGCGGACATGGCTTATGCAGACCACTTCACACGCACTTTGCCAGAAGGTTACGACACGATACTCAACGAAGAAACTTCCAATGTTTCTGCTGGTCAAAAGCAACTGCTTACCATCGCGCGGGCTGTGCTGGCTGACCCAGCCATCCTGATCCTGGACGAGGCCACCAGTTCGGTCGATACACGTACGGAAGTACTGATCCAGAAAGCCATGGACAAGTTGATGAAGGGACGCACCAGCTTTATCATCGCGCATCGCCTCTCAACCATTCGCAATGCTGACCGCATTTTAGTTTTGAAGGATGGAGATATCGTCGAGCAAGGCAGCCACAACGAATTGATCGCGAAAAACGGAGCGTATGCCGAACTGTACAACAGCCAGTTTGCCACTCAACCGTTAGTAGAAAGTTTATAGCACAATAAATATTAAATTGAAAAGGCTGACCATAATATCGTATGGGCAGCCTTTTTTAGTATAGTAGATTAGTTGGAGGTCTCGAAGGGTTCCGATTGCCAGTTGTCGGAAAGCGGCCAGAGCACTCGCGCCATCAGCATCAGAGCCAACAAGCGCAAACTACTGCCGATCGGGTCGAATTTGGAAGTTTCAATGGAAGTGAGTTTTAGCCATAACTGGTCAACGAGCGCTTGATCACCGTAGGCCATCACGGCTGGTGCGCAGCATGCCACTTGGGCAAGGGAGCCAAATTTGCCTTGCAATTCCAACGAGTAATCAGGCTGGGCATGTTCATCAAAACTTTCAACGCGAGAACGGGCGAGCTGCAAGAGTTTTCCGGAAAGGTCTTTTTGAGCTTGTTGACCAAACCAAAGGGCATCCAGACCCGAATTGAGCAGTTGCAGCGCTAATAGTGATTCTTCGACCTCGCCAGAGCCAGTTAACCCAAGACCTTTCTTGGTAAGCATGTCAATGGATGGGTCTTTGAGTGATTGGGTAAGATTCTGCCAATCCGGATTGGCGGTTGATTGATGAAAAACTGTATAGAAGGCTGGCGAATTGACCAGGTAAGGCATCGATTCGAGCTGGCGGCGTGATTCATAAACCGCGACGAGAGCTGGCAGGCGACTGTTCAGGATAGTTGGTAAGATAAAACGATCGGACGTGTTCCATTGTTTCTGGGAGGCAAGCAATGCGAGGGCGATCCACCCTTCAGCATGCGGATCCGCGTCCTGGCGTGGTGCGGTTCTATTATCAGGCATGCTCTGCCAACTGGTCAGATCAGCCTGATCTGCTGCAGGATGCGAAAGGCAAAACGCCAATAAGCGCTCGAAACGTTGATGTGCGGGCAGGTCATCCCCAGCCATGACCACTGAGAATAACATTCCCAACGCCTGACCAAAACTAGTGGAGAAAACCTGAAATTTCTGATGGTGTTTCTCGACACCCATACGCAAGAAGGATTGCCCGGCTTCCTGATCTGGGAGGAGGAATTTACCCAACCAATCCGCATAGGCAGTACGCACTACTAAGTGAGCTGTTTTAGGTTCAACTTGGGGGGTGCGTATGCCCGCAGGGAATACTACAGATTGTGGGTAAGGTCTGGCGATTTCGGAAGGTGTCAGCTGGTCAAATAAGCGGCGACGCTTGCGTTCCCGATCGATAAGCCCAAACACAATGACCAGCAGTATTGCTAAAGCAAAGATGCTGAGCAAAAGAGCTGGTAAGAAATTGGTATTAGCTGGCACTGTCTGAACTCTTGGGAGCACTGTTACCATCATCTGGTTTGGAGCGACGATCCTGAGGTTTCCCGTAACTTCCGTGTGACCCGCGTGTATCAGAACCGCGTGGTCGGTCAGTGCGCGGGCGGTCGCTGCGAGGTTTGTAACCTCGGGCGCCTTCAGGACGGGGATTGCCACCTTGGTACCCTTCGGTGCGGGGACGATAAGCAGGGCGATCACCTTCGGTGCGCGGTTTGTAGCTTTGTTCGCCTTCCGGACGGGGATTGCTTCCCTGGTACCCTTCGGTGCGAGGTCGATAAGCAGGGCGATCGCCTTCGGTACGCGGTTTGTATGGGCGATCTCCACTTGAGCGGGGAGTATATGGACGGTCTCCAGTGGGGCGGGGATTGCCACCCTGGTACCCTTCGGTGCGGGGTTTATAAGGTCTATCGCCCTCAACGCGAGGCTTGTATGGGCGATCCCCGCTTGTACGGGGAGTATATGGACGGTCTCCAGTGGGGCGGGGGTTGCTGTCCTGGTACCCTTCGGTGCGAGGACGATAAGCAGGGCGATCACCTTCGGTGCGGGGTTTGTAGCTTCGTTCGCCTTCCGGACGCGGGTTGCTGCCCTGGTATCCTTCGCTACGAGGTCGATAGGCAGGACGATCGCCTTCGGTGCGGGGTTTGTAGCTTCGTTCGCCTTCCGGACGGGGATTGCTGCCCTGGTACCCTTCAGTGCGAGGACGATAAACAGGGCGATCGCCTTCGGTGCGCGGTTTGTAGCTTCGTTCGCCTTCCGGACGCGGGTTGCTGCCCTGGTACCCTTCAGTGCGAGGTCGATATTCACGAGCACCTTCCGGGCGTGGGCTGGTGGATCCATCACCCTCAGAGCGAGGGTGGTATGGCCTGTCACCGGTGGGTCGAGGGCGGTATGGTCGGTCTCCCTCAGGACGAGGTCTATAAGGTCTGTCACCTTCAGTACGAGGTTTGTATGGTCTATCCCCAGTTGGGCGGGGGTTGCTGCCTTGGTACCCTTCGGAGCGGGGAGCAGCGGCTTGGTCGCCTTCAGGACGGGGGCTGGTTGCTTCACGACTGCCATATGGCTTCTCGCCATCATTCCAGCGTCCTCGTGGTCCGCTGGGATGGTTGTGTGTCATCGGGCGGGCTGGACGGTTACGCTTATCCACCCAGCCTTCTGGCAATTTGTTGTTGAAAAAGTGAGCGTAATCATCGCGTATCACGCGGTTTTCGCCTTCTTTTTTCCACTTCAGCCCATCAGGGCCGGTTTCGGTAACACCATCGTCTTGTTTTGGTCTGTCATCTCGCTGATAGCCGCGGTTACCATTTTTTGGTCTGTCATCAGACTCGTTCATACTTGCTCTCTCTGCGGCCAGGCCGCGCTTCTGGTTTTTCCATCCGGTAATGCTGGCCTTCTGGCGCATCTTTTCGGTTAGGTCTTTTTCGACGAAAATATCCTCGCCACTCCAGGGATCGTGCCCTGTGTAATACATCAGACTGGAGTATGTGGAGGGGGTAGGCGTAAAAATTTGTACCTGTTCGGGCAATACGCCCAGCGTTTCACCGGCAAATTTACGCAATTGCACCATGTCGGCTTGAGTGCAGCCTGGATGAGCTGCGATCATATAATACGACAGGAACTGAGGGATGTTTTCTCGCGCACTGATTTGGTCAAAGGCGTCTTTGAACGCCACCAAACTCCTGGTGCCTGGCTTGCGCATAGCCTGTAACACCTGCGGCTCGGAATGCTCAGGGGCCAACTTGAGTTGCCCTGAGACATGGTGAACGGTGAGTTCCTCGAGGTAAGCGTCGCCATAATTGACGTCGGCCATGACCAGGTCATGTCGGATGCCAGAACCGACGAAAACCTTGCGGATGCCGGGCAGTTCGCGCAACTTCTTGAGTAACTGGGTATGCGGTTCGTGGTTGACGCCTAAGAGTGGACAAACTTGGGGGTAAATGCAGCTTTTGTCCTGGCAAGCACCGCGCATTGCTTTTACACGACATTCGAAACCATACATGTTTGCCGTTGGGCCGGAAAGATCCTGGATGATTCCAGTAAAACCAGGACGATTGCTCATCTGGCGGGCTTCATCGAGGATGGATTCTTCCGAGCGCCAGGAAACACGCCGACCTTCATGCACGGCAATGGCGCAGAAATTACATTCGCCATAGCAACCGCGATGGGTGGGGATGCTGAAACGGATCGTCTCGAGGGCTCTGATCTCACCTTGAGCGGCGTAGTAGGGGTGCGCGGCGTGCTCGAATGGCAAGGCATAAACCGCATCCATCTCCCCGGTGGTCAGGGTGAGGGCAGGAGGATTCTGGATAACATAACGGTCGGCGTAGCGTTGTGCCAGACCTTGCGCGGAGACGGGATCGTTGTTGCGATAGAAGGTGTGGAACATCTGCGTGAAGACACCTTTGTCAGCTTGCACTTCTTCGAATGAGGGCAGCTCCAAGTAACCTTCAGGGACGGTTGAACTGGCGTAACACAAACCCCGGATGGAACGGGGATCGCCGCCATGTTTGAGCGTCTCAGCCAGCTCAAGCACGGTCAAGTCAGCCATGCCGTACATCAGGTAGTCGGCCTTGGCGTCCAGCAGTACCGAGCGGCGCAGCGAATCGGACCAGTAATCGTAGTGAGCGACCCGCCGGAGGGAAGCTTCGATACCGCCCAACACGATGGGCACGGTGCCCTTGAAGTAGCGTCGGATCAGGTTGGAGTAAACGATGGTAGCCCGGTCCGGGCGACGATTGTTGAAGCCTCCGGGGGTATGATCGTCGTATTGGCGCGGTTTGCCAAGCGCAGTGGTGTTGGCCACGAGGCTATCGACCAAACCAGCAGACACGCCCCAAAACAGGCGCGGTTCACCCAGGCGGGTGATGTCTTCGGCTGAATCGACCGAGGGTTGGGCGATGATGCCGACCTTGTAACCAGCAGCGAGCAGTTGGTGCCCAATGATGGCAATACCGCTGTAGGGTGTATCCATATAGGTGTCGCCGTTGACTAGGATAACGTCGAGCGCATCCCAGCCCAAATCGGCCAACTCCTGGGAGGTGGTTGGAATAAACATGATGTAATCATAACCGAAAACCGACCTGCCGGCCGGATTGGTTAAGGTTGTCAGGTTGAGATTTTAGTCGGCCGGATGATAGCTATAATTGCAGCCGATCCATACGTCATCGATGGTGAAACCCTTTTCGACATAGCCATCTCCCCAGGTTTTTTGTTCAAATTTGTAAGCGCTCAGCGCTGTACTGTGTTCCTCGAAAAGTTTGGCAGCAGCACGGTCTGGCAGGCTGACAGAAAACCAAGGCTCTGATTTAATACGTGCTTGATCTACGAAGTTAGCTTTACATGCCAACGCCTTGCCCAATTTTTCATGCACTTCGGGTGGCAGGGATTGTCCATCATAGTACTCAAACATCAATGGGAGTGCATCGGCGGACATTTGATTCGCCAGGAAACTGGCATCCAGTTTACTGTTGCTGACTGCCTTGGCCAGATTAAGACCAGCGACCGTACGGTCCACATTGATCAGTCCGAGGGTCAACGCAAAGACAATGAACAGACTGAGCAAAACCAAAGCCTGGTGTTTGAAAGCATCGCGCCATTGCATCCACAGGGCTGCAATAAGCATCAGCCCAACAAAGATCATGAAGACATGCGCGACCAGACGCGATTGAGTGAAGCCATAGGCGGCTTCGTAAAGACTAAGACGTTGAAAAGCTGAAAACAGAATGATCCCGACCTGGACGATTACCAAGGTCACCAAAACCGAAAAAATAGTTTTTTGTTTTGAGTTTTTCCGTCGGGTGACACCGGCTAAAAGCCAATGCAGTCCAAGCGCAACGCATGCCACCATGATCAGTTCCTGGAAGCCCTTCACGGCGTACTCGGAATAGGTTAGGCCGGATTCACTGATATTGACCTGACCCGCAAAGAAGTAACGGAATTGAACCACCAGAAAGGCCAAAAAGAGAATGTTCACCGAGCCGAGCACAATGCTGGCTTCGGTCATGCCCAGAAAAGTTTTTACCGATGCTTGATCGGGCTCAGTAACTGGCGATTGACGGGTTTTAGTCAGGCCAAAACTGAATAAACCGAAAAGGATGTAGGTGATGAAACAGACAACGATGGCTTCCCCAAAGAATCTGCCCAATCGAAAATCGCCCACCCAGGCAAATAAATTCTTCAGGTTGCCTGAAAAAACCGCGTCCGCTGAAGCCAACAATGCGCCAAAAACGCCAAGGATAGGCAAAGAGATTAACACACCTCTGAGCACTGCCCAAGTGGTTTTAGTGGATGTTTTTGAGACTGACTCAGATTTCTTTACCGCGTTGGAGAGCCGCAGATGCTCGATGAGCATGATTGGCAAGCCGCTGATGGCATCCATGGCCAGTTTGAAGGTCTGGCTGATGTGTTCGCGCAGGCGGTAACTCGCCCACTGACCATTGAGGAACGAAGTGGCCAACCAAACGAAGCTGACGATGGTTGTGCCAATCAAAGCAATAGTTGTGAAAGACTCGGTACGAAACAAATTCAACAAAGTGAGGGCGGCAATAGGAAGGAATAGCCAGTAACTTCGTTTTGGGACGTCAAGTCGTTCAATCCGCACACTAACTGCGATCGCAAGTAATACCAGGGCAACGAAAATTACCCACTGTAGGCCAATATCTTGTCCAATAAAGATGCGGTCAGTGATCAAAGCGACAAGCGCAATCACTGCCAAAATCAGCCAGGGGTGGTTCAACTGGCTGGATGGTTTGGCAGTCAAGAGTGGCAGTTCGGGGCCAGGGTTGTTGTAAATGTTCTGTTCAGTCATAGGTCAAAAGACCTCCTCTGCATAAGTTGAGCTAAATCTTACTCCGACACAAATTGCATTTGCCATCAAAAGCTATCACATTGGAAATGATAGCCCATTCCTTTAATTTATCCGACCGAATTTATATTCACCTTTTGCATCTGAGTAGAAATTCTGTTTATGCAAGTCGGCGGGCGGCATTTACCTACATTCGTTCATTATATGTTTTTTTCAGCGAGAGTATAATCACTCGTGTTTTCTGCATACAAATTTGAATGACGACAGAGGCAAAGATGGCAAAGCGCACTTTAAAACGACAGTTAAATCTTCTCCAGGTGACCATGCTGGGCACGGCAGGGACACTTGGTTCTGGAATCTTTGTGCTCACGGGGGTGGCAGCAGGTATCGCTGGATCAGCAACCATTCTGGCGATCATCATTGCGGGTATTCTGAGTTTTTCGATTGCCCTCAACTATTGTGAACTGGCGACGACTTACCCCGAGACAGGTGGAGCAATGACTTACGTACGGGAAGCCTGGGGCAAAGGTTTACTGTCCTTTTTGGTTGGGTCAATGGACTGTATCTCTTCCACCTTCTACACAGCGCTCTCCGCAGTCGGTTTTGCCTACTCTCTTTCGGTTTTCTTCCCTGCGATCAACATCACACTGTTTGCCATTGGTGCGATTGTTGTATTCTCCTTGCTCAACATCCTTGGCGTCACCAGCGTAGGAAATGCCCAAATTGTCATGGGCGGCATTTTGGTACTTGCTTTTTTGGTATACATCATTTCAGGCTTCGTGATGCCAAATGGGTTTACCCCGGCCATCCTGATGCCGAACGGAAGCCTATTTCAGTCCAAGGACACTTTTGAAAACATTTTTGTAGTCATGCGAACTATCGCGCTGATTTACGCTGTATATGTCGGATTTGAGATTATTGCGGATGATGCTGAGGAAGTCAAAAACCCCACCAAGAACATCCCACTGGCCATTATGATCAGCCTGGGAGTCATTATTATTATCTACACACTGGTTGTGGTGGTGGCGCTGGGCACCCCTAATGTGGACATTGCAGCCAATGAGACTACAGCTTTGAGCGCGACGATTGCGCAGTTCCTGCCTGTTCCAGGTGTGGTGATGATCGGTATCGCGGGTATGGTGGGCGCATTGACCTCCATCAATTCTTCGATGCTTTCAGCCACCCGAGAATCCTTCACGCTCAGCCGTGATGGCGCTTGGCCGCTCTTCCTATCAAGGTTGAATAAAGCTCGTGTGCCTTTCTATGCCATTCTGATGATTGGTGCCATTTCGATCCTGATCACAACGTTTAATGCGGTAGAGTTTTTGAGTTACATCACTTCGGCTGGATATTTGTTTGTGCTATTTCTCTCGAATCTTGCGATGATTCGTTTGCGCAGCAAGTACCCCTACATCCACCGACCATTCAAGGTGCCATTTTTCCCGTTGACACCGATTGTGGCATCTGTGACTTGTCTGATTGTCATCTCGTTCTCTCAGTGGGACGCGTTGGTATTTACTGGGGTGGTTATTTTAATATTCGCCATTTATTATTTCGCGAAACTTGGGCTGGAATCGTGGCGGGCGGAACATAAACGCAGTTTGTCTCCTGGTCGGTATCGAGTGGTTGTGCCCTACCAACCCAGCACTCGTTTGGATTCGGTTGTCAAAATCGCCTCCATGCTCGCGGAAGCAAAGAGCGACATGAACATGTGTTTTCTGAGGGTGATTGCGGCTGAACCGACTGAAGCCACCCGCCAACTTGAACGGCTGCAGAGCTCACACCAATACATCCTTGAGAGATTCGTACATTACGCGGTGGAGCGTAACGTGCCCATGTACTCGAAAACGGTTGTTGGAAAAACGTTGGCAGACGGAATTATCGATGAAATAAAGACCGATAACAATGTTCGTTTGGTCCTGTTTAGATGGCCAGATGACGAGACGCATATTGCAGAATTTCGTGAGACTGTTACTCAAATTATCAAAACAGGCATAGTAAACGTCGGGGTACTTTACGATAAGGGCTTGGACAGAATCGGCAATATTCTGGTGCCTGTGGGGGGCGGCTATCACAGCAAATTAGCTATCCAAATCGCCAATGACCTGACCTTGCAGGAAAAAGAAAATGTTGATTATTTAAGGATTGTCGGCGAAGACGTGGATGAGGAAGTGTATGAAGACCAACTGGCTTTCCTGCAAGAAGTGGTCATGACCGAGCTCGGGAACATTCCAGGCAATGCCGGGTTGAAGATTGTACGGTCGAGCGAACCGGCTGAGGCGATCTCCCATGAAGCTTCAGAGCGCGATTATGATCTGATTATTATTGGTTCATTTGAAGGCGCTAACGAAGGTCAGCCTTTGTTTGGTGATATTGTTGATAAAGTGCGAAATGAAGCGGACTGTTCGACGCTGGTGATTCGCCAGCATGAGTCGCAAGCCTCATCGTGGCTCAGGCGACAGTTGAAATCCAATTAGCAGTAGGCCAAGCGGAGAATTACAAGTTAGGAGGAATACCCATGAAGGCGAAGATTAAGATAGTTTTGATCGTTGCCATGGTCCTTATGGCAACATTAGCTTGTTCTATCCCGAGCATCACAACCCCCAGGATTGAACTCGGATCGGGAAAAGAAATCAGTGAGGATCGCGCCGTGGAAGCTTTTAGCGGAATTGATTTCTCGGGTGGTGGAAGTATCAAGCTCGTTCATGGCACAGAATATAAACTGAATATTTCTGGTGAAGATAACGTCCTCGATAATATCACCAGCGAAGTCAAAAATGGGGTATTGGTTATCGATTTTAAACGAGATGTCGGTGCAACTTTCTCAACAAAGGATGTAGTCTTCACCATCACCTATATTGACATCAACAAGCTGGAGGTGAATGGCGGAGCTATGATCGAGTCGGAAAACCTGGGGGTGCAGAACCTTCAGTTAGTGATCAACGGCGGTGGATCGACCACGCTGAAGAGCCAGGGCATGGACGCGCTGGATGTCAGGTTGGACGGGGGTAATAACTTTGTCATCAGCGGCCAGGCAACTTCGCAAACGGTCGAGATCAATGGTGGCGGTAATTACAACGCTTCTGATCTGAAAACCGAAACTGCAAGTATTAGCATGACGGGTGCTGGTAACGCTGATATCTGGGCAACTGACACTCTAAGTGCCAAAATTGTTGGGGTTGGAAAAATCAGTTATTGGGGTAACCCTATAGTAACTCAAGCAGTGAATGGTCTGGGCTTAATTGAAAGCCAGGGAGAGAAATAAATCCAAGAAAAACCCCAAAAACCAGCAAATAAAAATGAGCCCGAAGGCTCATTTTTATTGTGTTTGGATAATCGGCTTTTCTGGGTAAAGCCGCTGCCAGGCTTCGCGGAGACGATGGTAGGTCTGGTCAAGGGTTTCAGGCAGCACGCGGGTTTCACCAATGATCGAGATAAAGTTCGCATCACCTCCCCAGCGAGGGACGATGTGCATATGCAGGTGTTCGGCGATGCCAGCACCCGCCGCGATGCCCAGGTTCATGCCGATGTTAAATCCTTGCGGATGATACACAACTTTGAGCAGCTCAACCGCTTGGGTTGTCAATGCCATCAGTTCAGCTTGAGTAGGTTCGTCGAGCATGTTGAGTGAATTGGTATGCACGTAGGGGACGACCATCAAGTGTCCGCTGGTGTAGGGGTAGAGGTTCAGGATGACGTAGGCGTTCACCCCACGGTGGATGATCAGATTGTCGGTTGAATCCTCGCACTTGCATGCTTCACAAAAGGCACAGGTTTCAATCGACTTGTCACGATTGAAATATTTCATTCGCCAGGGGCTGCTCATACTTTGCATAGTTTAATTTTATCGTAGATTTCTCAGGAGTTGACAGATGGTTTACCTTGCATTTAGTTTATGGAAATGTGCATAAGCAAAAATAAACTTACAGCTTCGGGTTATTGTTTTTGCCAGATTAAGAGCGGCGAGCTGTCTCCTTGAACAAAAATCGATTGAACGACGAAATTGTTGTTCTCATTGGTGACCACCAATATGGCTGGAGTGCCGCTTTCAAGGAAGAATTCATCAGGCGAAACAACCTTGCTCTGGGAGAGTTGGTGGCTGGTTATTCTGGAACCTTGCAGATAATCAAATGAGATCATTCCATCTTCTTGATAGTAAGGATAGAGGATGGTGCCGTTAAGAATTTGATATTCACCGATGACGATTGGGTTTGGATCATTGGCTGATTGAACGGCATTTGTTTCAGAATTTATCAACCCTGGCAGAACCAGATTAGCAAAAGGCAAAACAAGTGCCATAATGACCAAGGTGATGATAGATGGCAGCCAGGATTTGAAGGAATTTTTAGCTTCCTGCTCTTTATCATTAATTTTCGCTGATAACTCAAAAGAAGTTTTTATTCCCAGGAAGTGTAGTAGGAATTTACCGGTCAGAATCAGACCAAGCGCGTAGTAGATGAAGATGATCCAGCTGATTGGCACGAGGTATCGGCTGCCAGAATTGGTGGCGGCTGCAAGTGACAGGTTGTATGCCATGAAGACGATCAATGGTGAAAGACCAGCCCAGTGGTATTTCTTCCAGGCGAAGGCTATTCCCAAACTCAAAAGAAGTAAGTTTATCAGGATGAGCCCGTATTGACCGGGCGGGAAGTTGCCATCCCATTGGTTGTTATCCTGCCAATATTCCCGCGCGCTGATGTCGCTCAGGGTGTAAATCGCGATCGAATCGGGCATAATCAACAAAGAGCCAGAGATGTTATGCAGGAAGTGATTGAACATGACCCATGGCAAGCCGCTGGCGATGTCTTCCGTGGGCAAATCGGAACCCATGGCTGGACCCTGAGTCAGTGAATATAAGTTTTTCCGATTTTGTGTTACCAGATAATCAGGAGAAATCGAGGCATATTCTGGTGCTTGATCACGTGAAGGGGTAATGCTGCTCTGAGGCTGGTACCTGGTGTCGATCACATTTCGGATCTTGATCAGGAACCATGATTCGCCTTCTGCGTTGACGCCAGTGAACAACCAGGGTGAAAAAACCAAAGCAAAACCAATAATGAAAAAAACGAGCTGCTTGCCAAGCAGCTTTGGCACTTTCCAAAATTTGATCAGGATGATCAGCAAAACAACGGGAGCAATAAAGATAGGATTTACCCTGACCAGAGAGAGTGCCCC
>JBASOE010000061.1:0-36677 GCA_049657925.1 Anaerolineaceae bacterium
CTGACTCGAAGGGCGTGGTTGTGCTTGATGAAACCCTGACCAGCATGGCGAATGGCTTTGTGGGTGTTTGGCTGCCCAAGGGCATCGATGCTACCATTGAAGTTAACTATGATGGCAAGACAGCCACCGCTCCAATTTCGACTCACGCCGACAGCGAAACATGCTTGACAACTGCTCTGAAATTGAATTAATTCGTGCTCGGTTCATATTGATTCATTAGGTATGGCTTCGGTGGGAGGAGTTCATTGAATAGTAAGATTTCGCAATGAAACGAGCCCATCTACATCAAAAAAAGACCAGTCGTAGGGCGAGATCGGCCTTCTTTTGGCCGATCCGCCGACTCTCAAGCAACCCTTGGGGTTATCTTTTAGGATCACTTCACATCTGCGCTCAATTTAATTCTGGCGGATCGGTGAAAACCACACCGATCTCGCCGTACGCCGTTATTGTCGTTGTTGGAATGGCGGAGTGCACATGTAGGGCGGAATCCGCTTCTGTTGCGGACTCCGCCGATTTCTCCGTTGGATTGATACGTCGGAGTGCCCAAAAGAGGGGCATTCCGACCTACAATTGACTCGTTGGAATGGCGGAGTGCCCAAAAGTGGGGCATTCCGACCTACAGTTGACTGTTTTCAAGCATTGATATCGGCGGATCGGTGAAAACCACACCGATCTTACCCTACGCGCCAGGGACTTGTTTTCTGTGGTCGACCAGTGATGAGGGTGTGTACGGGGAGCTGCCTCTACCCAATCATTATTGGATGGTAAAATTCCGCAATGAGAACAACCCGCTGGCGCAAGAAGAAGACCCTCGGAAACAACTGGGTTCTGTTTGCAGTTGGGATGTCTTTTCTTGCTCTAAGCCTCTTTATGGTGCTGCAAGATCGCAAGACTTTCCTAACGCAGACACGCGTTTTACCTTCAGGTTCTCTGATTGGTGAAATCCCAGTAGGCGGCCTGGAAGTTCAGGCAGCGCTCGAACGAGTTCTGGAAGCCTATTCCATTCCGGTTGAATTGCGCTATCAAGGCGCGAGAATGCAATTTCTCCCCGAACAACTGGGCTGCTCACTTGACCTTGGCGGAATAACCCAACAGCTTACCGAATCATCGAAGGGAACAGGCTGGTGGGCACACATGTGGGGTAGGGTAGCCACGGAAGAGCCAATCAATTTGCCGATCAACCTCAGTGTTGAGAATTCTGTTGCAGAAGAAGTAATGCAAACCGAGATTCCTCCGCGCTACGATCGCCAGGCGACTTCTGCCCACCCAATTGTGGGAGATACCGCATTCGCGGTTGGCCAGACCGGTACAACACTGGACCTGGGAAGTTCGTTGCCACTGGTCAGTGCTGCTTTAACATCCCCTGATCAACGCGTCGTTGACCTCAAGGTGGAAATCACCCAAGCAGGCGGGGCTGATTGGGCTGACCTCCAGGTGATGCTCAAGCAACAACTCATCCGCGAAAACTTCCGCGGGTTAGCTGAGGTTTACCTGGCAGACCCGGCGACCGGAAAGTTGATACACTTCGCCCAACGCAACTTAAGCGATGTGCCTGTCGATGTGGCTTATTCCGGGGCAAGCACGGTAAAAATCCCGGTGATGGTATCTGTGATGCGCCGCACCGAAGAACCAACACCCAACCTGGCACTGGGTTGGATGAACGCGACGATTACCCAATCGCTCAACCCTCCCGCGGACGCGTTGATGAAAACGTATCTCGATAACAACCGGGGTCCATTGATTGTCACTGAGGACATGCAAGAGCTTGGCTACCAGAATACTTTTTTGGCTGGTTACTTTGAGCCGGGTTCTCCGCTCTTACGCAAATTTGACACGCCTGCCAATTCACGGCGGGATGTCTATCTCGACCCCGATTTTTATAATCAAACCGTGCCCTCCGAAGCTGGCGACCTGCTGATGCGCATCTACCAATGTTCGTTGGACCCTGCCCAACCTTTGTTTGACGGTCAGGTCACTCAAACCGAATGCGAAACCATGTTGGGCTTTCTGCGGAACAACCGCATCGGCGCGCTGATTGAGAGCGGTCTGCCGCCATCAGCAGTCGCCGCGCACAAACACGGCTGGGTGGTGGCCTTGGACGGCTACTTGCACACTATGAGCGACGCCGGTGTGATCTACACCCCTGGCGGCGATTTCGTTTTGGTGATTTTTATCCATACCGAAGAGCAATTGGTGTTCGAGACGGGCGAGCGGATTTTTGCACGGCTCAGCCAATCCATTTATAATTTTTACAACTTGAACGACCAGATGGCTTGGTTGGTGGATTAACTTATGCATCTTATCCTGACGCACGAACAAGCAGATTTTGACGCGATCGGCAGTCTGAAGGCCGCGCATTTGCTGTTCCCAGAGGCGGTCCCCATCCTGCCGCGTCAGGTCAACCGTAATGTGGCGGCATTTACCAGCCACTATGCAGCAGAGTTGGGGCTGAGCGCTTTCCAGGAAGTCTCCGGAAAGGCAATTGAACGTATCACCCTGGTGGATACTCAGTCGTTGGTGACAGTCAAGGGCAGCTCCGAACGAACGCTGGTTGAGGTTTACGATCATCATCCCCGAAAAGCCCAGACCAATCCCGATTGGATCTATCAATTGGACGAAACGGGAGCTTGTACTACCATCCTGGTGGAACAAATCAAGCCTTGTGGTTTGAGTTTGGATATCACCACGGCCACACTCATGTTGCTTGGTATCTATGAGGACACAGGTTCCCTTTCATACACCTCTACTACTCCACGCGATGTGTATGCTGCGGCTTTCTTGCTCGAACAAGGCGCGGATCTCAACCTGGCATCCACCTATCTCAACCCACCTCTCTCCAGTGCCCAGCAGCAGCTTTACGACCGCTTGCTACGTGACCTGGTTAGCCTGGAGATTGAGAATCATATCGTTTTGCTGTGCAAAGCCAATGCCCAGGACATCACTGACGAAATCTCAAGTGTTGCCCATAAAATGCGCGATTTCCTCAACCCCGATGGGTTGGTCTTGCTCGTTTCAACGCGTCAGGGCATTCGCCTGGTAGCCCGATCGACCACGGATGACATCGATATGGGCCAACTTGCCAGGCATTTTGGTGGCGGAGGTCATCGCCGTGCGGCATCTGCCCTCATCCGTACGGAGGCGAAACCTGATAGCAACGATGCTTCTGCATTACGCAAGCTGGCAGCGCAAGTCGAGGAATTATTGCCTGCGATCGTGATACCTTCGTTGCGGGTCAGCCAAATCATGTCCGGCCGACCTCTGATTCTCAGCCCTTCTGCACGAGTGGAAGAAGCTCAGAAACTGATGCAGCGTTACGGCTTTGAAGGTTATCCAGTGGTAGCGGATGGCAAGGTAATTGGCTTGCTCAATCGTCGCAACGTCGACCGGGCAATGGCGCACAAGCTTGACGTTAATGTTGGCGCTTTGATGACCGCTGGTAATGTGACCATAGAACCCGACGCGACCGTGGCGAGGTTGCAGGATGTCATGGCGGAAAGTGGTTGGGGACAGGTGCCTGTGAGGGACCCTTCCACTGGCGAAGTGATCGGCATTGTGACGCGCACCGATATGATCAAAGCACGTGCCAAGCCGCTATTATTGCCTGCCAAAGAAGAAGTTGTAGCAATTCTACGACAGGTCATTCCGCCAGCCCGTTTGTCCTTGCTCGAAACCATTGCCCGTGAAGCGCAATCGGTGGGGGTTGCCGCGTACATCGTGGGCGGCTTCGTGCGTGACCTGCTGTTAAACCGACCCAGCCTTGATTTTGATGTAGTTATCGAAGGCGATGCCATTCGCTTCGCCCGGCATCTTTCAGAGCGTTTTGGCGGTCGTGTGGTATCGCATAATCGGTTCGCCACGGCAAAGTGGTTGATTGGCGACCAGAAAGCAGCCATTGCAGAGAAAATTGGCAGTACTCCTGAAGGTGCACAGGTTGAGTTGCCTGAAAGCCTGGACCTGATCACAGCCCGCACCGAGTTTTACGATCGTCCGGCGGCGCTGCCTACCGTCGAACGCAGCAGCATTAAGATGGATCTGCACCGGCGCGACTTTACCATTAACACCTTGGCACTGCGCCTGGATGGTGAAAACTATGGCCGGCTGTTCGACTACTGGGGCGGATACGCCGACTTGAAAACGGGGAAAATTCGTGTTTTGCATGCGCTCTCGTTCGTGGACGATGCCACACGGATATTGCGCGCGGTACGCTTTGCAGTGCGCTTTGATTTTGAGATTGAGGAACGCACGCTTGAGTTGATGCAAGATAGTCTGGGACTGTTCGATGAACTCTCTGGTGCGCGTATCTACCATGAACTTAGTCTGATCCTCAACGAGCCAAAAGTCATCCCCATGCTTGAGCGTCTGAACGATCTTGGCATTCTGACTGCCATCCACCCGGCTATGCCGTGGTCTGAACAAATCTCCCAACGACTGACAAGATTGTACAGCAGCTTAGGTCAACAGATAACTAATAGTCCAGAACCTGTTCGGGATGGACTCAACCTGCTTCAGATATTCAGCTATTGTTTGTGGTTGGAAGACCTTTCCATTGAAGCAGTAGATAGTATTGGACGCCGGCTGCGTATGCCAGCCCGGTTGATTGAGACCATCCAGCAAACAGGTCAGTTGCGCGGCAAGCTGCCGCATCTGATGGGGCGCAATCCCAGTGAGATAGTTGGCGAGTTGGATAAGTACAATACTATTGCATCGCAAGTAGTGAGAATTTCTGCTGAGAGTGAAAAGGCACAGGAACTAATCGAGCGCTACCTCACTGTATGGCACAAGGTCAAACAGATAACCACCGGTGCCGACCTAAGAGCTCAGGGCATTCCTCCCTCCGATTATTACGAGAAAGTTCTCAGCGCTTTGCGTACTGCCTGGTTGGACGGTTTGGTAAAAAGCGCGGCGGAAGAAAAAGATCTCCTTAAAAGACTGCTTGACTCCCGATGATGTCTTCTATCCAGGTTGAAACAGACTATCTGACATCCGACGGTGAGCAAATCCACATTCGGCCATTGCTCGACACGGATTTGTCCGCACTGGAATGGGACGGCGAGTATCGACATTTTCACAATCTTTATGCCCAACACTACGCCAGCAGCCTGCAAGGGGCTTCGCTGATTTGGGTAGCCGAAAATTCTCAAAAACTGATCATTGGGCAAGTATTTATCTTGTTAAATTCCAGACAGACCAAAATTGCCGATGGATACACGCGAGCTTATCTGTTTTCCTTCAGGGTCAAACCGACCTGGCGCAACCTCGGCATCGGCGGTCATCTGCTGCAATTTGTGGAGAATCAGCTGGTATTGCGAGGCTTTATCTGGCTACGGCTGAATGTAGCCAGGGATAACCCGGATGCCAGGCGCATGTATGAGGCGCATGGTTACCGTGTGATCGGTTCTGACCCAGGCGATTGGAGCTATCAGGACGACCAGGGGGTGGTCCAGTATGTCCACGAACCCGCTTGGAAGATGATCAAACGTTTGCGCTGATATGAAAAAAGGCTCCATGCGGAGCCTCAATTTAGACTGCTTAGGTTTGGGTCTTGTTTGTTCAGGCGTTGTCGTCTGCCAAGTCGTCTGCGGTTTCTGCAACATCGTTGGCCGTTTCTTCAGCAATCTCCGCTACTTCATCGCCCGAATTGTCAGCTTCTTCCACAACGTCGCTGAACGCTCCCTCAATGGGTTGGTCCTCAAGCTGTACCATGGGTTGTTCGGTTTGGCTGCTATTGCGCTTTACCCAGTCAAGCAGCGTGTCTTTTAGCTCCTCATAATCTGCCAATTTCATTGTGTCCTTTGAGATGCCCAGTACGTTTTTGGCTTGCCTGATCGAAATCAGCGTGCCCTTCGACTGTACTTCGACGTTAGTGATGTCTGCCAGGGCGAATTTTAGTTCACGCATTTTTGGCTGATTCTGAGCCAGCGTATCTTCGGTTAATTCGAGCGTATAGTTTTCATAGAAATCTTTGCGTTGTTTGTAAGAGCGAAAGCCCATGAAAATGTACATTGCAGCCATCAAAGGCACCAGCCACATAAGTGATTGCATGGTTTCTTTACCCCAGTTAATTGACACCGCAATAGCAATCAGGACTAAGAGGGTGATGCCGTACATCAAAATGATGCTTTTCTTTTCCTTGTCGAGCTTCGACTGATCAAGCTTATATGTCTTCATAAATGGATCCTCCGGTAAATTGACTGCGTTGATTATACCTGTTACGGTCAGTTTTAGACGAATCGATTACGGGTCGATTACGGGTGTGGTGCTAATATGCCTCCACCGGTGAGTTGATAGGTGTTGCCACCCAATGTACTCGACAGCGCCGGGTCATAATACAGGTTGAAGTTGTTGCCAGTGATATTCACTACCCGATTGTCAACCAGCACCACCCCGGAAATCTGGGGAACGTAGGAGTTCCTGGTCAATGTCCAGCTGGAAGTTGCATCCAGACTGAGAGCCAGACTGCGAGCGGTGTCGACGGGATTGATGGCACCTTCAAGAACGGAATTCTCGCGCATCTGGATCACCACCGAACTCAAGCGATCCGTTTGGATATCGCCTTTCAGTTCCTGATGGGTGAGCATTAACGACACACTGCCACCGTTTTCACCGATCGTGCCCCAGTTGTCCTGACCACCAGCTTTAAGGATGACCCCCGAGGTGGTTCTGACCAGTACCTCGCCCAGAGTAATCACAGCATTTACATTGGTGACGAAGAAAACGGGGCTATTGACATCAGTGACATTCAAAACGCCACCTCGCATGGTGAACTCAGCTTCGGCGGTTCTGGCGTCGCGTGAAGTGCTCTGATAAAGTAAGACCCCCCAGCGGGTAAGCACATTGGAAGCAAGATCGGAGTCCCTCAACTCAAGGCTGCCATTGTTTTCGACGATCGCCGCTTCAGCCTGGCTTGCAGTGCACGAGCCATTTTCTGTGCGCAAGGTCACGTTGCTGTAGAAGCATGGGGAGTTAGCTCCGCTGGTGGTGATCACCGTATCACGCAGCATGGCATTGGAACCGCCTAAATTGATGGAAACACCAGAAGAATTTGGTCCGACAGTGGTCAGGTTAACGCCGTTTAGCTCAAGGCTGCCACCATTTTCCGCGCTGGCTCCACGTGCGCCATCACCGGCTGTGGTCACTGAGGTTTGGTTGGAAACAACTTTACTGGCATTCCCAAGCGCGAACAGACCGCCCGAACCCGCCCCGAGGGTGGTCACGTTTCCGCCGCTTAGGCTCAGCGTGCTGCCTTCCATGGAGAGCAGGCAGGCATTCAAACCGCTTCCCAGGCTGTTGGTCAGCGAGGAGCTTTGACCGGAGCAATTCGCAGATGGCGAAAGCAATGAGAGTTGGGCGGTGTTGCGCGTCCAAACCGCGGATTGATCAGTGTTTACAGCAGTAAAAGATTGGTTTTCGAGCGTACGGATCTCGCGATCCAGCGTGAACACCGCTGAACCGCTGGCTAAACCGATAGGCAAGCTCGGATTTGCTGTAGGTGAGGGTAAAGTTGCGGTTGGAGATGGGGCTGGCGTCGGTTGAAAAGAAACCGTGGGGACATTGCCTGTTGGATAAGAATTATCGTTTGTAGGCGGGCGGATGTCGGGAATTGTCGGGTTGATGACAGGCGACTGGGGTGTGGCGGTTGCTTCTGGCTGAGGTATTTCAAAAGTGGGCTCATTCCTACTGGGTGTAACAGTCAGGTTTGGGATAATTGTTGGGGTTGCATGCTGCCCGACGTCCGCGTAGGGCTTCTCAAGCACAGCCACCACGGTTGGGATGGGCACGTTGGGCTTCTTTCCACCGCCACCACAGGCAGCGAGAAAAACGATGCTCACTAAAACGAACAAATTCTGGAGCGGCCTTTTAGCGCGTTTCATGACAGAAATTGTAACTGATTTGCCATTTACCCGAAGTAAGACAGTAAAAACAAAATGGTGCATGCGGAAGATCAAGAAACTTCCACGAATTCCTGCACTCAATGATATAAGAATCTCTCAGATGTTACTATAATTAGGGCATGAAAAATCAATTGGACACTTATCGTGATTTGACGTTCCCCGGACTCTCGCGGAGAAGAGTAGATGTGTGGTTGCCTGAAGGTTTTGAGAGTCCCCGCCCGGTGCTGTATATGCATGATGGACAGAACTTGTTTCGTTCCACCCGACTGATTGGCAGCGGCTGGCGGGTGGCAGAAACTATCAGCACACTTGCCGAACAGGGTCTGATTGATCCGCCCATAGTGGTTGGCATCACCAGCACGCTAAATCGGATGGGCGATTACATGCCTCAAAAACCGATGCAGTCCGATGAAGCGTTGGCTTTAATCAACTCTCAGAAGACCTTTCAAAAAATGACCAGTGAACAGTTCAAAGCCGATGATTATCTGCGTTATCTGGTGGAAGTGGTAAAGCCCTTCATGGATGAACACTATCAAACCAAACCTGAAGCGAACAACACGGCATTGATGGGCTCCAGCTTGGGTGGCTTGATCTCGTTGTATGGGCTGTGCGAGTATCCGGATGTATTTGGGATGGCGGGCTGCCTCTCGACCCATTGGCCGATCACCGGGGAGTTTATGCTCGACTACCTTGAGGAAAACCTGCCTGAACCGGGTGAGCACAAGCTCTACTTTGATCGTGGCGATCAGGGACTGGATGAAGCTTATGCCCCTTGGCAAGCCAAAGTGGATGGATTGTTGCGAACCAAAGGCTACATGGAGGGCAGAGACTTTCAGACCTGGGCTTTTCCTGGCGATAGTCATCACGAGAATGACTGGGCGAAACGGTTGCACATCCCGTTGACCTACTTCTTTGGCGTTCAGCGGTAATTGGTTTTTCAGGCAGTTTGCGGTGGAGCGATAAATTCTGATCATCTGTCAAGGACCTGTCGGAGCGCGATTCAACGAATTTGGGAATTGCGTGTCAAAACCAATTTGCAATTCAAAACCAGTTGACTCTTTGATATAATAAAAATTCGGCATGTTTTGCATGCTTAAATTTAATATTGTCTGGGCTAAAACAACCCAAATCGATACTAAGGAAGGCACAATAATGAAAGAATACTCAACCGCATCCGTTCGCAACATCGTCCTGGCATCTCACAGCAACTCCGGCAAAACCATGCTCGTGGAGAACCTGCTGAATTTTACAGGCGGCACGACCCGCATCGGTAGGATCGAGGACGGCACAACGGTTTCGGACTTCGACGAGGAAGAACAGCGCCGGGGTATTTCTCTCTTCACTTCTGTGATCCCGATTTTCTACAAAGACCTCAAGCTCAATTTTCTGGATACACCAGGCTACACCGACTTTGTTGGTGAGGTGGTTTCAGCGATGCGCGTCGCCGATTGCGCTCTAATTCTGGTCGAATCGACTGCCGGTATGGAAGTGGGCACTGAAGTGGCGCTGAATTATGCCAACACCTTCAAGTTGCCAAGAATTATGGTCATCAACAAAATGGACCGTGAGAACGCCGACTTCAGGAAGTCACTAACCTCTGTCCAAAACGAGGTCGATGATCGTTTGATCCTGATGCAAATTCCTTGGGGTGAGAAAACTGAATTCCAAGGCGTGATCGATTTGATCACCATGAAGGCCTATAAAGGTGATGGCAAGACGGTGGTCGAGATCCCGGATGCTTACAAAGCCGAGGCCGAAGAAGCCCGCAGTAAAATGATTGAGGCTGCCGCTGAAGGCGACGACGCCTTACTTGAAAAATATTTTGAGAACGGTGATCTGACCGCTGAAGAAGCGCTGGCTGGTTTACGCAAAGCTATCCAAAACAGCAACATTATCCCGGTGTTGGTGGGTGCTTACGGTAGGAATCTCGGTCTGGTTTCACTGTTGGATGCGATTGTTGCGCTTTCCCCAGCTCCTAACGAACGCCCGGCTGCCACCGCGACTACCCCCAAAGGTGAAGTGCAGTTGGAATGCAGCGATGCGGGTCCTTTGGCTGCGTATGTTTGGAAAACAACCGCTGATCCATTCGTAGGCAAGCAGACTTTCTTTAAGGTTTATTCCGGCGCGATGACCTCTGATATCAGAGTGTGGAACTCGGTCAAAGGCGAGGAAGAACGCCTGGCAAGCATGCAAGTACCGATGGGTAAGGAAAACATTAGCGTTTCGACTATCCACGCCGGAGACATCGGCACGGTTGCCAAACTCAGTTTTACTACCACTGGCGACACCCTCACCACCAAAGAGAGCCACATCGTCCTGCCAGCGGCAAAATATCCGAACCCACTTTACCGCGTTGCTTTGACTCCCAAGACGCAGTCTGATGCAGCAAAACTGAGCACCACATTGACCCGTCTGACCGAAGAAGACCCAACGCTCACCTGGACCATGGAAGCAGCCACCCATCAGACACTTTTGTTTGGCATGGGCGACCAGCACATTGATGTGGCAGTTAAGCGAGCGGAACACAAATTCCAATTGTTTATCAACTTGCTTGAACCCAAGGTGCCTTACGAGGAGCACATCACCAAGGAAGCCACCGCGATGCACCGCCACAAGAAACAGACCGGCGGCTCAGGTCAGTTCGGCGAAGTCACCCTGAAGGTCTTCCCGATCGAGGGTGAGGACTTCACCTTTAAGAATGATGTTTTTGGTGGCGCTATCTCCAGCAACTACATGGGCCCCATTGAAAAAGGCATCCGCGCTGTATTGAAGGAAGGCGTCGTGGCTGGTTACCCGGTACACAATGTCGGTGTTTCAATCATTGATGGCAAGGAACACCCGGTTGACTCAAAACCAATCGCTTTTGAAGTGGCAGGTCGGGAAGCCTTCAAATTGGCTTTCAGGGATGCCAACCCAGTGTTGTATGAACCAATCATGAAGGTAACCGTGGTTATTCCGGAAGATCACATGGGTGACATCATGGGCGATCTCAACACCCGTCGGGCGCGTGTGCAGGGTATGGACACCGAACGCGGCAAGTCCACCGTGACCGCCACGGTGCCGCTCTCTGAGATGATGCGCTACACCACCAGTTTGCGTTCAATGACTGGCGGCCGCGGTCACTTTTCCATGGAATACGACCATTACGACCTTGTGCCTCACAACCTGGCCAAAGAGATCATGGACGCCCGTGCCCGTGAGGTCAAGGAAGAAGAATAATCGCTCACTAAACTCAAAACGGACGACTGTATATGAAGCCGTCCGTTTTCGTTTAAACTAAATTAGGACAAGGGTGAGATAAAATGCCTTCTGAAAAAGTACGCTCCTGAGCATGAGACATTTCTCTGTGAACCTAAGCGGTTAGGTTATAATTTTGACAGACAAGCTTATGGTCAATTCGTCCAAGTCATCCAATCGCATTCACCCACTCAGCATTCTGGCCGCTGTGATTGTGGCTGGGTTACTCTTCTTGCTTGGGTATACGCTCATCCTCATGTTGGGGGGAGAAGACTCCCCCAGTGCTCAACCTAATCCCTCTCAGGCTATCACCATCATTCCTGCGCCGACAGAAACACCGATTGTGATCGTGCCTACTTCCATGGCTACACCGACACCAGAAGCTCCCATGATATTGCCTTCCGGGGTGATTGGCGTTGGCGTTTACGTCAAAGTTGGACGAACAGAGGGAGCCGGTCTCAGGATGCGCGCGGAAGCCAGCACAGCCGCTGAAATTCGGTTCATGGCCATGGATGATGAAGTCTTCAAAGTGATCGGTGGACCGGTGCAATCCGATAATTACACTTGGTGGCAGATCGAAGCCTCTTATGACAAGAATCGCACGGGGTGGTCAGTGGATTCCTTTCTGGATGTAGTCGATCTGACGACACCAACCCCCTAAACACCAGACCTTGGAGGATTAATGGGATTGTTTGGAAATCAACCAGGCAAATCAGAACGTGAAAAAGCCTATCATCCGTTTCCAGAAGGATATCTTCCCAGCATCCAATATCAAACTGCCCAATCAGTGGGCTTGACCCGTGACCATAACGAGGATGCCCTTAGCGCTTTCAGTGCCACCATCCTGACCTGCGATGCAAGTTTCACTTTCGGTCTATTCATCGTTGCTGACGGCATGGGCGGACACCTTAACGGAGAAGTTGCCAGCAATTTGGCAGTACAAAACACGAATGCCAGCCTGATGCGCATGGTCTTTGACCCGATGAGGCTTGGGCAGAAGAAAATGAGTGACACCGAAGTCAATGAAGCGTTGGAAAAAGCAGTGTTTGGGGCGCATGACGCTGTGCTAAAGCAAGTCTCTGGAGGAGGTACAACACTGACAGTCGCGCTTGTGCTTAATCAGATTCTCTACGCAGCTCATGTGGGTGATTCAAGACTTTACCTTGCCTCCCCACATACCAGTTTTGCCCCACTGACAACGGATCATAGCGTTGTGCAGCGACTAACCGAACTTGGGCAGATTACTGAAAAAGAAGCCCGCGAACATCCTTCGCGCAATGTGCTCTTCAGAGCCATCGGGCAACAAGAAGGCTTTAAGATCGACCTGCTCCAGCGACCGCTTAAGGAACACACCCAATTACTTTTATGTTCGGACGGCCTGTGGGGATTGGTGAGAGAAAGAAAACTGGCTGGGATGCTCAACTCGACTTCCCGTGATATTTTTGCAGCCCAAAAGCTGGTGGATTTGGCAAATGCCGAGGGAGGCACCGATAATATCAGCGTAATCATGGTGACCATAGATTAGAGGAAATGATGGAAAAATCTCCTAAAAAACAACGAATTTTGATCGTAGATGACGAAAAAGGTCTGGTGCGCTTGATGCGCATGAACCTGGAGCATGATGGTTTCGAGGTCATTGAAGCCAATAACGGTGCTCAGGCTATGGATCGCTTGCGTGCGACCATCCCTGACTTGATTTTACTGGATGTGATGATGCCGGACGTGGATGGCTTTACTGTGCTCAAGATGGTGCGCGAGGTCGGGCCGACCCCAGTCATTATGTTGACCGCCAAAGGCGAAGAAGAAGACAAAATTAGAGGACTCGAACTTGGCGCGGACGATTACGTCACCAAGCCATTCAGCCCACGTGAACTGACCAGCCGCATTCGTGCAGTGTTGCGACGCGGCAATTATGGTGACGAAGATGAGGAAGGCATCATCGACGTGGATGGCAGGCTTAAGATCGACTTTGGGCGTCACGAAGTGTACATCAATGACGAACAAGTCAAACTTAGACCGACTGAGTATCGTTTGTTGTATCACCTGGTCAAGAACGCGGGCTGGGTGTTGACCCACGACCAGATTTTGAGCAAGGTCTGGGGCTATGAATACGAGAACGAACCGCATTACGTCCGACTTTATATCAATTATTTACGCAAGAAACTGGAAGAAGATATCACCGACCCGAAATATATATTGACTGAACGCGGTGTGGGTTATCGGTTTGTCGATTTCAAACGGGATAGTTTATCCAACCGAAATTAGTTAATCGGACGACATATCTGAGAAGAGGTGTGTTATGGCAAAAAAGAACGACAAATCGACCTCTGGAAAAAAAGAATCTCCCGTCACACATGCAAGTGATCCAGAAGAACACTCAAAGAAAATCAGCGCGAAAGATTACGAAATTGAATTAGGCAAGTTGCAAATCGAATTGGTCAAATTGCAAGGATGGATCAAGGAGAAAGGGCTCAGGGTAGTAGTGCTTTTCGAAGGTCGCGATGCGGCTGGCAAGGGCGGCACGATAAAGCGCATTACAGAGACGCTCAACCCCAGAATCGTTCGCGTTGTGGCGCTCGCGACTCCTACCGAAAAGGAGAAGAGTCAATGGTACTTCCAGCGATACGTCCAACACCTCCCGGCTGCCGGTGAAATGGTTTTGTTTGACCGCTCATGGTACAACCGTGCTGGTGTCGAACGGGTGATGGGCTTTGCCACTCCTGCTGAGGTAGACGAGTTCTTTAGAAGCGTGCCGGAATTTGAACGGATGCTGCTCAGGTCAGGCATCATCCTGATCAAGTATTGGTTCTCTGTGAGCAACGAAGAACAAGAGAAGCGTTTCCAGTCGCGCAATGACGATATTACCCGGCGTTGGAAGTTAAGCCCGATGGATCTGGTTTCGCGGGTCAGATGGGTTGAGTATTCCAAAGCCAAAGACGAGATGTTCAGATTCACTGACACCAAGCAATCGCCTTGGTTTGTGGTAAACGCGGACGATAAGAAAATGGCCAGGCTGTCGTGCATTGCCCACTTACTCAAGCAGATACCTTATGAGGATTTAACCCCCGCGCCTTTGCAGCTGCCACCCCGGCAGGAGGACAGCAGTTACGTCCGTCCACCCATGAGCGATCAAACCTTTGTGCCAGAGTATCAATTGGGTGAGGCCAAGCACAATAAGCAGTGATTTTAGATTCGAAATAAAGACTTCACATTTTGGGTTGTTGCCAAAGCAACTTGCTCGATCGTTAGGTCCAGACACTCGGCTACCTGCCAGGCAATGAGTGGGATGTAGGCGGGTTCATTGCGTTGCCCTCGGTGGGCTTGAGGGGTCAGGAAAGGCGCGTCAGTCTCCAACAAGATCTTTGACAGTGGCAGAGCTGAAACCACTTTGCGGCGCTCCTGTCCATTCGCGTAGGTTACCGGTCCGCCGACGCCAAAAACAAAACCGTACTCAACCATTTCTTCTGCCAGTTGGATGCCTTCGGTATAGGCGTGCAGCACGCCTGGTTGTGTCTTTATTTGTAGGTGAGGTTCCAAGTTGCTCACCCAGTTCTTGAGCATCGGCACGAGGTCAAAGGAGGCTTCGCGATTATGTATGATGACTGGCAGGTCAAGCTCAGCCGCCAATGCCAGTTGTGCTTCGAACATTTCTCTCTGCAAAGCGGCAGGGGTGTGGTCCCGGTAATAGTCCAAACCAATCTCACCAATCGCGACCACCCCGGGTTGCCCAGCAATCTCGCGCAATCTCGCAATGCTATCTGGGGTGTAATCGCTGCCGTCATTGGGGTGAATTCCGATGGCCGCATAGAGCATCCCAGGGCAGGCTTGCGCCAGATAAACGACACTCTTGGAACTCTCCAGGTTGAGGCCGCAATTGATGATGGTGGTGACGCCGTTTTCCTTTGAGCGTTTTATTACCTCGGCGCGGTCAGCGTCGAAGGCATCAAAATCAAGATGGCAATGCGAGTCACAAAATTTCATAGAAATTTACCTCAAAAGAATTACCGTGCGTGACGAAGTCCCGGAATAATATTGATGATTGTATCAGAGCGCCACAACAGGGTAAAATAGGAGCGTGCTAATGAAGAAACCTCTGGTGTATTTAGGAATGAGTGGTGGCGTGGACAGTTCTGTCTCCGCAATAGTTTTATTGGAAGCGGGTTATCGCGTCCACGGAGTACACTTGCGCTTGTGGTCACCATTACACAAGGTGAAAGAAGCGGAGCAGACCATTGAGCGATTCGAGCAAGTCTGTGCAAAACTCGGTCTGACGCATGAAGTACTTGACTATCGAGAGCAATTTCAGGAAGATGTAATTAGTCAATATTTGCGCGAGCTCAAATCTGGTCTCACTCCCAACCCGTGTGTGCATTGCAATCGCAAGATCAAATGGGGGGCACTGCTCGAATATGCCCGTTCGAATGGTGCTGAATACCTGGCATCAGGGCATTATTCCATCCTCAAGCGTGATGCGCATGGAGTAGTAGAGCTTTATAAGGGCAAGGATGCTAAAAAAGATCAGTCCTATTTTCTGAGCGCGTTGCCCCAATCAACCTTTCAGAGTATGCTTTTCCCCTTGGGCGAGTACCATAAGACTCAAGTGCGGGCGATAGCGGTTGAAGCGGGTTTGCCTGATTTTTCAAAACTTGATAGCCAGGATCTGTGTTTCCTCGAGGCTGGGGGGCAAGAAGAATTTCTGAAGAGGTACGCCTCAGAAAGCCTTGTTCCCGGACCGATTTGCACGAGTGATGGGAAACTCATTGGCGAGCACATGGGGCTGCCGCTTTACACCATTGGGCAGCGTAAAGGCATCCGCGTAGCCGCCCCCGAGCCTTATTACGTGTTAGAGAAAGATGTCGCAACCAATACCTTGGTAGTCGATATCAGTGCAAATTTGAACCGCGACGTAATCCGGGCAACCGACCTTAGCTGGGTCAGTGGTGAAGCGCCAGATTTCACCAAACCCAATCAAATGAAGATTCGCTCTGCTGCGCAACCTGTGTTGGGGCGCTTTAGCACAATCGGAAACAGTGATATCATCGTCAAACTTGATAAATCGTTGAGAGATATTACTGCAGGTCAGCGACTGGTGATCTATGATGGCGATCTCTGTTTGGGGAGCGCGGAGATTGTAAGCGCGGCTGACAGTCAGGAATTTGAGGTCATTAAATGAATTTTCCATCTTTCCTTTTTGGAATAATTTTCGCCGTATTGTTGGGGGCGTTATTTCATCTATGGAAGGACGGCGGTTTCTGGAAGCTGCTGTTTTACCTTGCCCTGAGTTTGGTCGGAACTGTGGTCGGACACTTGATCGCTGACAACTCAGGATTCGGTTTTCTGACCATTGGGACGATGCGCTTGGGCGGCGCGATCATTGGCAGTGTCATCTTTCTTTTTGTAGGCCATTGGCTGAGCCTGGTTGACATCAAACCCAAAAAACGCGCATGAGTTCGCTCGTCATACCTGACGACCTTGGCAACCGCCTGTTGCAATGGGAGCAGGAGTCCAAAAACTATTCTGAACTTTCCAGACCTAACATGCTGGGGCAAACTCTTTATCCTGCTGCGGTTTTGATGCCACTTATTGTTACCGAAGAAGGTTGGAATTTACTCTTCACCCGCCGCACGGATCGGGTGGGCACGCATCAGGGTGAAGTCTCTTTCCCCGGAGGTGCCGCAGATGACCTCGATGATGGCGATCTTGAGCGCACCGCCTTGCGCGAAGTTTGGGAAGAAATAGGTATCCGACCAGCAGATGTAACAGTTTTAGGTCATCTGCCGGAAATGAATCTCATTTCTTTTTTTAGAGTAACGCCGGTCATTGGTATGATCCCCTGGCCATACGACCTGAAAATTTCCAAGGAAGAGGTCGCGAGAGTCTTCTGCGTACCTTTGGATTGGTTGGACGATCCTAAAAATTCTTATACTCAGGAACGCCAATTTGAAGGTAACCGCTACAACATCCGTTATTTTCAACCCTACGATGGTGAAACCATCTGGGGGGCCACTGCCCACATGACCTGGCAGCTATTGCAGGTATTAAGTTCTCAGGAGTAACAAAAAACAGGCTGTTCAGAAACAGCCTGTTTTTGAAAATATAAGGAGGAATTACTCGGCTTCTTCTTCCTTCTTGCCTTTTTCCATGACTTCAGGTTCTACTTCAGCAACCTTTACCTCTTCGGCTTCTGCAGCCGCGAAGGTAACCGAAACGATCACTTCGTCATGATCGGTCAGGATGGTCACATTATCGCCAAGCTTGAGGTCAGCAACGGTGATGACGTCTTCAATGGAGACGATACCACTGATATCGACTTCAATACGCTCGGGCATGTTCTGGGGCAGGGACTCAATTTCAAGGCTGTAGAGACCTTGGTTGATGACTGCGTCCATAGTCTTGAGCAGGGGGGATTCACCCACCAGTTCAATACCTACCGTGGTGCGCAGTACTTCGTCCATGGCGACCGCCTGGAAGTCCAGGTGGGTCAGTCGACCATAAATCACATCGCGTTGGCGATCGCGCAGGATGGCGTTGTATTTTTTGCCTTCCAGGTTGAGTGTCACCAGAGTTGATGAGCTTAATTTTGAAGCCAGTAAGCTGGTGGAATGGAAGTCCATCTGAATCGTAAGGGGTTTGTCCATGTGACGACCATAAATTACGCCGGGCAAGAGCCCTTGGCGGCGGAGTTGGGCAACTTTTTTGCCCGTGACTTTGCGCTCTTGCGCGTCGATGTTAATCGCTTCGTGTGCCATAATCAATTTCCTTTCGGTGCCTCTCACCCCGCTTGGGGTTACCTTCACCTATTGTGCCCGGGCGAATTCCCGGCGCAACTAATAAGTTTACTCGTTGAGAGCGGGAGAGTCAATAGCGAGGAACAGAGCGTGTTGTTAGTCAGCGATTATGTCATCCCCATAAGTAACCAGCGAATATGTCACCCCTGCAGAGGAACCTAAAATTCTCTGCCGTAAACGGGCGAAAGGCAGCCCGCTCATGACGTAAGACAAAATTGTAACCTTCTGATCCTCAAGCAAATCTATTGGGGAGTCTGTATAATTACTCATCGGAGGAACTCATGTGCGGAAGATTTACCATGGCGATTGACGCCGATGACGTGCGCACCCAACTGGCGTTGGGACAAATGCCGATCGACTGGAAGGCGAGATATAATATCGCGCCATCGCAGGAAATCCCCACCGTACCCGACCCAACCAATCGGGATGTGGTGATGATGCGCTGGGGTTTGGTACCATTCTGGGCGACAGACCCGTCCATCGGTTACAAGATGATCAATGCTCGCGCAGAAACCGTGCTCGAAAAACCCTCCTACAAGAATTCCTTCAAGCACAAACGTTGCCTGATCCTGACGGATGGCTTTTACGAGTGGCAGCAAGCTGGCAAGACCAAACGCCCATATTTTTTCTCGCTAAAAAGCGGTGCACCTTTTGCTTTCGCTGGTTTGTGGGACGACTGGGAACCCAAAGGGGTGTCCTCGATGCCTGGCATCGCGGGAATCACCTCCTGCACCATTATCACCACCGCTGCCAATGCTGTTGTGTCGCCAGTTCATCCGCGCATGCCGGTGATTTTGACAGGCGAAGCCACCCACACCTGGCTGGAATCAACCAGCCAAACCGAGTTGGTCTCCCTCCTAAAACCGCTTGACTCCAAATTATTACAAGCTTGGGAGGTTGGCAGCGCGGTGAATAGCCCTGCCAACCAGGGAGCGGAGTTGATCGTCCCACTCCAACCTCTGACGTAAAAATTGTGTCTCAGAAAGGGCAGAAAACAAAGCTTGAACAAGTCAGGTAAAATTACCACTTGTGAACTTCACCATTTAATCGGCTTATGAGATCACTATGAAAAAGCATGCGCTGTTCTTCATTTTGTCTGTACTAATCTTTTCCCTGACTGCCTGTCAGGTTCAACCAAGCCCTACACCAGCGCCAACTGCGGTACCCCCAATCACTGAGCCGGCAGCAACAGAAACACAGAGCGCTGAACTCGTACTGGAACAAGCCTCAACAAAATGGTGGGATGCCACCACCTGGTATGAAATTTTTGTGCGCTCGTTCAAGGATAGCGACGGCGATGGTATCGGCGACTTTCAGGGCATCATCTCACAGCTGGATTACCTCAACGATGGCGACCCCCACACCACCACCGACCTGGGAATCACCGGCATTTGGCTGATGCCAATTATGCCCTCGCCCTCCTACCATGGCTATGACATTACCGAATACAAGGACGTGAACCCCGATTATGGTACCATGGATGACTTCAAAGCCTTGTTGGATGCTTGTCACGAACGCGGCATCCGCGTGATCATCGATTTTGTCGTCAATCACACCTCCAGCGACCATCCCTGGTTCAAGGCAGCGTTGAGAGGTGACCCGACTTATAAGGAATATTACGTGTGGCAGAAAGAAGATCCGGGAACCAATGGTCCTTGGGGGCAGGACCCCTGGCACAAGGGCAGCAATGGCGAATACTATTACGGGGCTTTTTGGGGCGGAATGCCCGATCTGAATTACCACAACCCCAAAGTGACCGAAGAAGTCTACGCGATCAGTGATTTCTGGGTGAAGGAAGTCGGTGTTGATGGCTTCAGGATTGATGCGGCCCGCTACCTGTTCGAAGAAGACGGGGTTCTACAGGATTCCGATTCCAACATCCAATGGTTCAAGGATTGGGCGAAGCATCTCGAAACGATCAAACCAGACATCTTCACTATCGGTGAGGTTTGGGCTGAGAACGCGGTCATTGCCAAGTATGCCGATGGCGAGGGTATGAAGGCACTCTTCGCGTTTGACCTGGCTGAGGATCTGAAAGGCTCCATCTTTGCGCCAGACCCATCCCGTCTGATCAAATCCTACAACACCACGCTTGAAACCAACGCACTCAATTCTTTCGGCACTTTCCTTTCCAATCATGATCAGCAGCGTGTGGCATCGATGATTGGCAATCGCGTACGCAAGCTGAAATTGGCCTCGTTTGCCTATCTGACGGGTCCCGGGATGCCATTCATTTACTATGGTGAAGAAATTGGCATGCTTGGCAACAAGCCAGACGAATTTTTGCGCACCCCCATGCAATGGTCAGACGCGGAATACGCTGGGTTCAGTACTGGTGTTCCGTGGGAAGAGTTGAACCGCGATTGGAAAGAAACCAACGTTGAAACACAGAATAACGACCCTGAGTCGCTGTTGAATTGGTACCGCCAGCTGATCAACTTGCGCAACACCCATCCAGCGCTGAACAGCGGCGATTATGCCTCGTTCAGCTCGGATTGCCGCACACTATATGCTACCCTGCGGACCAAAGACGACGAAGTCGTTCTGAGCGTTATCAACGTCGGCAACACAGAAGTCAAGGACTGCACGATCACGCTCGACCCTGGGACAATGGATCAAGGCACATTCCAGGTAAAAGACCTGTGGGGCGTCTCAAGCCTCACAGAAGTTACTTTCACCGATGCAGACCAGACAATTGCATTAGCGCCAATCATTGCCAGCGGCGAGGCCTTCGTGGCCCAGCTCACCTGGTAGGAGAAAAAGAATGAAGAAATATTTGAAATCGATACGCACAAGTTTGATTTTGTGGTTGGTTATTGGCATCACTGCTGGTTGTGCTGTTACCACCCCAGTCTTACCCACTGAGACTCAAGCTCCCTCAGAAGTCCCTGCCAAGGTGGAAACTGCCGCCCCAACCGAGCAACCGACTGTTGAGCCAACGCCAACCGAGGTTGAGTTTGAACAACCGCTGGCGATCAACCTGACCTGGCATCAGCATCAACCCATGTACTCGAAAGACGCAGATGGCGTTTATACCCGTCCCTGGGTGAGGGTGCATGCCACCAAAGATTACCTGGATATGGTCGAAAACATTGCCATGGTGCCAGGATTTGTCGCCACAATCAACCTGACCCCTACACTCATGGAGCAAATCAACGACTTCGCCAATGGTGCCAAGGATAAATACTGGGTATTAGCCGAGAAAAATGCGGCCGAATTGACCGAAGCAGACAAGACCTTCATCCTCCAGCGTTTTTTTGATGTCAATCTTGACCACATCATCAGCCGTTTTCCGCGCTTCAGAGAGCTCTATGACCTGAGAGCGGGAAGTGACGAACGTGCCATCAATAACGCTTTGAAAAAATACACCGAACAGGACTTCCGCGACCTGCAAATTTGGTTCAACCTGGCTTGGGTCGACCCAGATTACCTGGCTGCGGAACCCTTCAAACCTTTGGTCGATAAAGGCCGGGACTTCACCGAAGAAGATAAACCCATCTTGTTTGACGGCATTCTGGAGTTAATCAAGAAAGTCATCCCCATGCATCGCCAATTACAGGAGATGGGTTTGATCGAAGTCACTACCACGCCTTACGCGCATCCCATCCTGCCCTTAATCACAAATACTGATCTTGCGCTAATTGGCAACTCCAAGGCGACCATGCCAGCTGAAGTTTTTGCTTACCCACAGGACGCGGAAGCGCAGCTTGCGAAGAGCGTTGAGATGTACGAAACCGAGTTCGGTAAAGGCGTGAGCGGCTTATGGCCGGGTGAGGGCGCGGTCGCCAGTGAAGTTATCGATATGATTAGCAATGCTGGCTATAAGTACATTCAGACCGGAGAACCAGTACTGGTGAAAAGTCTGGGGTTGTCAGGCGATGCCTTCCCACGTGACAGCCAGGGTCTCGTTCAAGACGCAGACGCGCTCTACCGACCTTATTTTGTCAATGGACCGGATGGCGGTCAATTGGCCGTGTTTTTCAGAGACTGGCGTATGTCCGACCTGATCGGGTTTACCTATGCAGGTATGTCGGGTGAAGAAGCTGCTCAAGATCTGGTGAATCGATTGCTGGAAATCCAGAAGAAATTTGTGGATGAAGGCAACAACGAACCACACATTATCACAATTGTTGTAGATGGTGAAAACGCCTGGGAAAACTATGAAAACGACGGCAAGGAATTTCTGAACACCTTCTATCGCATGGTGACCAATACCCCCAAGTTGATGACCGTTACACCCAGTGAGTATCTGCAGCTCTTCCCCGAACAGCGCAGCCTGCCGACACTCTTCCAGGGAGCCTGGTTCAGCCCAAATTATGACACATGGATTGGTGAAACGGAGGAAGCCCAGGGATGGGATCTTTTGTTGAAGGTGCGCAAGGACCTCGAAGAATTCAGTGCTGATTCAAGCATTGACCCAGCAAAACTGGTTGAAGCAACGAATTTCATGTACCGCGCGGAAGGCTCGGATTGGTTCTGGTGGTATGGCACCGATCAGGATTCCGGGCAGGATAGTTACTTCGACGAAGGCTTCCGAGCCATGCTTAGGAGCGTTTACACTTCGGTCGACAGGGAACCACCCAGCTTTTTGGATGTGCCGATTGTGAAGCCGGCAGCGCTTAAAGCCAATCAGGAAGCCTCAGCCTTTGCCACACCCGTTGTGGATGGCACGCCGGATGACGAAGCCTGGGCAAGTGGAGCGTACTATCGCATCCGTGAAAACGACACACTTTACGATTATGCTTATGTCTTTGATGCGGATAATCTTTATCTGAAATGGACATTGGATACACCTGCCACAGCAGCAGACACGATCGATCTGTACCTGGAAGTACTAGCGCGAGGTAGTAATACAGTGCGAAGCGCAATAGAAGGTACAACACTGCCAAGTCCCGCCAACCGCTTGCTCAGAATCAATTTTGGCACAAAATCTGTCGGCATATTCAATTATGTTGACGACAGCTGGCAGCCTGGCGAAGTGCTTAGTGGCAGTAATGTGGCAGGAAACGAAGATACCGCCGAGGTTCAAATTCCATTGGCAACGTTGGGTGAGATTAGTTCTGGTAACGTTATTCGCATGGTTACTTATTTCAGCGCGACCCAAGCTTATTGGCCTGAAACAACAGCTTCAGAATTGCGTTATAACGAATTCAGACCTCTCGAAGAGATCTTTAACATTCAGGACCCAGCCGGGGACGACAGCGGACCGGGCAGTTATGTTTATCCCAAAGATGGGGTTTTCAATCCAGGCGCATTTGATCTTCGTTCGGTTCAAGTGGCCAGTGATGGACCCAACCTGGTCTTTTCCTTCGTCATGGAAGGAGAGATTAATAACGGCTGGAACTCTCCCAACGGCTTCTCTGTTCAGACCTTCGATATTTATATTGATAAGGATCCCGGCAATAAGACTGGTGAACGCTTGCTCTTGCCAGGACGCAACGCTGCCCTGGCGGTTGAGAATGGTTGGGAACTGGCTGTGTGGGTGGAGGGTTGGAACTCGCAAGTAGTTACCCCTGACCCCGCCAACCCCGGACAACCGATTGCGGATAGCAGTTCGACCGCGGCAATCAAGTTATACGTGGATGCTGGTCGCAAAGCCATCATAGCTTCCGTGCCTAAAGAATACTTTGGTGAAGGTGACCCGGCCAGTTGGGGTTATGCCATCGCTGTCATGAGCCAGGAAGGTTACCCTGCTGAAGGGGTTTGGCGCATTCGTGACGTGAGTGCTGTTGCTGACCAATATAAATTTGGTGGGGCACCGTCTGATACCAACCATACCCGCATGATCGACCTGGCATTGCCGGAGGACTTTACCCCAGGCCAGAACGAAGCACTCTCGACCTATCCAACCTCCAACAAGGCCGCAACCAGCCTTACAGCGGATGATTTTGCCATCATTCCTCTCGTAACTGTCAAATAGAAAGCAACAAACCATGCCAGATAGCAAATTTCAGCTCATCGACAAACCTCGCAAAACCATCGAGCTCTATCTCGATGATGGTCGCATCATCAGCGGCAAACGAGGGGCGACGCTCGAAGCTTTCCTTGATCCGGTAAAAGAAAACGGTAACCCCCTGATCGTTGGGGCAATTGTCGATGGATCATTGCGTGAACTCACCTTCCCGATCATGCGTGACGCAGAGATCCGCTTGGTAACAATGGCTGACGCTGATGGCGCGCGCATTTACCGTCGCTCGCTGACGTTTTTACTCACAGCGGCTTTTCAAACCTGCTTCCCGAAGGCTGCCATCGCCATTGACCATTCTGTCTCCTCAGGTGGTTATTATTGTCAGGTAGAAAGATTG
Source organism: Anaerolineaceae bacterium (assembly GCA_049657925.1). GTDB lineage: Bacteria > Chloroflexota > Anaerolineae > Anaerolineales > Anaerolineaceae > Mesolinea. The sequence goes on from JBASOE010000061.1 coordinate 24,223, forward strand.
CCGGGGTTTGGTGCAAAGGAATTGGACTTGCTTGACGGGTGTATGCGTGAGATGGTAAGGCAAGATGTCAGGTTTGTGCGTGAAACTGTACCTCTTGAAGAGGCCATTGCTCATTTCAGGTCAGTCGGAGAAGATGACAAGGTGCGCTTGCTCAAGTATCGCAACCGCAAGAACTTGGTGTTATATCGTGCAGGCGAAACCCGTGATTACCATCATGGTTACATGGTTCCCAGCGCTGGTTATATCAAATGGTTTGATATGAAGCTCATCGGGGACGCCTTTATATTACGCTTTCCACGACGGCACGCACCGACCGAGCTCGGACCGATGACCAGCTATCCGACCTTGCTTAAGACTTTCCGGGATTATGGCGACTGGCTTCAAAAATTAGGCATCCCTTCAGTGGGTGCTCTAAACGACGCAATTGAAGACGGGCACATTGACGAGGTCATTCTGGTCTCTGAGGCACTGCATGAAATGCAGATCTCGGATATTGCCGAAGAAATTGACCGAAAAAAGGATCAAATCTCTGTCATTCTGATTGCCGGTCCCTCCTCGTCTGGCAAAACCACTACCTCGAAACGTTTGAGTATCCAGATGATCGCACGCGGTATTACGCCATTCGCACTGGAAATGGACAATTACTTTGTCGACCGCGAAAAGACCCCGCGTAACCCAGATGGCACTTTCGATTTTGAATCATTGTATGCCATGGATGTCAGACGGCTCAACCAAGACTTGTCCCGTATGATTAAGGGCGAAGAAGTCACCATGCCGCATTATGACTTCAAGTCTGGCAGGAGTGTTCCCGGCAAGGTCGCAAAACTCAAAGAAGGCGACATAGTTATTCTGGAAGGAATCCACGGGCTGAACCCTGATTTGCTTACAGATATCAAACCGGAGAACACCTTTAAACTATACGTTTCCTGTCTGACGCAGCTCAACCTTGACCGACATAATCGCATCTCGACCACTGATACACGTATGTTACGCCGTATTGTGCGAGACGCCCGTGACCGGGGTTATTCAGCTGAAGATACCATCAACCGCTGGGAAGCCGTGCGTCGTGGGGAAAAGAGTCATATCTTTCCCTACCAGGAGAATGCCGATGCCATGTTCAATACCGCCCTGGCGTACGAACTCGGCACGCTCAAGCCCCTGGTTGAGCCTCTTTTGCGTCAGGTGCCTTATGGCACACCAGCGCATATCGAAGCCAAACGGCTGCTTAAGTTCCTGGAATGGTTCCTGCCGACAGGCAGCGAATACGTACCGAACAACTCGATTCTGCGCGAGTTCATAGGCGGTTCGGTCTTGACGCATTTTGAATTGTGGAAACAATAAACAACCCTTTAATAGAAACAAGCTGACTCGTTGACGGTCAGCTTGTTTTTTTTGATTGAGTTGATTACTCGTTAGTACGCATACTTGGTGTGCGTTTGATGGTCACCAGGCTGCGTTTTGCCATGTTGCCCAGGCGGCGTACGCCTTCGCGGATGAGATCTGGATTGCATGCGCTGAAATTCAGGCGCATGGTGTTCCTGGGTCCATCAATGGGATAGAAGGGCTGACCAGGCACATAAGCAACCTTTTCTTCGACAGCAATCGGAAATAGCTCGATGGTGTCACAGCCTTCTGGCAGGCGCAGCCACAGGAACAAGCCGCCTTTGGGGGTTGTCCAGGTGGTGCCGGCAGGCATGAATTCCTCGAAGGCTTCCAGCATCACATCGCGGCGTTCGTGGTAAACCTTGCGAATGAGTTCTATATGGTCATAGATCCAGTCGCCTTTTGCTAATTCGTAAGCAACGTACTGGTCAAAGGTGGAACTCTGCAGGTCAGCGCCTTGCTTGGCTTGAACCATCTTTTTGATTACTTCCGGTGGTGCGATTACCCAGCCAATACGCAATCCTGGGGCGAGAATCTTCGAGAAAGTGCTGGTATAGATTACATTGCCAGTGAACGAAGCACCACAGTTGTGGTATTCAGCGTCGATGGCCGCGACTTGAGGAATATTCTCTCCTTCAAAACGCAGCGCGCCGTAAGGATCATCTTCCACCAGCGGTACGCTGTACCTGAGGGCTAACTCAACCAATTTTTTCCGACGTTCCAGTGACAAAGTGACACCCATCGGGTTTTGGAAGTTGGGCAACACATACTGAAACTTGATATTGGTTTTAATCAGGTCTTCCAACTGGTCAATGTTGAGACCATCATCGTCGTTATCAATGGTGACATAACTGGCCCCGTAAGCGTTCCAGGCCTGCAAGGCCCCCAGATACGTGGGCGATTCGGCGATGACACGATCGCCGCGGTTAATAAATATTCGCCCGATCAGATCGAGGGCTTGTTGAGACCCAGATGTGAGCATGATATTGTCGAGCGAGGCTTTGATGCCCTGTTTTGCGGTAAATTCCAAGATCCATTCGCGCAAAGGAGTGTATCCCTCGGTGGAGGAGTACTGCAACGCTTTTTGGCCATTTTCTTTGATGACCTTTTCGCACGCCTCCCGGGTGCGTTCGAGCGGAAAAAGTTCAGCAGCGGGGAAACCGCCTCCGAACGAGATCATATCTGGCTGCGAGGTCACTTTGAGCAATTCGCGAATGAAGGAGCTCTTCATCCCCGAGGTGCGGTGAGCAAAGCGATGGTCCCAGTGTGTTTGCATTCAGTCTCTCTCCTTTGTTGATTGATCAGATTATAGTTTTGCGAATCGACTAATAATGGTCGCCGGACTGGGGAGCGCGATCCTGTCGCCAATGGTGAGGATGGCGGGGGCTTTTTGCTCCTTATCTGAGGCGCCTTGATAGATGTAAACGCGAGTGCCTTCCACAGCAGTTTTATTGTCCACGAAAGCCTGACCAGTCAAGTAGCCTTCCTGATCGATAGCGCAGGAGGTTACCTTGCCAACCACTCTGCCGCGATCGTCCATGACCGGGTCGCCATGGTGCGCCATGCGCACGCCTTTCTCAAGGAAGCGGAAGCGTGCCACAATTCCAGTGCGCATGCGGTCGCGCTCTCGGAAGGCTGTGCGTCCAATAAACCAGGGCGTGTTCATCTTGATAAACGGCAGGAAGCCGGCTTCGGAGACGGTCAGGTTAAATTCGCCACCCATTTCGTGTCCATAGAGGGGTAAACCTGCTTCAGTGCGCAGCGAGTCTCGTGCTCCGAGACCGCAAGGTAGCATACCAAGCGGCGTACCTGCTTCCATGATCGCGTCCCATAATTTGGGAGCCTCATCAGGGTGAACGAATATCTCAAAGCACATCTTTTCGCCTGTATAACCGGTGCGCGAAACGACAACATTCATGCCTGCCAGGATACTCTCACAAAGCTGCGTTTTGCCAAGGCGTGAGATGCGGCGTTGTTCGGCCGGGTTGGCAAGTTTGAGCACGATGTCCTTGCTGCGGGGTCCTTGCAGCGCGATATCGACTAATCGATCCGCGCCTTCTTTGGGGTCTTTGAGGTTACGGAGGATGACATTGCGACCCGGAACGACTGCGTACGGTCGTTCAAGGTCTACGACAACCTTACCCTCACGAATGGCCTTCAACCAAGCCCAATCCTTATCCTCGTTGGCTGCATTGACCACCACAAGGAATTTGTCATACGCGCGCCTGTAGACCAGCAGGTCGTCGATGACATTGGCATGCGGATCCATAAAGTGCGTGTAGTAAGACTCTCCAATCCTCAACGAAACCACATCGTTGCCCGTGACAGAGTCAAGGAAAAGAGCCGCATCAGGGCCTTCTGCCTGGAAAACACCCATGTGGGTCACATCAAAGAGACCGGCAGCGGTGCGGGTGGCGTTGTGTTCCTCGAGCACTGAACTGTACCAGACTGGTAACTCCCAACCAGCAAAGGGGATGATCTTTGCGCCTAATTTGACGTGAGTATCATACAAAGCAGTTCTTTTGAGTGGCTGATCAGTTGGCTCGACCCATTCAAACTCAGGTAGTGGAGGCTGTGGAAAATTGTTGGTCATACCGATGAAATATGGTTTCTTTGTCTCGACCGGATGGCCTTCAAGCATGACACCGGGTTCGCTGAGTACGATCGAGATGGGTCCCGGAACGCGTTGGCATTTGTCTTCATGGAAGTAAATAAAGGCTGATGAAATACCCGAGAGCCATGCGCCTGTCAGACCAGCTTTGTCAGCCGATACGGTGAGTAAGAATTTGTGCGGGTCAACACAGGTTAGTGTAGCCTTTACTTCCCCCAGAGTGGTGCGCAGGCTGGTAGGTTGACTCTCGCCTGGGTTAAGTTTTTCGATGTCACTGGTGAAAGTAAAGGTCGCAAATGAGCGGATCTTCTCGCCAGAAAGCTCGATCCCAACCAGTTCGCCTTCAAACTTGTCATCGACATAGAAGTAGTGGGGGTAAGACGAGCGCGTTTTGACTTCGTCCATGCTTGGTTTCGAATCCGCCAGATCGCGAACAGCTTGTGAAACTTCGCTGAAGACCTTGAAATCGACTTTGGCGCGGGTCATTTTTCCTGACCGGGCGCACATCAGGTAAGGAGTGGTGGCGCGGAATAACTGCGTTGTTAGTTCGGCGATCCTGGTGAAGTCAGATTCAACAAAACCGCGCTGGGTTAACCAGGGGGAGCCGAAGCGCATACCAGAAGAGGAGAGCGCGCTGCGATCACCAGGGATGGTATTACGGTTGGCAACAATGCCAGCCAAATCGAGAATGCGCGCCGCCAGATCACCATTGAGCGGCACGCCATCGGGACCTTTGAAGCTTTTGCAGTCAATCAGACACATGTGAGTGTCAGTTCCATTATAGGGCACCCTGACACCGTTATTTTTAAAGCCGTCTGATAACGCCAATGCGTTCTTGACAATCTGGGTCTGAAGTGCTTTGAATTCGTCCGTGGTTGCCAATTTGAAGGTCAACCCGATTGCTGCGATGGTGTTGACGTGTGGGCCACCTTGCTCACCAGGGAAAACACCTTTATCCAGTTTTTCACCCATTTCACGGTCATGGGCAATTAACACCGCGCCGCGTGGGCCACATAGTGTCTTGTGGGTGGTGAAACTGACAATGTCGGCAATACCAACCGGGGAGGAAACCACACCTGCCGCAACCATACCAGCGATGTGTGATATGTCCGCCAGCAGGTATGCCCCAACTTCATCAGCAATCTCGCGAAAGATGCGCCAATCCGGCACCCAAGGATAGGAGGTGTAACCTGCCACGATGATTTTCGGCATGCTGGTTTTGGCAATCTCGCGGATTTGATCATAATCCAGTTTTTCTGTGATTGGATCAACCGTGTAGTGGAAAGCGTTATAGAAAAGCCCGGAGCGATTGACTGGAGAACCATGTGTCAGGTGTCCACCATGCAGTAAGTCCATGCCCAGGATGGCATCACCGGGTTTAATCAATGCGGTATAAACGGCGGTGTTAGCGGGAGCTCCAGAGAGCGGCTGTACGTTGACGTAAAGGTCATCCGCTACTAATCCATTGGTGGCGAATAACTCTGCGCCTCTGCGGCGAGCCAGGGCTTCGACCTGATCGGCGTACTCTACGCCTTTGTAGTAACGCAGGTCGCTATGCCGGCGATATTCACCTAGTTGAGCGGCATAATCCATAATTTGATCCTGCGACTGGAAACGGGTTTCCAATCTTGGATACCCTTCAGCATAAATATTTGCGAATGAGGAAGCCATCAGTTCGCGCACCGCTCTGGGTGCCGTGCTCTCGCTGGGGATCATGATCAGGCGGCGAGCCTGGCGTTCACTTTCGAGTTGAGAAAGTTGAAATATATCAGGGTCAAGTTCTTCTGCATCTTGCTTCAAGAGATAATCGGTCATATTCAAGGATCCTTTGCGATAGTTATTGTCGAGAGAAGACGACTGTAGACCGTCTGGTATCGAAGATTAAGGGGTGAGGAAATCGGGTACGGAAAGATGATTGCTTCACAATCGGATGCAGCCTCTTCGTTTTAAGACGACTCCAGGCACAGCAATTCATAGAAACAATTGTACCTTAATCAGCTCTAATAACTACGGACTGTATCTAAAGAAGACTTGGGTTTGACAAGCCAAAGCAGCCCGGTGGCGTTACCGCTATAATCACCGTATGACTGACACTCACGACGATGAGATCACCCTGATTGAGCAAGCTAAACGTGAACCGGAAGCGTTTGGATTGTTATATGAGAAGTACATCAATCGCATTTACAACTATATCTACTTTCGGGTGGGTAGCGTTCAGGACGCGGAAGATCTCACTACGCGGGTGTTCATAAAAGCTTTTGACAACATCGGCAGGTACCGCAACATGGGGCTTCCGTTTTCTGCCTGGCTTTACCGAATCGCTCACAACCAGGTCGCGAACTTCCACCGTGACAAGAGTCGTGCTCGCGAAATCTCAATAGATGAGATGCTGGTACCGCCTCCGCAGTTAAAAACGGATCATCCAGAGATTTCCGTGTTGCAACAAGAATCGATCAGTTATTTAATGGGTTTGATCAATGACCTGAATCCCGACAAACGCGAATTACTAATGCTCAAGTTTGTGCAAAAACTTTCGAACGAAGAAATCGCCCAAGCGCTTGGCAGAACAGAAGGGGCAATAAAAAGTCTTTACCATCGGACCTTGCTTGAATTGCGTGATCAAATGACCAGATTGGATAACCCCACGCAACGGAATGCGAATGATAGTGTTTATAGAGTCAACACTTTGTTGGATGGTGACGATGAATGACCTAATTTCGCTCGAACAATTGCTGCAAAATGAGTTGATTGATTCCAAGCCGAATCAATTGTTCAAAAGCACATTAAGACAAAAACTGCTTGACAGATCAGCACTCAAGCGTAAGAAGCTCATTGATCGTTGGTTGGCGTTCACTCTGACAGGTGTTGTTGTCGGTATCACCCTTTACGGGGTGGCGGCAATTATCAAGAAAAGTCACCAGGGTCAATGGTCAGGAGTGACTGATCAAGTTCCTGAGGGCAGTAGTTAAGTCTTTGTCAGAAGGTTCAACCAGAACTGTGCCATCCGGCAATACTACCGTAGGTATGCTGCGATTGCCTTTGTTGACTTCCCGTACGTAAGTTTCGCCTTGTTTATCCTTGTCGATGTCGATCCATTGGTAAGACACTCCAAGGGATGTCAGCACGTTGCGACAGCGCCTACTGTCTCCGCACCAACTCGTCCCATAAACTATTATCTCAGCAGGGAGAATGGGTGCAAGGGGGATTTCATTTTTCTTTTTGAACCAATGACTAAACATATGCGGCCTTTACGTCCAGGCTTAAGGAAAGGATGGTCATTCACCTTTCTCTATGCCAGGTTGTTAATTATTCAGTGTAAATGCTGCGGGTCCAGTCACCGACCAGCCAGTATTTGAAGTTCGCGCCTTTAGAGGTTTCGATGGCAGCAATGACACCGTAGACATAAGCGCCAATCGGCACAAGTGAAAGCAACAGCGCGATGGGAATGCAGAACAGACCAACCAGGACGATCGATGTAATGCCGGTAAACAGCCAAAAAGCACCAGCGACCAGACTTCCGCCAACCCAGAATACCAGTTGGAATACCAATGCCTGCAAACTTTGATAGGCAATGTATCGGGAATGGTTCTTATAAGAAAAATAGAGGATCAATGGTGGAACAAGACCGAGAAGACCAGTGATCAAGTTGAGGAAGATGCTTAAATGGGCGACCATAGCCCAGGTGTGTTCGTCACTCGAACTTACCGGTGCGTCGGTTTTAGAGGGCGGTGTGTTTACCGGCTCCTCAGAGAAGTGCGCGTCGAAAGTTTCAGGATTGTTTTGTTCAGAAAAATCAGTCATTTTGTTACCTTTCCTATTTTTCAAATTAAGCTTAACACAAATTGCGTTAACCGGAGGTAATGATCTGTTTGACAATATAGGGACGAGTATAATTTTGCCATTCAAGCAATACTTGAAAAGATCGAGGCAACGATGACACAAACAGCTACCGCGCGGATAGTTTTTATGGGCTCACCTGAATTTGCCCTGCCCACCCTTGAGGCGTTGAGCTCCAGATACGACGTGGTTGGTGTGGTCACCCAACCCGATCGCCCAGCCGGTCGTGGGCGGCTGTCCCAGGCTTGCGCAGTGAAGCAGATGGCAGACTTGCTGGGAATTCCCTCCTACCAACCTCTTTCCTTGCGCACTCCCGAAGCGTTAAAACGCCTGAAAAACTGGTCGCCAGACCTGATCGTGGTGGTGGCGTTTGGTCAGATCCTGCCCAAAGCGGTACTCAACCTGCCGCCAAAGGGCTGCATCAACGTGCACGCATCTTTATTACCTCGCTGGCGTGGGGCGGCTCCCATCCAGGCTGCCATTGCCGCCGGGGATGACCGCACTGGTGTGACCATCATGCAGATCGAGGCGGGTCTCGATACCGGCCCCATTCTTGCTCAGCGTGATGTGCCAATCCGTACGGACACCCAAGCCGGGGAACTTTCCGATCAGCTCGCGCATCTCGGCGCGAAGGCGTTGATCGACATCTTGCCTTCTTACCTCAACGGCATGCTGGCCCCGCTGCCCCAAAACTCAGACCTGGCCACTTACGCCCCCAAACTGAGCAAGGCTGACAGCCTGTTGGATTTTACAAAACCAGCGTCGCACCTCATTCGCCTGATCAACGCCTACAACCCCTGGCCGGGCAGCCATTTTGTGTTCAAAGGTAAACAGGTCAAGGTGCTCGAAGCGCATGTGCACGACACCTTCGAGAGCGAACCTAACGAACGATTTGTGGTCAACGGCTTACCCGCAGTTGGCACCTCGGATGGCTTTTTGGTCATCGACCGTCTGCAGCCGGAAGGCAAGAAAGCTATGACAGGGGAAGCCTTTTTGAACGGTCAACCTGGTTGGCTGGCAGACTAAGAAGGATCGCCTTTAATGAAAGTTGCTCGCCACTCGTAAAGCAAGTTGAGCGCCTGGATGGGGGAGAGGGTTTCGAGGTCGAGTTGCTTGAAAGCCTCGATCATCGGGTTATTTTCCGGGAATAAACGCAGCTGATTTTCATCACTGACCTTATCAGGTTGGGTTTTGCCTGCACTAGCTTCGAGCTGCTTCAATATTTCATTTGCGCGCTGAATCACCGGTGAAGGTAACCCTGCTAATTGCCCGACATGGATGCCATACGAGCGGTCAGAACCACCGGGCACGATCTTATGTAAAAAGATCACCCGCCCATCCGCTTCGGTTACCGCCACGTTGTAATTGCGCACCCCAGGCAACAGGTCAGCCAACGCGATCAGTTCGTGATAATGCGTCGCGAATAAAGTAAAGGGTTTTAAGCGGGGGTGGGAATGCAGGTATTCGATGATTGACCAGGCAATCGACAGGCCGTCATAGGTGCTGGTGCCGCGCCCGATCTCGTCCAAAATCAACAGGCTGCGCGAGGTGGCGTGGTTGAGGATGTTGGCGGTCTCGATCATCTCGACCATGAAAGTGGACTGGCCGGCGTGGATGGCGTCTTGCGCGCCGATGCGCGTGAAAATGCGGTCGACCAGGCCTATCACGGCCGAGTCAGCCGGTACAAAGCTGCCAATTTGTGCCATCAGCACGATCAACACCACCTGCCGTAAGAAGGTCGACTTGCCGCTCATGTTGGGTCCGGTGATCACGCGGATGATCTCGCCTGGTTCGAACACGGTGTCATTGGCGATGAAGCGCTCCAGCGTGTTGAGCCGTTCCACCACCGGATGTCGTCCGTTGATGATCTGCAATCCTTTTTCTTCCTGTACCAGCGGTCGGATGTAATTGTTGAGCGCAGCAACGGTGGCGAGCGAAATTAAACTGTCCAGTTCGCCCAAAGCGCGGGCAGTCTCGAGCAAGCCAGGGGCAAAAGCGGCCACCTGCTCACACAGGGACTTGAACAAGCGCAGTTCGACCTCGTGGATCTGACTTTCGGCGTTGAGCACCAGAGATTCATACTCCTTCAGTTCAGGTGTGATGAAACGCTCAGCATTGACGAGTGTCTGCTTGCGGATGTAATTGTCCGGCGCGCCAGCCGCGCTGCCTCGGCTGATCTCAATATAATAACCAAAGACCTTGTTGTAGCCGGTGCGAAGCGTTTTGATGCCGGTGCGCTGGCGTTCCACTGCTTCGAGGTTGTTGATCCATTCACGTGCGTGAGCTGAGGCGTTGACGATCTGATCGAGCTCTTCCGAATACCCAGAACGGATAATCCCGGTGGTGTTGGTGGTAGCGGGTGGGTCGTCGGTAACGGCCTCGCTCAACAATTGGCCCAACTCGGAAAAGGTCTCAATCCTGCCGCGGATGTCTTTTAATACTGCGGCGTCAACAGGTAGGAGGTTGAGCAATTCAGGCAAAACCTGCAGGTCTTCGCGAAGCGCTACTATTTCTGGCGGGCGGGCAGTTCCTGCTACCACGCGGTTAACCAGGCGTTCAAGGTCATGCAGCGCTTTAAGTTGTTCAGCAATCTCAGCTCTGCGAACGCCTTCTTTGTAAAAATACTCGACCAGATCCTGTCTTTGGCGGATCTTTTCGAGGTCCAGCAATGGGTTATTGACCCAGTTTCGCAGTATGCGTTTGCCCATGTGCGATTTGGTCTTGTCGAGCACGCTCAAGAGCGAGCCTTCGACCTTGTAGTCGCGCAGCGTTTCGGTCAGCTCCAGGTTGCGGCGCGTTTCGCCATCCAGCACCATGAAATCGGAAAGGGAGTAGCTGTTGAAGCCTCTTAAACTCAAAAGGGAGCCCTTTTGGGTCTCGTTCAGGTATTTTAACAATCCGCCTGCTGCGCGCACAGTCAGAGGACGATTCTTTAGCCCAAAACCCTCCAGGGACGACACCCCGAACTGGCTTTTGATCAACTCTTCGGCCCGTCCGGGCTCAAAATACCAGTTGGGCACCCGTGAAACTTCGTCCGTGAAGTTTTTGGGTAGCTCGAGCGCGTCCGAAACCAACACTTCGGCTGCCTTCAGACGGGCTAGTTCAGCATGAATCTGGGTGAGTGCGGAATCTGTTTCGATCTCCGTTCCAGCGAATTCACCAGTGCTGATGTCAACATAAGCCAGACCTGCGTGACCCTCTGTGACGTGGAAAGCCACCAGGTAATTGTTTCGGCCAGCAGGCAGCAGACCGGGTTCAGTGACCGTGCCGGGCGTGATAACGCGCACCACATCCCTGGGGAACAAGCCGCGTTCGGTCGCCGCTGTTCCTACTTGCTCACAAATGGCGACGTGATAGCCTTTTTCGATTAGCCGACCCAGGTAGTTCTCGACCGCGTGGAAGGGGATTCCCGCCATGGGAACGCGCACACCTTTGGCCACTGGCCGGGAGGTGAGCACGATATCGAGCGCTTCGGAGGTTTTGTAGGCGTCCTCGTCGAAGGTCTCATAAAAATCACCCAGCCTGAAGAAAACAATCGCGTCAGGATATTGTTTCTTGATCTCCAGGTACTGCTGACGCAGCGGGGTGATTTCTTCGCTCATTTTATTTGAGGTTCTCTCGAATGTAGGCGGTCACCTGGTCGAGGGCTTCGGAGAGCTTGGAAGCGTCCTTGCCGCCAGCTTGGGCGAGGTCGGGTCGTCCGCCGCCGCCACCGCCAATGATCGCAGCCACTCGCTTGATTAATTCCCCGGCTTTGAGACCTCGAGCGATCAAGTCAGGCGTCACTGCAGCGATCAGGGAGGGTTTGCCGTCCTTGCTGGTTGCCAAAACCACCACACCACTGGGGTGTTTCTGGCGGAATTGGTCGGTCAGTCCGCGCAGCGTCTCCGCGTCGGCATCTGGGATGATAGCGGTCAGGTAAGCTACGCCTTCAATTGTCTTGAGGTCGCCGAGACTCTCGGAGAATGCGTTTGCAGCAATTTTAGCTCGCAGAGTCTCAATCTCTTTTTCAGTATCATGCAAAGCGGACTTGATTTTTTCCAATTTTGCCAACGCTTCTTCGGGGCTGGTTTCGAGCGCGCTTGAAAACGTATTGACCAGGCTGACTCTTGAGCGGGCAAATTCGTAAGCTTTCTCACCAGTGATAGCTTCGATACGGCGCACACCAGCAGCAATACTACTTTCACCAGTAATAAAGAACGAGCCAATTTCGACGCTGTTATCAATGTGTGTACCGCCGCACAGTTCGTAGGAGATGACAGGGTCAGTTCCGATTTGGACCGTGCGAACCTCAGCGCCGTACTTCTCGCCAAACAAGGCCATGGCACCTTCGGCTTTGGCTTGCTCAAGGGTTTTGGTCACTTTGATCACCGGGTACTGCCCAAGGATGGAACGGTTGACCTCGGCTTCGACCTCGGCCAGACGTCTGCGGCCGACCGCTTCGGGGAAATTGAAATCGAAGCGCAATCCGTTCGGATCGACGTAAGAGCCGCCCTGATGAAGGTCATTGCCGAGCACCTTGCGTAAAGCGGCATGCAGCAGGTGAGTGGCAGTGTGGTTGCGCATGATCGAGCGTCGTCGTCTTTCGTCAACCTGAACAAGGGCTTCATCACCTGCTGTGGGT
>JBASOE010000062.1:0-10359 GCA_049657925.1 Anaerolineaceae bacterium
AGTTGTCTGAATGCGGCCTGTAAATCCGCCTTCTCATCAGCAGCATTTTTAAGTTCGATCACCACCAGGGGCAAACCGTTGATGAACAAGACGATATCCGGACGTTTGTTGATGTTGTTTTCAACCAAGGTGAATTGGTTTACCGCCAAAAAGTCATTATTCTCGGGGTGGTCAAAATCGATCAGCCAGACCTTGTCGGTGCGGCTCTTGCCCTCCCCCACGCTGAATTTCACGTCCACCCCATCGGTCAGGTAGCAGTGGAAACCTTCGTTATTGTCGATCAGCGTCAAACTCTCGGTGCGCAGGATCTTTTTGAAGGCTTCTTCACGGGCGGACAGGGGGATGCGCGGGTTGAGTCTGTCAATGGCAGTTTTCAGCCGCCGCCGAAGGATGACCTCATTATATTGACGCTCCGGGTTAAAACCTTCGAGCAGATCAGGACCAAAAGCTAGGCTGTAACCACTCTCATCGCGCAGCAGATTTAGCGTGACTTGTTCGATCTCCGATTCGTAGAGGATCATAATCTTGCCCTGCCGTATTCTCGTAACATCAAAACTTCTCTCTTATTGGGGCTTTGTCAGATGGTCTTTGCGGAATATAAAACCAAAAATTTATTACTTGATTCGGGTCTTTGGATTTTAGGCCATTGGTAATATCAAATTTTATTTGCGTAGTTGCTGCCATTTGTAAGAAATAGTCTAGCAATGTTGATTGTTCACAGTCCTTCTTACTTAGCTTATTCCTCTCTAAAGCAAATAACTCTTGTTGAGGAGACTTAGAATACTTCCAATCATTGAACATGTCTTTCTTTTCGTACGAAAAGACACCCATTCCTGCAAATATATCAATGGCTTGGCACAAACCTGTCAACTTTGAATCCGCTTCTTCGATGCTAACTGTCGAGTGTAAGGACCTGAATTGATTCCACTCTTTGTCTAACAATAAATCTGCGTCGTTACTATATGCGTCGATTTTTCGCAGAATGTTGAGCACATGATGCCAATCAATTATCGTGTTTCTATCAGGGAATATTTGCCACACGCCATTTCCCTTCCACCGCTTCACTATTACGTTTTTAAGCAGTTGAATGTACATATTCATTAGATTCTTGTTGTCATCACGACCAATAACCTTATGTCTGTTATCTTTTGAATCCCAAACAAGGACATCAATTCGAAGGCGTTCAGAATCAGCATATTCGAGACATAACTCGACAACCTTTTGTATCGCAAAACGATCTTTTGCTGTCTTAAGCCTGTACCATTTACATTCTTGTACATCAGACTGTTGGTTAAGGGCCTGAATCTTTTCATTTATTTCTAGAGCCAATTCCGCTCGTAATGAGATCATGCCAATAGCCCGGAATCGGCCGGTATTGTGGTGCGATTCATCGGTGTATGCGAGGTGAGTTGTATTAGCCAACTTCAATCTACCTAAGTTTCAAGCCATTGCTCATAAGCTCAGGCAATAAGAGGTCACGAATATGGCTTAATAATTCCGATTCCAGTTGATTCCGAAAAATCTTGTCATAAATTGACCTGACTATTGCAGAAAATTCCTCAAGGGTTTCTTTTTCGGGAATCACTATTTGTACACTTTTTAAACTCACTTGATTGATACTTTTTAGAGTAGTTCCATTAGCCAAATCGGCTAGTTTTTCCTTCATTGACTGAAAGAGCAAAAAAATAAACATAACATTTTCAATCAGATTTATGCGATATCGAATTGTAAATCCAGAAAATATAGTGTCATTGGTCGGCTCGTACAATATGGCTGCCACACCAGGGCTTGCGCTTCTGGCAATAATTATGTCTTGTATAGATAATTTATAAGGAGCAGCTTTCTTTGTATCAATGTTTACTTTATCAAGATCGGAAAGGATTACAAATCGATTCCCAACAATATTTCGCACATTTACAATCGAGAAAGCATAATCGCCTGGTTCATCTCTGGAGTAATTTATCCCATTCTTAAATTCACCTTCATTACCGAGATTACTTACCTTCCAGCCTTTTGGGATCGGACCGAATTTGCTATCAACTCGCTCGCCGGTGGCACCGGGGTAGTTGAAGTCGACAAACCACTCCTTGAAAATGGCCTGGGCGATGGCTTCGAGGGTGGCGTTGGTCTGGCGGTTAAGCTCAATCTTGTCATCCAGCGAGGATAGGATTTCAGCGATGCGATGTTGGGTAGGCAATGGGGGCACTTTTAATTTGACCTTTCGAAGTTCTGATTGTTTTATGCCCGTGACAGTGGTTCCTGTTTCTCTGGATAAAAGTTGCTCTTGGACATGAGTAGACATAAGATGGTATTTCAGGTATGTGTTATCTAGTAAGTCGGTTTTCCCGCGCAAAGTAATTATTCGTTGCCCTACTGACAGTTTTCGATTATCTAATTGGCCAACTTCGCCAAGCGGTCCCTCAGTAGTGATGACTACATCTCCTGCTTTTGGTATTCCGCGTTGCATTCGTTCGTCATAATCCTCACATGGAATAAACTCAGTAGGTTCTAGAATTCGACCGTCCTTAACTATTTTGGCTGTAATTAATGGAATTCCAAAAGACGATTTGCGTGGAGTTTTTCCTCGATAGTCAATGATTGCATCCATGCAATCTTCTAGTGGCAAGTGTTTCCACTCTTCAGAACTCATAACCAATTCCCATAAATATCGATTGAATTTTGCATAGACTACTTCCACGTGCTCGGTCTTGTAAGCGGATAACCTGATTTTGAAATGACTTGGTCCTTGAATTGGCTGTTTGAAAGAACAGTTCTACTTATGGTGAAAAATGCTGAAGAAACACGCTTGAGTTCATTGGAGCTACGATCTGGTGGAAAAACACTGACTACTTTCTTTTTAGGAAATAATTGGCGCACCTTATCAATTGGGGCAGTTAAATCACTGTCGGCTGAGATAAGCAAGGCGGTATCAAATCTGTCCTGATAAGCATCCGCTAATAACTCAACTGCAATGTTGACATCGGTCATTTTTTCGCTCGGGATTGTCTCAACGTATCCACAACTTGGGCAGGTATGCAGATTGTGCTGATATTTACCATAGAAAATTGAAAGGTCCGGCAATGTTTCCAAAGCTTCCAGATAAGCCAGCTGTCTTTGATTCTTGGCCAATGGGTGGACGATTCTGGATGTAAAGTATTTTACAGAAACTTGCCTTTGATATGGTTTTATGAGGTTGTTTGCCAGTAAGCTCAAATTGAGCCAGTAGTACCGCTGCCACTTTTTTGATTTCAGACCAAAATATAAATTAAACCCGTCAATATAGGTTATGACGCGTTCCATGGTTGAAGGGTTTACAGCAGGTTGATTCATTGTTGACTTCCAGCGGTATGCGTGCTATTATATTGGCATAAACAGCCCCAACGATAGTATCGCTGGCATGACGTCCTCTTAACAAAGGGGACGTTTCTTATTAAACAAAGAATTGAAATTTTATCTACATGTCGGGAATGAGATGGGTACGAAATGCCACTTTTGGTTACATATCGCTGACGAGCAGAAAATGACTTCATCATGTCAAAGATTCTCTCTTTTCTTAACATGAGCAACTGATTATGTAAAGAAACTGCCAAATCGTTTACATTTGGAGACTGATATGTAAACGAAATGCCACTTTTGTTTACATATTGCCGATGATATAGGTAAATTTTCGGCTTTTGTTGACATTTACGGAGACCACCGAAAGCACTCATTAAACCCAAACCTATTCCTCAAAAGTGAATGTTTCAACTTCATCACCTTCAAAGTTCAGGTGCGAGTCTTTGGCAAACAAATTAAACAAGGGTGTGTTGATATAGTAATTGGAAGTGCCAATCTTTGCCTTTTGAAGGAAGCCATTTTTCACCAATGCTCCCAGATACTTGCTGGCTGTTGGACGTGTGACTTTGAGGTCGCGCATCAGGAATTCGATCTTGGTATACGGATGCCTGAACAGGTTGTTAATCAAATCCTGGCTGTAGATTCTCGGTAGCTGCTCGCGGATGCCGTGTTTATATTGCAGCATCAGTTCTCTTATTCCATTGACTAATACGATGGTCTCTTTGGAGGTTTGCTCCACCGCATCGAGCATATATAAAACCCAGGGTTCCCAATTGCCGGTTTCAGGCAGCGTCCGTAACAAGGTATAGTATTCGCTCTTATTGCGGATAATGTATCGGCTTAAGTACAAAATCGGCAAACGGAGCAGGTCTGAAAGAACGAGATACAGCACATTGATGATGCGACCAACCCTGCCATTGCCATCATAAAAGGGGTGTATGCTCTCAAATTGGTAATGAATGATCGCCATTTTTATGAGCGGATCTATTTCATGAAGTTCTGGTTGATTGAGATAGCTTACAAGGTTTTCCATCAAGTGACGTACGGTCTCATAATCTTGAGGTGGTGTGTAGACCACTTCACGTGTGGCAGGATTGATCAACTGGGTGCCGGGCAATTTTCGTAAGCCCTGACTGGCAGGGTCGAGCCGGGTATGAATCTCCATAATATGATTGAGCGTGAGTATGCGGTTTCGTTTGACCAGCTCAAATCCGTATTTCAGAGCATCTGAATAAAGGCCAACTTCTTTGGCAGCCGGATCACTAATGGCATCACCAAGCACCTGTTGTTTAAACATGGCATCTTGTGTAGTGATGATATTTTCAATCGCCGAACTGTACTGAGCTTCCTGTAACACTAATGAATCAATCAGAATGGATTGGTTCGGTATGGAAACCGCAATCCCTTTGAGTTCAGCAAGCTGGCGATGGGCAAGGGCGAGTTTTTTTAGAATCGCATTAGTTTCCTGAAAGTTCAGCGGAGGCAATGGTTTAAGATCGGATGTCATAGCCTATTCCTCTCAGGTTCACTCGGATGCGCTCTTGCAGTTCAGTACCTTTGGCGAATTGTTCTGACAGTTGGGCAGTCAGTTTGGCCATCTTCTCTTCGAAAGAAATGCCGTCATCTTCAGCTTCTTCCGTGCCCACATAACGCCCGGGCATCAGCACGTAATTATTGGCACGTACCTCATCCAGCGTAGCTGCTTTACAGAAGCCCGGTTGGTCGATGTACTCCCCGCCTTCCCCACGCCAGGCATGATAGGTGTCGGCTATTTTGGAAATGTCTTCATTTGTGAATTCTTTGTTGCGGCGGTTGATCATGGTACCCAGTTTGCGGGCATCAATGAACAAGATTTCATCAGAGCGGTCGCGGAATTTATGGTTCGTTCGGTTTCTAGCCAGGAACCACAGGCAAGCCGGTATCATGGTGTTATAGAAAAGCTGGGCAGGCAGGGCCACCATGCAGTCCACCACACCTGCTTCGATCATGTTTTTGCGGATATCGCCTTCACCGCTGGTATTGCTGTTCATGCTGCCGTTGGCGAGCACGATCCCGGCTGTTCCGGTGGGGCTGAGTTTGTAAATGAAATGTTGTAGCCATGCGTAATTAGCATTACCAACCGGAGGTGCCCCATACTTCCAACGCATGTCATCATGTAGCAATTCACCGCTCCAATCGCTGACATTGAAAGGCGGATTGGCCAGGACGAAATCAGCTTTCAAGTCAGGGTGGCGGTCATTCAGGAAGGTGTCGCCCTGTTCCAGTCTGGCGTCAATGCCGCGGATAGCCAGGTTCATGCGTGCTAGGCGCAGCGTGGTGGGGTTGGATTCCTGACCGAAGATGGAAAGATCCTTAATGCTGCCTTGATGATTGACTACAAACTTTTCGCTCTGTACAAACATGCCACCGCTGCCGCAACAGCCGTCATAGACGCGCCCATTGAAAGGCTCAATCATCTCCACCAGTAACTTGACGATGCTGGCGGGGGTGTAGAACTGCCCGCCCTTCTTGCCTTCAGCATCCGCAAACTGACCCAGGAAGTATTCATAAACCCGTCCGAGTAGATCCTGAGCTTTGCTGGGGTCCTTCGAGCCACCAGAGGTGGGCTGCGCAAATCCGATTGTGCCAATCAGGTCGATCAGTTCGCCAAGGCGCACTTTGTTCAGATCGGGATCCGCATAAATTTTGGGCAAAACGCCTTTGAGTGGTGGGTTGATGCGCTCGATGGCGTCCATGGCATCATCCAGATACTTGCCGATCTCGGGCTGCTTGGCGCGGTCTTGCAGGTACTGCCACCTGGCCTTTTCGGGTACGAAGAACACATTGTTGGCCAGATACTCATCCGGGTCTTCGGGGTTCGCGCCTTCGTAGTCGCCAGTGTTCTCAAGCAACTTTTGATAAAGACCGTTGAACGCGTCAGATATGTATTTGAGGAAGATCAGCCCGAGGACAACGTGTTTATATTCGGCCGCGTCCATATTGGAGCGCATTTTATCCGCGGCTGCCCAGAGCTTTTTTTCCAGTTCGTTGTTATCGGTCATGCGTTTCTCCCTTGGATGCTCGCCCCCATTGATTGATGAGAGGGTTGGTTTGAAGGAATTATACCTGAGGCGCGCGCAGTCGAAGCAGCCAAGCAACCCACCCCCCTCCCTGTTGCGTCCAGCTTCGCTGGACTTCGATTCCCCACTTCGGGGGACTTCGCCGCCCCCAGAGGCGGGCTAAACAGGCACGGCGGCATGAAAGGCGAGGAATGCCGAATCGGTGGGCACGGCATCCCACTGTGAGGCTTCGCACTGCCGTGCCCCTACGAGCGAGAACAAAACCCAACTACACCCCGCGTTCACCCCTGACGTACGCTTCACCCAGGGCAGCGGGCGCGCCAAGGCGCTTGCGGCGTGCGTTGGAAGAACCCCACAACAGGGCGATAATGGTCAACAGGTAAGGCGCCATCTGCAAAAAGAACACCAGGTTGTGGTCATAAAAGAAGGGGTTCTTCATGCCGAGTAACATCGCGGGTCCTTGCAGGTCGAGCAGCAAACGCCGCAAAGTACCAAACAGGTATCCGCCGAGGGCAGCCCGGGTGGGGTTCCACTGCGCAAAGATCACCAGTGCCACCGCGATCCAGCCCTGGCCACTGGTGGTCAGGTTGCTGTACCAGCCGGGGGAGATGGCGATGCTGATGGCTGCGCCAGCCAGACCCGCGAAACATCCGCCAACGAAAGTATACAGGTAGCGCAGGCGATATACACTCACGCCCAGGGTGTCGGCGGCGTCGGGTTTCTCGCCGACGGCGCGTAAATGCAGCCCGGGTTTGGTCTTGAAGATGAAGAACCAGGCCATTGGGATGAGCAGGTAGCCAAAATAAGTCAGCAAGTTGTGATCGGTGAAGAGCACCTCGCCAATGTAGGGGATCTGAGAAAGGTATGGCACCGTGAAATTGGGGATGGTGGCGGTGGTCAGGCCGGTCAGTCCTTCACCCAGCACCAACGCCAGACCCGTGCCAAGGAAGGTCAACGAAAGGCCGCTGACGGTTTGGTCGGCCTGGAAGGAGATGGTTACCAGACCATGCAACAGGCTGAGCAATCCGCCCGCCAGGATAGCCGCCAGCAGGCCCAACCAGGCGTTACCAAAGACGTGAGCAGTTTTGAAGCCGGCCATGGCACCCAGCAGCATCATACCTTCGACACCAAGATTCTTGATGCCTGCGCGTTCGGTGAAGATCTCACCGATGGCCGCGATCAGTAAAATCGTGCCGGTGGCAATGCCAGCGTGGAAGATAACGATAAAGTTCATTCTGCCTCCTCCACACTTATGGAATTCTTTTCGATGATTTCACCGTCCTTGTTGGTGCGTACCACGCGAATAGTGTATTTGAGCAACACGTCACTGGATATCACCAGGAAGAGGATGATGCCCTGGATCAGGAAAGACACGCCTGAAGGCTGAATTTCACGTCCGGACACAATCAATGCGCCGAACAGAATGGAAACCAGGATGACGGCGAAGGGGTTCAATTTGGCCAGCCAGGCGATGATCACCCCTGAGAAGCCGTAGTTAGTTGAGATTCGCTCTTGCAAGCGGTGTACTACGCCCGTCACCTCCGCCATGCCCGCCAGTCCAGCCAACGCGCCTGAGAACATAAAAACCAGCACAATGTTGCGGGTAATGTTGAGCCCAGCGTACCGGGCTGCTTTGGGGTTGTCACCGATCAAGGTGATCTTGTAGCCCCATCTGCTTTTGTTGAGGATCAACCAGACAATGATGGCGGCGATCAGGCCAAAAATAACGCCTATATGCAGGGTGATACCTGAGAAGCCTTTGTATTGCGTGGCGAAGTCGGACAGTCTAGGCAGCCATGCAACTTTCGGGAACATTTTGGTCATCTGGAAGCCGGCATCGCTGTATTTGCCAAAGATCCAGTAGTTGTTCCAAAAAACGGCGATATAGTTGAGCATCAGGGTGGTGATGACTTCGTTGATGTTGTATTTGGCGCGCAGAATGCCAGGTATGAAGCCATACAGTGCGCCGCCCAGCATACCCATCAACATCATAAGCGCCAGAACGAGCACTTTTGGAGTGGTTTCGAGGTTGACCATAGGCAACAAGACTACCATGCTCGAGAAAAACGCGCCCATGTAGAACTGGCCTTCCGCGCCGATGTTCCATAGTTTCATTTTGAAGGCGATGGTGCAGGCCAGGCCGATTAACAGGAGTGGGGTGGCTTTGACGATCACATCCGAGATAGCACCCCAGGAACCGAAACTGGCAGTCCAGAAGTAGGAATAGATGCGGATCGGGTCAGCGCCGACACTCAGCAGAATCAAACCGCTGATAACAAAAGCGAGCAACACCGCGCCAACGCTGGTCGCGGCTGGAAGCCACTTGGGATAATCTTCAGTGCGTTTTTGGACGTCGAGTCGCAGGCCCATCACTCACCCCCCTTGTCATTGAGATCAGTTGGCTTTGTGTCAGTCTCCATGAAGGGACGATGCATCGGGACGATCTTTGCCCGGTCAAACTGAGGGGGCTCCGGTATCGGCTTAGAAGGCGTTGTTTCTTCAAAGGTTTCGGGGGCTGGTTCTTCCCCAACGACTTCAGCCACTATTTCGGGGGCGACTTCTGTTGCGGGAGGGCAACTTGGATCACCCTTCAACGAGCCAATCATCATCAGGCCGATGGTGTTGATGTCAGCCTCTTTTTGATCCAAAACCCCGACAATCTCACCTTCGTACATCACCGCCACGCGGTCAGAGAGCGAGAGTAATTCTTCGAGGTCTTCCGAAACCAGCAGGATGGCACCGCCTTTTGAGCGTTCTTCGAGTAGTAATTCCATAACAGCCTCGATCGCGCCGACATCCAAGCCTCGGGTGGGCTGCATGGCGACGATCAGGCGTGGTTTTGAAGAAAGCTCGCGAGCTAAAATCAGTTTCTGTAAGTTGCCACCTGAAAGCTTGCGTGCCTGTGTTTCGATGTTTGGCGCTTGAATTTTGTATTGGTTCTTCAGTTCCTGAGCGTGAATGCCGGCCGCGGTGTAGTTGACCCGCCAGGCGTTGCTGATGGGGGCGTGATCATAAGTTTTCATGATGACGTTCTTGGTCAATGACAGATTGGGAGCAGACCCAACCCCAATACGATCTTCGGGAATATGTGCCAACCCAGCGGATATTGAAGCCTCTGGGCTCTTGTTGGCGATGTCTTTGCCTTCGAGCAGGATGCGCCCGGTGCACTCCCTTAGACCCGTGATCACCTCGACCAGCTCAGATTGTCCGTTGCCAGCGACACCAGCGATGCCAAGGATTTCGCCTTCTTTAAGACACAGGTTGACCTTGCGCAGCGCGGGCAAGTTTTTGTTGTTAACCGCGGAAACATCCTGCAGCTCCAAAACCACTTCGCCAGCAGCCTGGTCTTTCTTTTGGAGGTTAAAGATCACTTCGCGCCCGACCATCAGTGAAGCCAAAGCCTCACGGCTAATGCCTTCCAGCGAGATGCCTTCTGCCGTTGCGCGGCCTTTGCGCAGGATGGTCAGGCGATCCGCGACCGCCCTTACTTCGTTGAGTTTGTGACTGATAAAGATGATTGACTTGCCCTGCCTGGCCATGCCGCGCAAGGTTTCGATCAGTTCGGCGGCTTCCTGGGGGGCTAAGACAGCAGTAGGCTCATCCATGATCAGAATTTGCGCACCGCGATACAAGATCTTGAGGATCTCCACGCGCTGCTGCTCGCCGACGCTGAGTTGCCAGATCTGGGCGGTTGGGTCAATGGTGATGCCAAATTGCTCGGCTAAATTTTTGACCTTCTGGTCGTATTTTTTGAGGTTGAGCACGAATTTGGGCTCGTCCAAACCGATCAGGATGTTTTCGGTGACGGTTTGGTTGGGCACTAGCATGAAGTGTTGGTGCACCATGCCGATTCCGGTGGCGATCGCATCTTTGGGTGAGCCAAAACTGACATGCTTGCCGTTCACGATGATCGTGCCAGAATTGGGTTTGTAGAGGCCTGTCAGCACGTTCATCAGGGTACTTT
>JBASOE010000063.1:0-51429 GCA_049657925.1 Anaerolineaceae bacterium
ACAGCTGCTTTTTCTGCTTGGGTATGATATTTCAAAGGAAAATCCTTATGGATGAATAACACCGTTTTGTTATCCTCTTGTAATTGAGTTACTGTCTCGGAGGCTTTTGCGCAAAACGGGCACTCAAAGTCAGAAAATTCGATTAATACCACTTTGGACTTATTAGCATCATGTAAGGTTGGGCTGTTTTGAATATTTATCGTCCCGTTGAATTCTCTGATCGGAGGATCTGTTAAGTTAACCGAGATTTCATCTTGCTGTTCAATCCTTTGCAATAAATCCGAAAGAGTAGATTGTAATTTGTAGAAGTAAAAAGTCAGGACCGCTAATAAGATAATAGTCAGAATTTGTACTACGAGTTGAGTCCAATTATTCATACTCTGGTTTGGGTGTAAGTCTTTATCCATTGTGAAAAGAATTCCTTTCTAACCCGTCTCTCAGTAGATCATTTGGATTTACTTCATTTTTTGTCCCGGATATCCATTCAATTGGTACGTTCCGGAGAGGTTACTGAAACTTGCTCAATATAGTTACCGTTTCTGTAGATTTGGCCTACAGCATGCACCCGATAGGTTGCTCCGCTGATTAGGTTGCTGTATGACTTCGACAGACTCACCCCATTTGAACCAGAAGTACTTCCCGACCAGCTTGTCACAGTAATCCAAGACCCGCTCGATGATTTTCTCTGTAAATACATCGTTAGATTGCCGTCGTATCCTGAATAAACTTCTAAGGTTGAGCCACAATATGCTGACCCACTAATAATGTTTAAGCTAGCAAGGATTTGGGATGTGCCAATGTAGAGAGGAATGTTATGTCCAAAAGGATATTCACCATCTGCAGCACGGTTCGCATATCCTACTTCTGTAAAGGAGTTTAATAAAACAGACAATAGAATTGTGGCCACAAGAAATTTCGCAATTCTTATCATTAGATTTTTTACTCCTTTCAATCATCTCTATCTAAAAGAAACGTAATTCAAGCAAATAGTGTTTCACTTTGCTTTAATTAAAGGGATTTATGGAGTGTAAAAATGGAGATGCCGTACCTTAGACGATCAAAGCAATTGACTGAACCGATAAAAGAAGCTTAGAAAATAGCGTTTCCGCTTGCAATGTAACCGATTAACCAGATTTGATTACTTTATTAAGCCATTCGCGATTCGTAGGCATTCTTCTTTTGAAAGCGTGGTACCAACAATAAAAAGGTTCACTTCGTCGTTCCAAATAACACTATTTCGATCTGATTTCCGTGTATATCGGGCTTCAATCCCGTTCACGATTTCGATATTCTGTTCTTCCAGATTTTCGTTATCAACATTCATTGCAGAATCAACACCAATGACCTGAATCATTACATATTTATCTAGACCGTCAATAAAACGATACGTGATCGTGGAACCATCGTAAACCAGCTGCACCAATTTCATGCCTTTTGGCAAATACGACGGAAAATAGGTTCCGCCAGGGAAAAGTCCAGCATGGATATTATCTTGATTAAGCGAGATTGTTTCGTTGTTCTGGAGGTAATACGATACATACTTTGGGTTGGAGTCAATCACAAGTTTCGTTACCCAATCCCGTGCAGCCGCAACATTCGGAATCGTCACAAAAAGCAAGATCAGAACCAAAAGAATCCACATGGATGCCTTCGAAAACGCCTGGTATATGTTGTTGAATGAACCAAGCGATTTCGATGGTTTTATTTCGGTTTCTATCATTTTTTGAATTCGTTTATTAAACTCATAGGATGGCAAATAAGGATCTTTTTCTGCCTCTTCAATGAACTTCCTCCCCTTGTTTTTTGCGGCTTCCAGAATGGCTTCTTTGAAAAGACCATCCATCTCATCGTTCTCGATTTGATTATGCTTCATTCTTGCCTCTTAACAAAATTAGCAAAGCCTTTTTCTTCGCTCGAAACAAACGGGTTCGTACAGTTTCTTTCTTAATTCCGAGAACCGCTGCAATCTCTGCATCACTCCAGCACTGAAGATACTTTGCCTCCAGTACGAATTGAAGACCCTCTGGCAACTGCAATAACGCATCAGCTAGCTGGTCCAAGGAAAATGAAATATCCATTAAACTATCCAAATCAAAATCATCTACAACCGTTTCCTCGAAGCCCTCGAAAATGTCAATAAAACTTGTTTCTCGCTCAATTTCACTTTTCCTATAGATGTCCATTGAACAGCTTCTGATAACATTAACGATATACACCGCTAAAGTGTTTCGTTTGAGTTTTTTAATAGTCGGAAGATACTTAATCAGTTTTACAAAAGATTGTTGAACAACATCTTCAATATCAACCTGATCTTGAAAGTATCTCCTCGCTTGCTTAAACATCAAACGGTGGAAATCGTGATAAAGCCTCTCCATGAATTGACGATCACTCTCTTCCATAGAGGCGCGAATAGACAAAAGTGACAAGTTTACTCCTTCTCCTGCCTAATCATTAACGGTCTGAATTGTTCTGGATCGGACGATTCTATT
Source organism: Anaerolineaceae bacterium (assembly GCA_049657925.1). Taxonomy (GTDB): domain Bacteria; phylum Chloroflexota; class Anaerolineae; order Anaerolineales; family Anaerolineaceae; genus Mesolinea. The sequence continues at coordinate 2,490 of JBASOE010000063.1, forward strand.
CCTACCCCAGCCCAACGTCGAGCATCATCATAATCACAAAACCCAACATCACCCCCGCGGTGGCGACATCCGCCTTCTCGCTGATGTCCTCCCCGCTCTTGCGTTGCGCTTCAGGAATCAGCTCCTCCGCAACCACGTAGATCATTGCCCCTGCCGCAAAAGCCAGCATGAACGGCAATATCGACTGCACATAAAACACAGCCACTGCGCCAAGCACGCCTGCAATCGGCTCTACAAGTCCTGAAAGCTGCCCATACATAAATGCTTTCCAACGCGACATGCCTTCGCGGCGTAACGGGATCGAGACAGCCGCCCCTTCCGGGAAGTTCTGCAAACCGATACCTACCGCCAGGGCCATCGCACTCGCCAAGGCACCAGTACCGCCTGTCACCGCAGCGGCACCAAAAGCCACCCCCACTGCCAAACCTTCGGGGATATTATGCAGCGTAATCGCCAGCACCAACATAACACTGCGTTGCCAGGAAGTCTTGATACCGTGGGTGGTATTTGCATCGGGGTGGGTATGCGGCAGCAAGTGATCCACCAGGAACAGGAACCCGCCGCCAGCCATAAAGCCAAGGGCTGTCATCAACCAAGGGATTTGTCCCAGCTCTTCCGCCATATCGATCGCGGGACTCAGTAACGACCAGAAGCTGGCAGCGATCATCACACCTGAGGCAAAACCCAACATCAGGTTGAGTGTACGCCGCTGGATGGTCTTGAAAAAGAAGACCAAAGACGCACCAGCCGCAGTCACAGACCAGGTGAAAAGTGTCGCCAATAAAGCTTGTAGGACGGGGGGAAGCGAGGATAAAGTTGTTATCATGGGTATCTTCCATTGTAATAAACTAACCCAAATTCTAACACACAGACTTCAAAAAGCTCACGATAATCGGTGATACAATGTTTAGTGAAGGCTACGAAAAGAAAGGAGATACTGTATCCCGTAGCATGACAAATCCAATCTGAATGGAACATTAAAAAGGAGAAAAATGTTAAAACGTGTCGCAAAAAGTGTCGTTATAGTCTTGATTGTTGCTTCTTTGCTAACTTCAACCGTATTAGCTAATCAAACAACTCCCCATAATGGTTCTTTTCCTCCCGGGTACGATCCGGAATCTCAAAAAAACAGCCCTCTCTACCAGCAAAAATTACAGGTTGCTCGAGACACTTTGTCGAATATGTCTTTATCAACTATTGGTGTTGATAAACAAATATTGTATTTAGGTACAAGTGGCGAGTATCGCGAGCCTAATTTACCTGCATATGTAAACTATTGTGGACCATCGTCAACACGGGTAGCACTTCGTGCCAGAATGGCGCCAAGTAATATCCCATCACTAGATGCGGTCGGCATCTGTGAAAATATAGACCCAGGTTGGGGTGTATATATGACATCTATAACATCCTGCCTAAATAGCTATCTAAATTCGACCTTTTACTGGAATGATGCAGCTTCCGATGCAAATCAAATAGCTAATTGGGTTAAAAGCGATGTCGATCAAAGTTATGCTGTAGTAACAGGCATATACACTCAAAATATCCCAGGATGGTACGCAGCGGTTTATCATATCGTGACCTTATATGGTTACGATTTTACGTACGTAAGCTCTGCGGATAAACAAATTAACTATATAGATACATCTTCAGTCGCTGCTGGCTACACAGGCGCTTATTTTAATAAGGTTAACTTGACTTGGTTATGGACAAGAGTTAGCCAGAACAATGCTCAAGCATGGTAATTAACTCTGGAAAGTGAAAATTTCTCCCCCCTAATAGCGGGAAGAGGAATTTGAAGGCAAAAATGCAACCACACAAATCAATAAATTCGACTTTACTTCTGTTTTTAATGTCTTTACTTCTGCTCTTTGCTTGTACAAAGCAAACTACTTCTTCTCGAAGCGAGACTGTTCCTCCACAAATGACCACTAAGTCAAACGTCATTCCATCTCCTTCGACCTCAACTATCCGAATGACACCTGCTGAAAATGTCATGCCTTCCCCGACGACTACTTCGCCCATCACCCAAGATGCAACGATAATTCCAACACTGAATTCATTTACTGAGACAACTTTTTTGGAGAAAGAAGCTTTTACTACCTCTTATGTGACGATTCCTGAAAGCTTAAGAGAAACATCTTGTGTGCAAATCGAGCACTCCCAATTAGGACAAGTCGTATTGGAAAATGACAATTTATATTTTTCATTGATGTCTGAGCCGAACAATTTATATAAAATGCCAATTGATTTTCAGGAGAAGAGCGTTATTTATACTTCTCAATTTGAAAACGGTTTCTTGAATACTTATCCGATGCGCTTCTCTGACGGCTGGCTTCTTTTCATGGACACCGATAATCCAACCGGAAGCCCAGCAGGTAATTGGAAATTAAACGCATTGAATGTAAGTAGCGGAAAGTTAATCGTAGTTACCGATAACAATAAATCAAAGACTCATCTGCTTAATTTTTATGCAACTGTTTCAGATAATACTGTTTTTTGGACACAGAATATAGTTGATGAGAGCAATAAACTGGTCCAACCAAGCTCTATCCACACCTTCAACCTTGACAATGAAATTGAAGGCGTTTTACGCATTGAGGATGGTTTAGGCCATATAAATACAATTCTTCACGCTTCAAATGGGTATCTGGTCGTGGAAAGAGATCCAAATATTGGTAAAGCCCCTGAAACTATCAACATTATTTTAATAAATCTTCAAACTAATGGCTTGGAAGCGATACCCTACACTCAACCCGGATCCATGCCACAACTTCAGTATCCTTATCTTCTTTGGAAAAACAACTATCGTTTTGATCAAGCGCAAAGCTTCACCTATTACAACATAGAGACCCACGAGACTTTTAGCATGCCTTTTTTAGGGTCTCCTAATTCAGATGTATTTTTGTTCGAGCGTTTTCCATTTGCGAACTCGATCAACCCTATTAACAATGAGGAAGTATTATCATTTCTGATTTATGATATCTTGAATAAGACAGCTTACGAGTTTGATCCTGGACTGGCGAGAGAGGGAGTTTGGTATGTCGGTCTTAATAAGGATTATGTGATTTTGAATCTAATTCCAGATGTCACAGCCGGAGGAAAGCAAACGACAGAATTATGTAAATTGAAATTTCCTTTTCAAGATTAACTATATAGGCACTGTATCGAACATTAGAGGTAGTTAATTTTATTTGTTAGACTTTTTGAATCTCATAATTATCGGTCAGGAAATGAGTAATTTCAGATTTTCGCTAATCAAACCGCTCCTCTGGCTTTTTTAATGGTTAGGTTGCATTATTTGTTTTCATTACCCTCTTTGTTTTCATAAACTGGATGATATGTAAAATGAGGATTTTCCTAAGTAGTCATTTCCGAAACAAGATCACCTTTCACTCATAAATATTTTGATCAATACGGATGTGTTGTTTATTTTTAAAACGACAATCCTTGATAGTTAACTTTCAGATGGGTTTCAACTAAAACTCCATACAGAAACTTGAGCGTTATTAGCCGCGCTCTGGTTTTTATCTTGGAAAATGACCTCATCATAAACCTTGCCAAAAAACAGTTGAGTGTTGTTTATGTATTACACACCAATAGAGAGGGGCCAATTCATCATGCGAGGTAGATAGATGGAATTTTTCACGAATCAATCAATGTACTCAAGATTCTGGACATTGCCCACGATCCAACCATTGTTGTACTTTGAATAAGCCGTTAGAGTTCCTGTCCATGGGCAGCCTGAAGCAGCTCCAACATTGTGCAATCAAAGGCCACTACCATAACTCCCGTTATATTCACACAGACTTCAAAGAGCTAACAAATAATCTTATTCTGACCGACTGATCAGATGCGGCAGTGTCTTCAGCCTGCCTGACCGAGTTTCCGTTTGAGCGCTTTGGCAATCGTTTGAACTTCAGGAACTTTCAACAAGAGCAGCATCACGGCATAGACGAGCACACCAACAAGCAGACCTGCTACCAGTGCACTTCTTGGACTATCACCCACCAGGCTTACCACGGCGACTACGCTAACTCCCATCACAACCGAACCAATAACCGCCTTGATGGCACCATCCCCGAGCAATTGACTATTCAACCCATTAAGCCGCTTGCCCAGCATAACCCACAGCACCACGCACTCAAGCCCGGTCGCCAGTGAATTTGCCAGCGCCAGGCCGCCATGCGGCATCCAGCCCACCGAGCGGAACAGTGACGTGAAAGCGAAGGATAGTATGATGTTCAGGACCATTGCTGAAGTCGTCACGATAACTGGGGTCTTGGTGTCGCCTCGGGCGAAGAATGAACGAGTCAACACTTCAACCAGACTGTGACCAACCAGACCGACGGCATACCACAGCAGAGCCCAGGCGACCATCTGGGTATCCTGAGAGGTGAATTCCCCCCGTTGATATAACCCAGCCACCAGCGGTTGGCGCAACAAGATCAAGCCAACACTTGCTGGGATGGCTAACAATAGAATCATTCGCATAATACGTGAGATGGTCTGCTTGAAGGCTTCATCCTCACCCATTTCAGCTTGTGCGGAGAGCGTCGGCAGTGAGGCGATCCCCGCGGATTGAGCAATCGCCGCTTGCGGCATGAGCATCAAAGCAAACCCCAGAGTAATCGCCGAGACTGAGCTGTTGCCGATCCCCAGCGCGATGATGGTGTTGGCAACAAAATTGAGCTGCACTGCTCCTGCACCGATCAGACGCGGCACCATCAGACGCAGCACATCTTGTACCGCTTTATCTTTCCAGCCGCTGCGACTTTCATACTTCGCCTTTGGCAGCCTCACCAACGAAGGAATTTGGATCAGCAGGTAACCGACCGCACCAATCAAAGCGCCAATCGCCAACCGGTAAACTCCCATATTGCTCGGAAGGAGCAAGGTGCCAAGAATGATGCCAATATTGTAGATCGCAAGCGACAGAGCAGGAATCAGGAACTTCTGATGGGCGTTGAGGATGCCCATCACCAACCCACTGACGCCGAAGATCAGTACCGTCGGCAGCATCACCCGCAGCATGCGCACCGTCAGAGCGATATTCTCCACTTCCGCCGTAGGGTCAAGCACGTACAAGCCATAACGTACCACTTGAGGGGCAAATATCCACATCAAAATGACGATGCCACTCAGAACCACTAACAGGACATTAAACACCCCTGAAGCCAGTTTCCAGGCGTCTTCGCGCCGCTCACGGGTGAGTAAACCGGTAAACAGGGGAATAAAAGCTGAACCCAATGCCCCACCGGCTAACAAATTAAACAGAAATTCAGTGATGCGATTAGCCGCATAAAAAGAATCCAAATCTGCCAGCGGAAAGGTACGCGTGAGCACCATGTTTCTCACCAAACCCAACAGGCTGCTAAAAATAAACGCACCCATCACCACCAGTGCTGAGCGTGAGATCTGGCGGTTGGCGTTGCTTTCGGAGCTGGTTTCAAGTCGCTCTTCCATGCTCACCCGTCCGAGGCTTCAGTATTTAGTACGCGTTTGGCTTCGTCCCAAAGTGCGTCCATTTCTTCAAAACTAAGGTCTTGAATTGTCCGCCCTTGGGCAATCGCATGTTGTTCGATGTATCCAAACCGCCGCTTAAAGCGCGCGTTGCACTCCCTGAGCGCAAATTCAGGGTCTATCCCAAACCATCTGATCAAGTTCACCGCAGCAAACAACAGATCGCCGGCCTCAGCTTGTTTCTCTGCATCGGTCTCAGCTTCTTCAAGCTCCGCCAGTTCTTCATGAATCTTGGCGATGACGGGCTTCACATCCGGCCAATCGAAACCGACCCGCTTGGCTCGCCGCTGGATTTGATCGGCCTGGGTCAACGCAGGCAATGCCAACGGGATACCATCCAGCATACCCTTTACGGTTTCTTCACCGCGCTGCTTGCGTTCCCCGGCTTTGATCTTTTCCCAGTTAACGACCACCGCGTCGGCATCTGCGAGGTTCAACTCCCCAAATACGTGTGGATGCCGCCGGATCAGTTTTTGGCTGATGCCAAGCAATACGTCGGTCATATTGAATTCTTGATCCTCAGAGGCTATCTGGGCATGTAAAACGATTTGTAGCAGCAAATCTCCGAGCTCTTCCTTGAGGTGTTCGGGGTCTTCCTCATCGAGAGCCTGCAAGACCTCATACGCTTCTTCGAGCAAGTGCGAGCGCAAGCTCAGATGGGTCTGCTCGCGATCCCAGGGACAGCCATCGGGTGCCCTCAATCGCGCAATCACCTGCTGAAAATCTTCAAACGAACGACCGGCTTCGAGTGGCGGCACATACAGGCTGGTCAATCCACCCATGTGGACGGTTCGGTCAATCTGCCACAACTCCATCGGCTCGATAATTTCAGCGTTGGAACCAGCAGCATGCACAAGGGTGACTAGGAAATCGTCCGGGTAGTTGGCCATCAACGTCAACTTGAGTTCGGTAGCTTGTTCACGGGATGTCAGATTGGTGATGATGGCTGGCTTGGTTGGTGAAAAATCAGGCACCTCCAGCTTCAGTAGGCTCATTGAGTCAACTAAAGCCCAATCCTGGGTAGTTGGTTGCCCGAGCGCTCGCGAAAACATTCCCACAAAACTGAGTCCCTCAATCACCCTCACTGGGATGGCGCGATTTCTCGCCTCAGCCAGCAATAGCATTACGCTTAAGTCAGCGACCATTGGACTGCCTGGCACAGCATAAGTAACTCCTTGCTCACCCAGCTCCAACAGTTTTTCCAGCAGATTTTCGAGCAGCTCTCCAGCTTGATTGGTGTCATCGTCCTCGAGTTCGAAGGAGTTGATGTTGAGGGTTTCAGGCAACCCCCCGAACGCAGGGTGCATTTTATTACGCACCCAAATCTCTGGTTGAGCGCTCAACCACTCCCAGGCTTCCCGCGTGATTAACTCTGCGCCAGCAGGTCCCAACCCCACAACAACAATGCCCCGTTCGGTCATAGCTTCTCCGTTTGCTCTTATTTGCCCTTAGACAGGTAAAGGCTGCCCGGACGAAACCCAGACAGCCTTTGTATTTTATCTTATCCCATACCCTATCACTGAGAAACAACAATGAGGGCGCGTACAACCACAGAAATTAACGCTTGGTGTAGGTAGGAGCCTTGCGAGCGCGTTTGAGGCCTGGCTTCTTGCGTTCCTTAACTCGGGCATCGCGGGTAAGCAGGTGTTCATTGCGCAGACCCTTGCGGGCGCCTTCGTCCAAGGAGAGGAGCGCGCGCGCGAGGCCAAGCTTGACAGCATCGCGCTGACCGCTCACGCCACCACCGTTTACATGGACGCTCACGTCCATCGCGGTGCTGGCTTGACCTGCGGCTTCGAAGGCAGTCAAGATCGCAGAGGCATCCCCAAGACGTGTGAAGTAGGCATCCAGCGATTTATCGTTGACCATAAATGTACCGGTGCCAGCGCTGACGCGCACCCGGGCTGAGCTCTCTTTTCGTCGACCAATTGCTTCAGTATATTGTGTCATAAATAATTCCTTCTACTTCGCTGTGACGTAAGGCTGTGGATCCTGGGCAACATGAGGATGCTCAGATCCAGCGTAAATCTTCAAATTGTCGAGGAACCTGGCGGTTAACCGGTTCTTGGGTAGCATACCGCGCACGGCAGCACGCAAGATTCGGTCAGGGTGGTTAGCCAGCTGGGTTTTATAATCAATCGCTTTCAGACCGCCGGGGTACATCGTGTGATGATAATAAATCTTTTCCTCTTGGCGGGTGAGGTTGGCGGAGATTTTTTCCGCGTTGATCACAACCACATGATCTTCCATGACCACGCCTGGAGTATAGTCCACGTTGTGTTTGCCGATCAGCAAGGCTGCAATCTGGGTGGCGAGACGACCAAGCGTCTCTCCATCAGCGTCGATCAGGTGCCATTTGCCGGCGATTTGTCCTTTAGGAACGTATGTTTTATCCACTTTCACATTCTCCGTTTTTCAAAATCCCAAACTCATACCGCCAACGCGGCATTGAGCCTTCTTGCTAAATCTTAATCCTCGGGGTAGCGCACTTTCATCAGTGTCAACCCTCTTGCTGGTGCCAATGAGACCGTACCGGTCGATCCAGTCTCAAGACCGAGCCGAACCGTCTCTTCGGGTAAGTTTCCAAGCCCTATCTGCACCAACGTCCAGACGATACGCCGCACCATGTGGTAGAGAAAGGCATTTCCAGTGATCCAAAACACCTGGCCAATCTCGTTTCGCTGCCACTCCGCGGAGAATATCCGCCGGATGGTAGTGCCATTTTCTTTCAGTGCCTTGCCGAACCCGATAAAGTCGTGTTCACCAATGAGTGAAAAAGCGACCCGGTTCATCTTATCCAGGTCTGGCAGACTGGTTAGTCGCCATGCCTGGTGGTCGATCAGTGGGTCGCGAGCCATCTGAGAGTAAAGCTGGTAGCGATAAGAGCGTTCCAGGGCGTCGTAACGCGGATGAAACGTTTCGCTAACCTTCTCAACAGATTGCACTGCGATCGACTCTGGCAAGTGCGCGTTGAGGGCGGTCAGCAAGCTTTCGTCGGGGTGCTTCCAGTCAAAATTGAAACTGATCACCTGACCGAGCGCGTGTACGCCGGTGTCTGTTCGCCCAGAGGGCATCACTGCCCTTCCCTGCCATCCCAACTTTCGCAAAGCTTCTTCAAAAGTAGCCTGCACGCTGGTTTTGATCGCCTGACGCTGAAACCCGTTATAAAGCGAGCCATCGTATGCGAGGATAAGTTTGTAATGTGCCATACCTTTCAACTCCACTTGGGTTCGAAAGGCAAACGAACCTTCAAATCTTACTCAGTCACCAGCTCGAGCAGGACCATTTCGGCGTTATCGCCGAGTCGGGGTCCAAGTTTGAGCAAGCGGGTATAACCACCAGGTCGGTTAACAAAGCGAGGAGCGATATCATCAAAAAGTTTCTTGACGATCTCGGGGCTTGCATTGCCTAATGCAGCCGAAATTTGGCGGCGAGCATTCAACTTGTCAACATCCTCACCCTTGGCGCTATTTTTCGCCACGGTGATCATTTTTTCAGCATCACCCTGAATTGATTTGGCTTTGGCCAGGGTGGTCTGGATTTTTTCGTGCTCAAACAGTTGTTTAATCATGGTCTTGCGCATGGAGGTGCGATGACCGGTTGATCTGCCGAGGCGATATCCCTTAACATTGTGTCGCATAAAACTTACTCCACTTCTTTGTCTTCCAAGAATCCCTTTTCGATCATCTTGGCTCTTAGTTCGGTCAGGCTCTTCTCACCGAAGTTTCGGATCGAAAGCATCGCAGTCTCACCCTTTTCGATCAAATCGATCACGTCGCCAATAGTGGTGACACCGGTGCGTTTGAGTGAATTAAAAACTCTCACCGACAGGTCGAGACTCTCAATGGGTGTCTCAAATGCTTCGTTCGAGATCTTGCTCTCAAGCTCAACAACGGGTGTGGTTCGAACCAACAACTCTTCACTTGTACCACTGATGAAGTTCAGGTGCTGCATCAAGGTGCGGGATGAATCGATCAGCGCTTGTTCGGGGGAGAGCGTGCCATCAGACCAGATCTCCAGGTTCAAGCGATCGTAATTGGTACTCTGACCCACACGTGCGCTGGTCACAGACCAATTGACGCGCCGAATCGGCGAGTAGATTGCATCTACAGGCAAAACGCCAATAGGCAGACGTTCAGCGCGATCACCTGCGGGTAAATAACCCCGACCCGTCTCAACGGTCAGATCCATCTCGACATGCGCATCTTTGTCATTCATGCTAAACAGATACAGATCGGGATTGATAATCTCAACCTCTGGCGGGGCGACGATGTCAGCTGCGGTGACTGTGCCCTCACCCTTGACTTCCAGGTGCAGGGTGGCAGATTCGACATTATGCAGCTTCATGCGCACCAGTTTTACCTGCAGCATGATCTGAATAACATCTTCCCGCACACCGGGTACAGTACTGAATTCATGCTGGACATCAGTGATACGCATCGCGCTCACAGCGGCACCATCCAGGCTTGAAAGCAGGATGCGGCGCAGGGCGTTGCCGAGGGTTACCCCCCAGCCACGTTCCAATGGGCTGATCGTAAATTTTCCATAGTCGCGGGATTCATCAATCCGCTCTACTTTGGGTGTTACCATTTCATTAATTCCTGTCACGGTTACCTCTAACCAGTCTATCTTGTTACGAAAGACTACTTATTCCCGGTTAGCGAGAGTAGTATTCAACGATCAACTGTTCGTTGAGGTTACCCTCAATTTCAGAGCGTTCCGGCAGTCGCAACATGCGACCATTCAAATTGGTCAGGTCTCGGGCCAACCATGTGGGAACATTGCGGCCTTCGGCTTCCTCACGGAGGTTCTTGAAGTAAACGCTTTCCTTTGATTGATCGCGAACGCTGATCACATCGTCCACCTTAACGGCAATGGAAGCGATGTCTGCCCGTTCGCTGTTCAGATGGAAGTGACCATGGTTCACCATCACGCGAGCTTGTGCCCGGCTGGCTGCAAACCCAAGTCGGTACACAACATTGTCCAATCGGGTTTCAAGTATCTGCAATAAGTTCATACCAGTCAAACCACGCATGCGTAAAGCGGTAGCATAGTAGCGGCGGAACTGGCGTTCGTACACACCATAGGTACGGCGTGCTTTTTGTTTCGCGCGCAGCTGCTTGGCATAGTCGGACTCACGACCCGGACGGGCGGAAGTCATCTTGCCATGCTGGCCTGGCGGATAACCGCGCTTCTCGAAGGCACACTTAGGGGAAAAGCAGCGCTCTCCCTTAAGGAATAACTTTTCGCCTTCTCGGCGGCATAATCGACAAACAGCCTCTGTATATCTTGCCATTTTATAATTTCCTTTTTTTCTAAATTAAACGCGGCGCTTCTTGGGCGGGCGGCAGCCGTTGTGGGGTATCGGCGTCAAATCAGAGATCAGGCGTACTTTGACACCCAGTGACTGGACAGCACGAATAGCTGATTCACGGCCTGGACCCGGTCCTTTGACGAACAACTCAACTTCCTGAATGCCCATTCCCTGAGCAGTCTTGATGGTTTGCTCAGTCGCCATTCGGGCAGCAAACGGGGTGCTCTTGCGAGATCCTTTGAAACCAGCCGAGCCACTGCTGCCCCAGCAAACTGTGTTGCCCTGCAGGTCAGTAACAGTCACGATGGTGTTATTAAAGGACGCATAGACATGCACCTGGCCCGTCGAGATCTGGCGCTTTACTTTACGGGAACTTGTCGTCCGTCGCGCAGTTTTTGCTACTTTAGCCATAATTCTTCCTCACTAATCATTCATGTCTGACATATCTTGCTTTGGGGGCCGCTGGGGAAAAGGGAGGAACCCCACCCAAAACTAAGGTACTGGTCAGTTCAATGCTACTTCTTGGTAGCACCCTTGCGACGACCGCGACCAGCAACTGTCTTCTTGGGACCCTTGCGAGTGCGTGCGTTGGTGCGAGTGCGCTGTCCGCGCATGGGTAGGTTGTGACGATGGCGTAAACCACGATAACAACCAATTTCGACCAGACGCTTGATGTTCATCTGAACTTCACGGCGGAGATCGCCTTCAACCTTGAGGTTCTGGCCGATATAATCGCGCAGTTTGGAAACCTCGTTTTCGGGCAGGTCCTTAACTCGGATACCGGCATCGACACCAGTAGCCGCTAAGATCTCAGCCGACTTTCTGGGACCAATGCCGTAAATATATCGTAAACCGATTTCGATGCGCTTGTTGCGCGGGAGGTCAACACCTTCGATACGAGCCATGTTCTATCCTTTATCCTTGTCGCTGTTTGTGACGTACATTTGTGCAAATGACATAAAGCCGACCGTCGCGTTTGACGATCTTGCAGTCTTTACAGCGTTTTTTTATTGAAGCTGATACTTTCATCAGTAGTTCTCCTTATAATGTCCGCAAAGTTCCTATTATAGTATTGACTCGGTCTTTATGCAAGACCTTTTTATAAATCCGTCAGTATATACGGACCATCTTTGGTGATGGCAACCGTATGTTCCTGATGGGCCGACAACGATTTGTCTTTCGAAATTACCGTCCATTGATCCCGTAAAACACGGGTTTCTCGCGTACCGATCAATACCATTGGTTCGATCGCAATGGTCATGCCTTCACGTAGTTTGAGCCCCTGGCCTTTGACTCCATAATTTGTGAAATCATGGGGTGCTTCGTGCATCTTCCGCCCTACTCCGTGCCCGGTGTAGGTATGCGTGCAGAAGAAACCGTGGCTTTCAACATACGCTTCGATCGCCGAGCCAACATCTCCGGAGTGATTGCCGGGAAGCATCAAGGCGATGGCAATTTCAAGTGCCTTTTGGGTGACATTGATCAGTTCTTGAGCTTGTACCGAGATTTCACCAACGCCCATGGTAAAAGCTGAGTCACCAACATAACCCTGATAAACTGTACCACAGTCTACTGAGAGAATGTCGCCTTCTTCAAGCTTGCGTTTGCCAGGAATGCCGTGCACCAATTCTTCGTTGATGCTTGTGCAGATACTGGCTGGGTAGGGTTTGACGATCCCGTCACCATAGTTTTTAAAGGGCGAATAAACTCCCAACTTTCGCTGATATGACTCGGCAATCTCATTGAGTTCACCTGTGGTCACACCTGGCGCGATGGCTGCTTTTACAGCAGCCAGGGTTTGTGCATTAATGCGGCCCGCTTCGCGCATAATGGCGATCTCGGCGGCAGATTTAATGTTAACCTGACGGTCAGTCCAATTCACGATCTGACCGCTTTCAATAACTCTTCAGTCACTACGTCAATGTCCTGGGTGCCGTCAACTTCCACCAAAACACCTTCTCCGCGGTAGTACTCAATCAACGGAGATGTTTGGGCATAATAAACTTCGATGCGATGACGCACTGTTTCGGCTTTGTCATCATCCCGCTGATAAAGCGGGGTACCATCGATGTCGTCAATCCATTTTATTTGGGGCGGGTTGTTGATCGCGTGGTAGACACGACCCGTTTGACTCATCCAGCGACCACTCAATCGTTCCACCAACGTTTCATTTGGAACGCTGATGAAAGGTACAACTGAGACTTCCCCACCCAACTCAGCCAGCATTCCACTGAATGCTTCTGCCTGTGCTGGCGTACGCGGGAAGCCATCCATGATCGCCCCTTTGGAACAATCTGGCCGGGATAAACGCTCTTTGACCATCTGAATGGTTACATCGTCCGGAACCAGCTCGCCTTTGGTCATGAAGGTCTGGGCTAATTCACCCAGATCAGTGTGCCTGCTGAGGTTGTCGCGGAACAGATCGCCACTGGACACATGTACCAGGCCCATCTTTTCAGCCAACACTTTGGCCTGGGTCCCTTTGCCAGCCCCTGGAGGGCCTAACATGACAATGTAAGTCGCTTTCTTGTTCATCGTCGCCTTAATACACACTAATTGATCAATTTGTCGTCGTAGCCGTGCATACGCAGTTCAGTTTCAATCAGCTGAACAGTGTCACGAACGGTGCCAACCACGATCAAAAGACCGGCTGCTGCCATCAGAATATTGCCACCCGAATTGGGGAAAATAGCGCTGAAGATGTACGGCAATACTGCTACCAGACCAAGGAAAATTGCGCCAGGTAAGGTAATACGTCGTTGTACGCGAGTCAGATAATCTTGAGTAGGTTTGCCTCGCACAACACCTGGGATCTGAGCGCCTTGTTTCTTCAAATTCTCACCGTAACTCTGTTGAGCAAACAACACATCGGTATAAAAGAAGCAGAAACCAACCACCAACACAAAGAACATGAGCGGGTACCAGCCAGTTTGAGCGCCAAATGCCTTAAACACCCACTCACCAAACGAAGTTTTATCGGGGAATGGATCAGGATTCTTAATAAAGAAAGACGCCAGAATTGACGGGAAGGTCAAAAAGGATTGCGCAAAGATGATCGGGATCATGCCGGCCATGTTGACCATCAGAGGCAGGTTGCTGCGCACAGGCATGGACATGCGGTTACCGATGCGGCGGCCGGGGAACATCACTGGCACGTTTCGGCGACCTTGGGTAACGTACACAATCGCAAAAATGACCAATACCAGGATCAGCACCACGATCGCGAACATGAACCAGGGTTCCTTATTGCTAATCATCTGGCCAATACCTTGCGGCATGCGTGAAACGATACCAGCGAAGATAAGTAAAGAAAGACCTTGATTACGCAGACCAAATTCCGAGATCAACTGACCGATCCAGATACCAAACATAGTACCCGCAACCATAGCAATGATCGCCGTGAGAGTGGGCAACAAGTTTGCGCCACTGAAACCCCATTTGGTCAGGATTGAGCCGCCGATCATACTGTTGAAAATGTTGATTTGACCAAATGCCGAGAGCAAAGCCATCGGTATCGTCAAAATCATGGTCCATTTCTCCATCCATTTGCGACCTTCGCGCGGGTCATCTTTCATCATTTTTTCAAGTGATGGGATGACTGGCTGAAGCAGCTGCAGGATGATTTGGGCCGTAATGTAAGGGTAGACACCCATCGCCAGGACCGAGAAGCGCGATACAGAGCCGCCCGAAAGCATGTCCAGCAAGCCGATCAGGTTACCAGATGCTCCGGTTTGTTGGGTCAACTGGGCTAACATCGTCCGGTCAACACCGGGAACAGGAATGTTAGAGGCCAGACGGAAGATACCCAACAACAAAAGCGTGATCAACAGTTTGTTGCGGATATCCTCTGATTTCCATAAATAGCGCCAGGACGATCGTTTCATTACAAATCTCCTTTAGAGTTTACGAGAAGGCGATGGTCTCGATAGTGCCGCCAGCTTTTTCAATCTTTTCGCGGGCGCCTTCGGTAAATTTGTGAGCTTTGATAGTCAGAGCGACTTCGATTTCACCACGTCCCATGATCTTAATGGGCTTCTTTTCGTTTTTCAACAAACCAGCGGCCTTCATCGACTCTGGGGTCACTTCACTGCCAGCCTTAAATTCCTTGAGGGCATCCAGGTTGACTTCGGAGTAACGGGTACGATTGAGCGGAGTGAAACCTTCACCACGCAGGAACGGGAGTTTACGGAAAAGTGGCAGGTTGCCACCCATGTGATACTGTCGTACGCCGCCACCGCTGCGCGCGTTTTGGCCTTTGGTACCCTTACCAGCAGTCTTGCCAGAACCACTACCAGGTCCGCGTCCGATGCGCTTGCGATCTTTCTTTGAACCCTCGTTGGGTTTGAGATCATGTAGTTGCATTACTTATTCTCCTCAGCGGTCTCCGCGACAGATACCAGGTGCGAAACCTTGTTGATCATGCCACGAATCACTGCGTTATCCTCATGCACCACAACGCTGTTCAGTTTGTGAAAACCGAGAGCCTTGAGGGTGCGTTTGGTGCGTACGGTATAACCAATGCCACTCTTATTGAGTGTAATGGTCAGTTGTTTGCTTGCTTTCTTAGCCATTCTTCCTCCGTTCCCAATAGGGCATCACGTCGGCAATATCCTTACCGCGTTCGGCTGCCACAGTCTCGGGAGACTTAAGTTGGGAGAGTGCATCAAAAGTTGCCTGAACAATATTGAGCATATTATTCGAGCCCAACGATTTGGTCAGAATGTCTTTAATGCCTGCAGCTTCACAGACTGCACGCACACCACCAGCAGCAATAACGCCGGTACCAGCAGAGGCTGGTTTCAGCAGTACTTTGGCACCACTCTGAGTTCCCACTACTTCGTGGGCAATTGTGGCACCATGCAGGCTGATCTTATGCATGTTCTTATGAGCTCGGTCAGTTGCTTTACGCATCGCGTCCGGGACTGCCCCAGCCTTGCCGATGCCTAAACCAACATTCCCGTTATTGTCACCAACCACCAGGGTTACCCGGAAGCTGAAGCGACGGCCGCCTTTAACGACCTTCGCTACACGGGCGATATCAATCACCCGTTCGTCATAATGTTGTTCTAAAGATGCAAAATCTTCCATTAATACCTCAGCTTAGAATTCCAGCCCGCCCTTGCGAGCGCCTTCGGCCAGAGATTTCAGCCGGCCAGTGTAGTAGTACCCGCCACGATCCATCACCACCGTGGTGATGCCCTTGGCTATGGCACGCTTGGCGATCTCCTGGCCAATCAGATTGGCCTGGTCGAGCTTGGTCTTGCCCTTTACGGTCTCTCGCATAGCAACATCGATGGTCGATGCGGATACCAGGGTTGTGCCAGACATATCATCGATCACCTGAGCGTAGATCTCGCTGGTGCTGCGAAAAACGTTGAGGCGAGGTCGCTCCATTGTGCCAAAAACCTTCTTGCGCACTCGAGCGTGGCGATGTAAACGTGCTTGGTTCTTTGATTTTTGTGCCATATTTACCTCTACTTACCGGTCTTTCCAGCTTTACCAGGCTTCAACTTGACAATCTCACCTTGATAGCGGATACCCGTTCCATGGTAGTGTTCTGGAGGACGAATCTCGCGCAAGTTCGAGGCGATCTGACCAACCTGCTGGCGGTCATGACCAATCACCTTGATGATGCGGGTTTTCGTGTCCGCTTGAAAAGTGATACCTTCAGGGGCTGGGTACTTGACTGGGTGGGAGTAACCCACGTTCAGGACCAGATCATTGCCACTGACCTCAGCTTTGTAGCCAACACCATTGAACTCAAGCACACGTTCGAAACCTTTGTCGCAGCCAACAATCATGTTGTTGAGCAGCGCACGGGTCGTACCGTGTAGCGCCCGGATGCGTGGTTCGTCATTAGGACGTTCCACAGTAATGATCCCATCTTCCATCTTGATGGTGATCTCAGGGCTGAATTCCGAGGTCAACGTACCTTTAGGACCCTTCACAGTCACTTTGTGACCGTCCATTTTTACATCCACACCCTTAGGCAGGGTGATGGGTAACTTACCAATTCGCGACATTTCTTATCTCCTACCAGACCTTGCAGAGAACTTCGCCGCCAACGCCAATCTTGCGGGCGCGCGTGCCGGTCATAATTCCCTTGGGGGTCGATAAAATCGCGATGCCAATACCCGAGAGAACCCAGGGGATCTCATCACGCGAGGCATAGACGCGGCAGCCAGGGCGGCTGACACGCTGTAAACCGGTGATAATCGGGCGGCGGTGGCGTCGTTCGCCGATGTACTTAAGTTTGAGCTGCAACACTTTAAAGCCTTCAACTTTGCTATCGACAAGTTCATAACTCTCAAGGTATCCCTCTTCCTTCAAAATGCGGGCGAGTTCCAACTTGAGTTTGGAATTAGGCATAGAGACCACGGCCTGTCCAGCCATGGCTATATTGCGAATCCGGGTCAACATATCGGCAATAGGATCTGTCATTGTCATAATCTGCCTCCAGGTCGAATTACCATGATGATTTGGTCACGCCAGGAATCTTACCCTGGAGTGCTAGTTCTCTGAAACAAATACGGCAAAGGCCGAATTTGCGCATATAGCCGCGAGGTCGACCGCAAACGCGGCACCTATTCACCACACGACCTGCATATTTACGCCGCTGCTCGCGGTAGATCATACACTTTTTAGCCATTTAGTTTCCTTTCATAAAGGGCATGCCGAACTTGCTCAGCAATTCCCTCGCGTGGTCATCAGTTTCAGCAGTGGTAACGATGCTGACTTCCATTCCGCGCAATTTGTCGATCTTGTCGTACTGAATCTCGGGGAAGATCAGTTGTTCGCTCAAGCCAAGGGTATAGTTACCCCGACCATCAAACGAGTCAGCCGAAATACCACGGAAGTCACGCACACGCGGCAGCGCAATGTTAATCAAACGATCCAGGAAAGACCACATCTTGAAACCGCGCAGGGTTACCTTGACGCCAATTTGCTTACCTTCACGCAGCTTGAAGTTCGAAATCGCTTTTTTAGCTGCGATGATTACAGGTTTTTGACCAGTGATGATGGTCAGATCGTTCACTGCGGCTTCAAGGGCTTTCGGGTTGTCGATAGCTTCTCCGACACCGATGTTGACCACCACTTTTTGTATGCGTGGGATCTGCATCACATTTTCCAGGCCAAGTTCCTTAAAAAGGGCTGGCGCAATCTCTTTATTGTATTGTTCTTGTAATCTGTTCATATCAACTCACTTGCGCCTTACTTATCAGTCTTTTTTTTGGTGGCTGTCTTTTTTGCGGCAGGCGCCTTGGCATCTGTCGGTTTCTTGGCATCTGTCGGTTTCTTGGCAGCAGCTGGCTTGGTTGCCGCAGGCTTCTTTGCTTCAGGCTTCTTTGCTTCAGGCTTTTTTGCTTCAGGCTTCTTTGCCGCAGGTTTCTTTGCTTCGGGCTTGACGGTTTCTTTCTTCTCTGCCTTTACAGTTGGTTTCTTGGCAGCAGGTGCTTTGGCCGCAGGGGTGCGCTTTGAAACGCTGGCTTTGGCTTCTTTCTCGCTTGCTTCGGTTACCAATGCCACATTCGAGATGTGCACAGGGGCTTCGAATTCCATGATGCCTGAGGGGATGGTTTTACCACCGCTCTGCTGCTGTTTTTGGTGCTTTTTGACCATGTTGACGCCTTGCACAACAACGCGATCTTCTTTACGCAGTACGCGAACGACTTCGCCTACCTTGTTAATATCGTCTTTGTCGCCCCGCATCACACGGACATTATCACCTTTACGAATTGTTTGTTTCATGATGACTCTCCTGAGATCAATGGCTACAGTACTTCCGGAGCCAGGGAAACAATTTTCATAAAGCCTTTTTCACGCAGTTCGCGTGCCACAGGCCCGAAAATACGGGTGCCACGGGGGTTGACACCGTCGCTATCCAGGATAACAACCGCATTGTCATCAAAACCAATGCTGGAGCCATCCGGGCGACGATATTCCTTTTTTGTGCGAACAACAACGGCTTTAACTATTTCACTTTTCTTCACCGATGCCTGGGGTGAGGCAACCTTAATCGTGCCAAGCACAATATCTCCCACATGGGCGTAACGGCGATTGGTGCCGCCAAACACATGGAAGACCAGCATCTCACGCGCACCGGTGTTATCGGCAATAACGACACGTGTTTCTACCTGGATCATTTTGTCTCCCCACTTTCAACAGGTTCCTGAGCAACTTCAGCATCATTCACGACAGTCTCAACTGGAGTTTGTTCAGCCACAGTTTCAACAAGCGCTTCTTCTGCGATAGTTTCAACGAGTGCTTCATCAGCAGCTACTGCGATTGTGTCCATCTCGCCTTCCTGACGGAGTTCGACTTTGATGACCTCTTCGACCACCCAGTGTTTTGTGCGGGAGATCGGAGCGGATTCAACAATGCGGACTTTATCACCAACATTGCAGCCGATTTCATCATGGGCGACGAATGTATTGGTGCCGCGCACGACCTTGCGATACAAGGGGTGTTGGTAGGTGTGTGAAACCTCTACCTTGACGGTTTTTTCCATCTTGTTGCTTTTGACGGTTCCGATAAGTCGTCGTCGATTGTTCATTGCTTGCCTTCCTTCCCTTCCTGGACACGTTGGGCGAGGATAGTCTCGAGTCGTGCGATCAGGCGGCGGGTCACTTTGAAGCGGCTGGTGTCGGTCAGTTGACCGGTAATCACCTGAAACCGCAAATTCATCAGTTCCTGCCGTGAATCCAATATTTGTTTAGTAATCTCTTCGGTAGAGAGGTCACGTACTTCTTTTGCGTTCATTAACCTTCTCCTGCGTTTTCTCTTGCGACAATCTTGGTTTTGAGGCCAAGCTTGTAGCGCGCACGTTCCAGTGCCTTCGTGGCTTCGTTGCCATCTGCGCCACCAACCTCAAAGAGGATGCGGCCTGGGCGAATCACTGCCACCCAATGGTCAACAGATCCCTTGCCTTTACCCATGCGGGTTTCAGCAGCACGTTTGGTGTATGGTTTGTCTGGGAAAACCCGAATCCAAACCTTACCACGGCGTTTCATTTCACCGACAATGGCACGACGGGCGGCTTCAATCTGGCGGGCAGATAAATAACCACATTCCAGAGATTTGAGCCCAATTTCACCGAAGCTAACATCAGTACCGCGTGAGGCTTTGCCCTTCATGCGGCCGCGTTGCATCTTGCGGTATTTAACTCTCTTTGGCATCAACATAATCTACTACCTCGCTGTATCCTGTTAATCACTCACTGACGTAGACGCCTTCGGTTGCTTCGACTTTTTCTTCAACCAGGTTCATGACGATGCCCTTGTAAATCCACACTTTGATACCAATCTGGCCAAATGTGGTTGTGGCAGCCGTCTTGGCAAAGTCGATGTCAGCGCGCAATGTTTGCAGTGGAACGCGGCCTTCACGCAGGGTGACGCGGCGTGCCATTTCAGCACCAGACAGACGACCGGAGACAGTAATCTTAATGCCACCCGCGCCCTGGCGTAATGCCTGTTGGATGGCGCGTTTCATGGCACGGCGATAGCTGATACGGCGCTCGAGCTGGCCAGCAATGTTCTTGGCAACCAGGTAAGCATCAGTGTCGGCTGATTTAATCTCTTTGACTTCAAGATCGATCTTCTTGCCAGTCAGCGCTTCCAGAGACTGGCGCAGAACCTTCACGCTCTCGCCCTTGCGGCCGATGAGAATGCCAGGTTTGGCTGTCTGTAAGGAGACCTTGACCTTGCCGGGATAACGTTCGATTTCGACGCCAGACACACCAGCGCGTTCGGCTTCCTTCAGCACCAACTCGCGGATCTTGAGATCCTGATGAAGTTGCTCAGTATAATCTTTGCCTTCAGCGTACCAGCGGCCTAACCAGGGTTTATTGATGCCCAGTCGAAATCCAATTGGATGTACTTTACGACCCATAATGACTCCTTACCTTTACTCGACTTCGCGCAAAACGACGGTGACATGAGAACTGCGTCTCAGTTGTGGCTTGAAGCGGCCGCGGGCGCCAAATGTACGCCACTTGCGGGTGGGTGCTTCGTCTGCAAATACTTTGTAGACCACAAGATCTTCACGGCTGACGCCAAAATTTTCTTCGGCGTTTGACATCGCGGAGTAAATCAACTTACGCAGCGGAGCAGCGGTCTTATTGGGGGTCAGCGAAAGAATGTTTAGTGCTTCCACTACCTTCTTGCCTCTCACCAAATTAACGACCAGGCGTGCTTTCTGGGCAGATGTGTCGAGGTTGGTTAATCGAGCAGAAATTTCTTGTGCCATTCATTCACCTCTTATTTCGACGCTTTTTCCGAAACATGCCCACGGAACCAGCGTGTCGGTGCAAACTCACCCAAACGGTGGCCAACCATGTTTTCGGTCACATAGATCGGTACATGACGGCGACCGTCGTGCACAGCAATGGTGTGCCCAACCATTTGGGGAAAGATGGTTGACGCGCGACTCCAGGTGCGAATGACTTTCTTCTCGCCCTTGGCGTTCATGTCTTCTATTTTTTTCAGCAATTTGGGCGTAATGTACGGCCCTTTTTTCAATGATCGCGACATTTTATTTGTCCTTTTCTCTCAGTACCCGCTACTTACGCTTGGCTTTGGAGCGGTGGCGGAGGACCATGTCTTCCGTCCGTTTGTTTTGACGGGTCTTATAACCCAGAGCAGGTTTACCCCAGGGGGTCTTCGGACCTGGCATACCAACACCTGTACGACCTTCTCCACCACCATGCGGATGGTCCCGGGGAGACATTGCCGTACCGCGAACTTCTGGGCGTCGACCCATGTGACGCTTGCGACCTGCCTTGCCCAACTTGACATTGGCATGATCTACATTGCCAACCTGGCCAATGCTCGCGCTGCATTCCTGCAGAACCAGTCGGATCTCACCAGAAGGCATACGCACATGCGCATATTTGCCTTCCTTGGCGAGCAACTGCGCGCTTGAACCAGCAGAGCGGCTGATCTGAGCACCCTTGCCCGGCTGCAATTCAATAGCATGCACGGTAGTGCCGATCGGGATATTCGCCAACGGCAGGTTGTTGCCGGGGCGAATTTCAGAAGTTGGGCCAGAGAACAACGTGTCGCCCACTTTGACACCGATTGGAGCGATGATGTAGCGCTTCTCACCATCTGCATAGTTCAACAAAGCCAGGCGTGCCGTACGACCTGGATCATATTCAATCGCAGAGACTTTGGCAGGAATGCCTTGCTTTTCACGGCGGAAATCAACAATGCGGATCTGGCGTTTGACACCACCACCACGATGGCGGACAGTGATGCGGCCAAGGGCGTTGCGCCCGGCAGTATTGCGCTTGGCGATCGTCAGGCTGCGCTCAGGGCGATCCTTGGTGATCTCTTCAAACGTATAACTAGTCTTGTGGCGTTGACCGGGAGTCTTGGGTTTATATACTTTGACTGCCATTATTCGACTCCTTCAAAGACAGGAATGCGATCTTCCGGTATAAGCGTAATAATGGCTTTCTTAAAGCCTGGTTTACGGATGGTCAGGCGACGAGACTTGCCGTTCTTGCCTGACTTGGCGGGAAGATTGATAATATTGACACGTACCACGGTGACATCGAAAACGGTCTCCACGGCAGTTTTAACCTGCTCGCGGGTAGCATGGCTGGCAACTTCAAACACATATTGGTGCAGCTTACCAGCTTGATAATTCGATTTTTCGGTCACGACGGGGCGACGCAGGATATCAAAAACAGTGCTATTCATTCTGCTTCACCTTCCTATCCCAGATAACTCTTGATCACATCAAGTGAAGCAAGTGGGATGATTACTTTTTCGTAGGTCAGCAGGTCGCGAACATTCAAATAGCTCGCGAACAGCAGTTTGCTGTCCACAAGATTGCGACCACTGCGGATGGCATCAGTAAAGCTTTCGCTTTTGTCTGCAATCAGGATCAACGCGCGCTCTTCACCAGCCAAGGCCTTGACGACTTTGACCATCTCGGCTGATTTGTGGTTGGGAAGGGCAAGATCAGAAACCATAACGATGCCCTGACTGCTGGCTTTGACGCTCAAAGCTGAGCGTAACGCGGCACGGCGCATTTTCTTGGGCATATCCTGGCTATAATCACGTGGCTTGGGGGTATGGATGCGACCACCGCCAACCCATTGGGCTGCGTTGGTGCTGCCAGTACGTGCACGACCAGTTCCCTTTTGCTTCCAGGGTTTGTGACCACCACCGGCAACTTCACCACGACGTTTGGTATTGTGTGTACCAAGCCGGGCATTTGCCATCTGGCGCTGATAGGCCTGGTGCATAAGATCAACGTTGATCTTCGCCGCGAAAATCTCATCGGGCAGTTCAACGGTGGAGGATTTTTCACCTTTTAAGTTAAAAACATCGACGTTCATGATATATCTCCATTCACCATTACTGCTTGCGCGCTTCGCGAATGACCACTGTTGCGCCTTTGGCCCCTGGAACGGAACCATGCACGGCGATCAAATTGCGCTCCGCGTCGACCATGGCGACACGAATGTGTGAAGAGGTCACTCTGACATCGCCCATATGTCCCGGACCGCGCTTTCCTTTAAAAACACGACCTGGGGTCGTTGTGGAGCCGCTCGAACCAGGCCCACGTTCGCGGTCAGACTGACCGTGTGTACGGGGTCCACCTTTGAAGCCATGACGCTTCACTGCGCCAGCGAAACCCTTGCCCTTGGTTGTGCCAATGACGTCGACATAATCGCCATCAGAGAACACAGAAGCCTTGAGTTCGTCACCAGCTTTGATCTCTTCTAATTTCTTAGTGCGAAATTCGCGTAAGATCCGCACTGGGGGGAGGTCATTCATCTTGAGGTGACCAAGTTCCGCTTTACTTAAGCGCTTCGGTTTCACCTCGCCGAAAGCCAATTGCACGGAAGCATAACCATCCGTCTCTGGCGTTCTGACCTGAGAAACAAAACATGGCCCAGCTTCGAGTAATGTTACCGGTACAGCGGCGCCGTTACTATCGAAGATCTGGGTCATCCCGATCTTTCTTCCAATCAGCCCTTTGAACATACTATTCTCCTGTTTTCATAATACTTTGCGAGACTGTCAGCATGGGCTAGCTGCATCATCTCCGCACAACCCAGTCAACCTGCCTTCATGTAGCTCTCTGCCCACTCCGACCTGTTCTTAGATTGTCTGTTAATTAACCTTGCCCCGATTTAAGGGCAACCTACAAAGTTTACCATAACACTCTTACCGTTGCAAGAGCGAAATGGTTTACTTTGTGGATTTTAGAGTATTCACCTGGCAAGAGTTTAATGTCGTGCCAAGAATAAATAATTCTACCAAAGTTTCACGTCTCTGCATAGAGGCAATTGGCGACCTGGCAATTGGTGACCTGATCCTGTTATCAAATTCGTAGGTCGGCTGCCACCTTTAAGTGGGTGGAGCAACAAGGGACCTCGATAACAAATCCTTCAGATGGAACACAACCCGACAATGACATGATTCCTCGGCAGCTTAGACAGGCACGGGGTCCTGCCTCTGTGACTGACTTAATTCAACCCAACAAAAAAGCGAAGGAATCTTTCGCTTTTTGTTTATCATTTAATGGCAAAAACCTGAAGACTCAACAGCGCATCTTCCTTAGGTTTATTCACTTGTCACGATTCCCTCTACCCTCAGGCGGAGGCAATCCATTTCAACCAATTGATCAGATCTTGATCTCGATATCAACACCAGCGGGCAGGTTCAGCCGCATGAGCATATCGATGGTTTTGGAATCTGGTTCCATAACGTCAATCAGACGGTTATGAGTGCGGATTTCAAAGTGTTCCTGCGAGTCCTTATCAATAAAAGGAGAGCGGCGCACTGTGAATCGCTCGAGTTTGGTGGGCAAGGGAATAGGGCCAACTACCTTGGCACCACTGCGCTCGGCGGTCTCGACGATCCGTTTGGCGGATTGATCAAGAATGCGGTGATCGTAAGCTTTCAAGCGAATTCTGATTTTTTGTTTTGCCATTTTTCCTACTTTTCTAATAATTTCTCTTCAACAGGATAAATTATCCTGAAGTTTAATTACTTAGCCTGCCAAGAATCTTTTTCATGTAGCCGTCAGATACCTGGGAGTAATGCTTGAACTCCATGGTAAAAACGCCGCGACCCTGTGTGGCAGAGCGTAATTCGGTCGCGTAACCAAACATTTCAGAAAGCGGGACCTCAGCATGGATGGCTTTGGCATTACCAAAGCGGTCTTCCATGCCCAAAACGTTACCCACCCTTGCGTTGACTTGACCAATAATGTCACCGGTATACTCTTGCGGCACGGTGATTTCAACCTTCATGATCGGTTCGAGGATGACTGGTTTGGCTTTCTCAGCTGCTTCACGAAACGCGAAGATGCCTGCCATGCGGAAGGCCATTTCGGACGAGTCAACCTCGTGGAAAGAGCCGCCAGTAAGCGTGACCTTAAAGTCGGTCATGGGGAAGCCAGCCAGTGGACCACTCTCGGCAGCCTCTTTGACGCCCTTCTCGATCGCGGGGATATACTCTTTGGGAATGTCACCACCACGAATCTTGTTTTCAAAGACCATCCCCGCGCCGTTCTCAAGTGGTTCCATATTGATGATCACGTGCCCATATTGGCCATGTCCACCGGTTTGCTTCGTGTATTTGTAGTTGATGTCCGTTACCGGGCGGCTGATCGCTTCGCGATAGGCCACGCGGGGTTTGCCTACATTAGCCTGCACCTTAAACTCACGCAACAAGCGGTCTACCAATACGTCCAGATGCAACTCACCCATGCCAGATATGACTGTCTGACCGGTGATTTCATCCTCACGAATTTTAAAGGTGGGGTCTTCTTCGGAGAGCTTCTGCAGCGAATCAGCCATTCTGTCCTGATCCGCTTTAGTCTTGGGTTCAATGGCAATCGAGATTACCGGTTCCGGGAAGGTGATCGCTTCAAGCACAACAGGGGTTGATGGGTCACTGAGTGTGTCGCCCGTAAAGCTGAATTTCAAACCAAGAATGGCGCCGATATCACCCGCGCCTAATTCTTCGATATCTTCACGACGGTCCGCATACATGCGCAGAAGGCGACCAACGCGCTCGCGTTTGTCTTTAGATGAGTTCAGAACCATACCAGACTGCTTGATTGTTCCGGAATACACCCGGATGTACGCCAGACGCCCCATATAGGGGTCGGTGACGATCTTGAATACCAAGGCCGAGAGTGGTTCGCTGTCAACAGCATGACGTTCGACTTCTGAACCGTCCTTCAGCAAGGTGGCTTTGGTCGCAGCGATGTCCAGAGGGGAAGGTAGATAATCGATCACAGCATCCAACACGAGTTGCACGCCTTTATTCTTCAGGCTGCTGCCACAAAAAACAGGTGCGACTTTTGAAGCCAATACGCCAGTGCGCAAGGCTGCTTTCAACTCAGGAATTGTGATGGTTTCGCCATCGAGGAATTTCCCGATCAGGTCATCGTCTAACTCGGCAATGGCCTCAACCATTTGTGCACGTTTTTCAGCGACCAGGGTTTGCAGTTCGGCGGGAACAGCGGCTTCGCGCGGTTCTCTGCCGGTCAGGTCTTCAAAATAGTAAGCTTTTTCTTCAAGCAGATCGACGATTCCAACAAAGTCAGATTCCTCACCGATCGGAAGTTGCATTTCAATTGGGTTTGCACCGAGCCGTTCGCGAATACTCTCCACCGTGCGTTCGTAGGACGCACCGGTGCGATCCAGCTTGTTGGCGAAGCAAATGCGTGGCACCCGGTATTTATCGGCCTGGCGCCAGACAGTCTCGCTCTGGGGTTCAACACCTTGCACGGAATCAAAAACGACCACGCCGCCATCCAGCACACGCAAACTGCGCTGTACTTCGGCGGTGAAGTCGATATGGCCTGGGGTGTCGATCAGGTTGATGCGGTAGCCCTTCCATTCGGCGGTCACAGCAGCGGATACGATGGTAATACCACGTTCACGCTCCTGCACCATCCAGTCGGTGACGGTTGTGCCTTCATCAACGTTACCAAGGCGGTAGGTCTTGCCGGTATAAAACAAAATCCGCTCGGTCGTGGTTGTTTTACCAGCGTCAATATGGGCTATGATGCCAATATTGCGATATCGTTCGAGCGGAAATTCTGTCATTTTTTATTCTCTAATCTGTTAAGGTGCGACGAGTCCGAAATTACATCCTGAAGTTGGAAAAAGCCCGGTTGGCTTCTGCCATCTTGTGGGTTTCTTCCTTGCGACGAATTGCAGCACCCTGATTTTCAGAGGCATCCATCAATTCACCAGCGAACTTCTCGGAGAAGGACTTGCCGGAGCGGGCGCGCGAAGCAGTGATAATCCAGCGCATGGCCATGACCACACGGCGATCAGGAGCAACTTCCATAGGCACCTGATAGGTGGCGCCACCGACACGGCGGGGGCGAACTTCCATCATCGGGCCAACATTCTTAAGCGCCTGTTCAAAAACTTCAACACCGGTCTTGCCGGTTTTGGATTGAATCAGATCAAAAGCATCGTAGACCAGACTGGTAACAGTGCTTTTCTTGCCATTAAGCATAATGCGATTGATGATCATCTGAACGTGTTCATTGTTGAACTTCGCGTCAGGGATGACCTCGCGCTTTTCGGGTTTAATTCTTCTTGACATTCATAACTCCTTGTTGCGCCTTTACTTCTTCTCAGCCATTTTGGCGCCGTATTTGGAACGCCCTTGTTTGCGGTCAGAAACGCCGGTGGTGTCCAAAGTACCGCGTACAATGTGATAACGCACGCCAGGCAGGTCACGGACACGACCACCACGGATCAACACCACGGAGTGTTCCTGGAGCTGATGTCCCTCACCTGGGATGTAAGCGGTGACTTCCAAACCGTTTGAAAGGCGCACACGAGCAATCTTGCGCAAAGCTGAGTTTGGTTTTTTAGGCGTCATGGTGCGCACAATCGTGCATACACCGCGCTTTTGGGGTGCGCCCTTGGGTTGATGGGTGCGGCGTCGCGCTTCGGCATTCATAGTAAATTGCAACGCAGGTGCTTTGCTTTTCTTATGCTTCGACTTGCGACCAGTTCGAACCAGTTGGTTAATTGTTGGCACTTCTTTTGCCTCCGTACTAAATAACTAATCAATTATTCATTAATCAAGGCCATCATGACTACGGATGGCCCCGTTCTATACCTATTTGCCGATTCAGACATACAAAACAATGCCTTATCAGGCGAAGATGTATTTTATCACGCCCAATTCAGAATAGTCAAGAGAAATTGCTTGATTTGTGAAATTGTTTGATTTGTTGTTTGATTGTGCAGGTCAATTTCACAATAAAATATCGACGTGGTGTGATTATATCCGATTCTAAATCGGGTATGGAGTTTCGTCGTCATTCGTTATGAAGAATCTGGCTTTATGTCCTTTGTAGGTTGTGGTCCAGCGACAAAGAGTGCAAACCTAATCACGATCTAGCGGAGCGTAACCCAACAATTGCATTGTCAGCAATGTACGGCCCTCTTCACGATAGCATTCTCGATAATAGGAATCCATTATTAAGTTAAGCGCTTGTCCAGTCCGAATGCTGGGCTTTGTTGGTTCGAATATAATTCCCTCGTTACAGCTTCTTGTGATCAACTTTATGGATCAGCTTTCTGAGGTGATCTCTCTACCAGAGAGTACTTCCGCTAATGCCTTCTCAAAGATCGGCGTCCACTCCAGGTAGCCCTTCTTGGTAGGATGGATGCCATCATTCATCAAGTGGTGGGTCTTGTCGTTACTCATCTCGTTGATCTCTTTGTTATGCCACAGGTCAATAACGCCAACTTTCCACTTTTTCGCGATAACTAACAGAACTTCCACCATCGTTTGATAAGCCGGGGAATCATATTGCGGGTTGGTGTAGAAAACAATAGGACAGTTCCAGGTTTTCTTAACGTACGAGATGACATACTCAATCGCACCGGCAACGGTCATAGTATCAAAGTTGTCATCATAGCTGTTACCGATTTCACCAATTGGTGCCTTAAAGGTTGCGTCGTTAGTCGAAAGTTGGCAAACGAATATATCGCAGGGTGTATTTTTATCCAACAATTTCAAGCGGCTGATGTAAGATTTTTTGTTCTTGTCGATGAGCGTTGTTCCTGTGACTGCTTCTTTGACATAGTGTGTGCCATTGCGGACCGCGATCATCTCGACGAAGGATTCTCCTCTCGCCTCGAAACCCTTGGTGACAGAGGAACCGAGAAAAATAAAGTTCTTGCCTTCCAGAGAACTTGATTTAATCCTCTGCATGTTCTTAGCACTGTATTTTTGATTGTTTCCGGGGTTTAGCATGCCCAAGAATCTAAGCACATACAATGTGATGGCAATGAGTGCCAATAAAATGAGAACGAAGGGTAGATTGAACGAGAATCCCTGTGGTGCCGTCGAAATAATTGTGGACACGTTCATGAAATATTTACCTCTACTTCAAGAATCTAATCGATCGGGTGAATTTCAGTAATTATAAATCGTAAGTGAGCACTCTGAAAATAGCTTTCTCAAAAACAGTTAGAATTTTAATGCAATCCTTCGATAACCTTTCATGGAGTTAACACGATGAGCAAAACAAATCCCAACTGGACCATCAAACCCCTCTCCTCCGAAACCTGGCCAGCCTTCGAACAATTAGCCGCCAAACATAACGGTGTCTGGGGCGGCTGCTGGTGCACCTGGTTTCACGGGAATACCGGTCGGCTGAGCAAAGAAGAAAGTAACCACGACTACAAAGGACGTCTGACCAAGACTGGTCAGGCTCACGCCGCATTGGTTTTTGAAGGTGACCAAGCCATTGCCTGGTGTCAATTTGGTTCTCCAACAGAACTCCCCAGAGTTCACTCTAAAAAGCTCTACCAAAGTTTGGATCTCCAGCCACCCGATTATCGCATCACCTGTTTCTTCGTTGATACCGATTATCGTAAACAAGGCGTGGCAACTATCGCGATCCAAGGCGCGCTCGACATGATCGCATCTCTCGGCGGTGGTTTGGTGGAAGCGTTTCCTTGGAATTTGGAAAAAAAGAAAACCTCAAGCAGCATGCTTTTTGTTGGCACCCTTGCTATGTTCACAAAACTGGGGTTCGAGACTATAGCCCCTCTGGGAGGCAACTTACTTCTTGTAAGAAAAAACTTGCTTCCCGCAATCTTCTAAAAGGAACAACTAAATGACATCACAATTGTCCACAAACCCAAAGTATCGTGTCGTCTTTTTTAGCCACGGCGGCGGACCCATGCCCCTGCTCAACGACCCCGGCCACCAGGCAATGATACGCTTTATGCGCGCCTTACCCGGCCAACTAATTGCCCCTAAAGCAATCATTGTATTCAGTGCGCATTGGGAAGAGCCGGCGGTGACCTTGCAGACCCACCCCACACCGCCCATGTTCTACGATTATTATGGGTTTCCCCCAGAAACCTACCAAATCCAGTACCCTGCTCCTGGCGCTCCAGAACTCGCTCAGAAAATTGAGGAAGTCCTTAACAACCAAAACATCCCCACTTCGAAGAACCCCAGTCGCGGCTATGACCATGGTCATTTCATCCCGCTCAGCCTGATGTATCCAGAGGCAAATATCCCTACTTTCCAGATCTCCCTGATCAAAGGTTTAGATCCGACTGCGCACCTTCAGTTGGGTGAAGCCTTGCGACCCTTCCTGGAGCGTGATGTACTTTTCATCGGTTCCGGTTTTTCATATCATAATTTGCGCGCCTTCAGCTGGAAGCCGGATAACACACCAGATCCTCTGAACACCGCCTTTCAGGATTGGCTGATCGACACCTGCACCGCAACTGAAGATCACGCCACTGTTTCTGCTAAACTGCAGTCCTGGTCGCAAGCCCCTGGCGCTCGCTACGCGCACCCACGTGAAGAGCACTTGATTCCCCTGATGATCTGCGCCGGACTCGCGGCGGGTAAGGCAGACCTGGTCTTCGACGATTACATTCTGGGCAAGCGAGCCACTGCCTTCGCGTGGTGATGAATACGAAAAAAGACACCTTCAGTATCTGAAAGTGTCTTTTTAATCTACCTTTTTTGAAGGTTACCCCAGTCCGCCAAAACCACCACCACGACCGCCGAGACCGCCTAAGCCGCCCAGCGAATCGCTGCCCAGGTCCATCAAACCTGTGCCCAAGCGAGGCATGGAGTTGCGTTCTTCGTCCTTGCCAAACTTGATCACTTCGTCGTCTTCCATAATCGCTTCAACCGCCAGACTGAGGGACTGAAGTTCCTTGACCAACACGCGGAAGGCGGCTGGAATGCCTGGCGCATCAATGGGTTCGCTCTTGACAATCGCCTCATAGGCAGCCGTTCGCCCAAGGACATCATCAGACTTAATGGTGAGCATTTCCTGAAGTGTGTGCGCCGCGCCATAAGCCTCGAGCGCCCAAACTTCCATTTCACCAAAGCGCTGACCACCAAATTGTGCCTTACCTCCCAGAGGTTGCTGAGTTACCAGGCTGTATGGGCCAGTTGAACGAGCATGAACCTTGTCTTCAACCAGGTGATGCAGCTTCATGAAGGTCATGTAGCCGACAGTGACTGGCTGGTCATAATGCTCACCCGTCTTGCCATCCCGCAGTAATTGCTTGCCAATCGTCGGTACAGGATAACCAGTTTCGACCATCACTTCTTTGGCAATCCTGTTAAGTTCATCCAGATCGTTGATGTCTTTGGTGTCACGGCCATATTTGGCTGTCCAGAGCTTCAGACAGGCGGTGACGGCACGATCGTCTTGCGAATCACGTTCAGAAACAGAAAGGTTATCTTCAGCAAAGGAAGTGATTTCACGCGGCTCGTAGCCATTTTGACGCAACCATTCGTCCAGCGCCGTGCGGCGAGCCAGGATGTTATTTTCCTTGAGGGCGTACATGTCGTAATCTTTGCCCTTCAGTCGATCTTCAAGATAGAGCAGACGAACTTCGTCATCGTCCTTGATCATCTCGGGGTCATGTTCAATCGTGTTAACCCATTCCCAAGCACGGTCAGCTGTAACCTGCCAGGCTTCGTCAATCATCCAGGCACGAGCCAATTCAGCTTCGATCTCTTCTTCAGTAGCGCCATCAAAGACAGGGGTGATAGCCCTGAAACCAAGGCTCTTGGCTGCCCAACCCAAATGGGTTTCGAGCACCTGACCAATGTTCATACGACCAGGGATGCCAAGTGGGTTCAGAATGATGTCCACCGGGCGTCCATCCTCAAGGAAAGGCATGTCCTCAACGGGTAGAACCATCGAAACAACACCCTTATTACCGTGGCGGCCAGCCATCTTGTCACCAGCGGTCACCTTGCGGCGCTGAGCAACCGAGACACGCACCATTTTGTCGACACCAGCGGATAGGTCGCTGTTTTCTTCACGGGTGAAGACCTTCACGTCCACTACAATACCGCGCTCGCCGTGGGGCATGCGCAATGAGGTGTCTTTGACGTCGCGGGATTTCTCGCCAAAGATTGCTCGCAGCAAGCGCTCTTCCGGGGTGAGTTCTTTTTCACCTTTAGGAGTGATTTTTCCAACCAGAATATCATTGGGGCCAACTTCGGCACCGATGCGGATGATGCCGCTCTCATCGAGGTCACGGATGGTGTCATCACCCACATTGGGGATTTCACGCGTGATTTCTTCGGGACCAAGTTTGGTGTCGCGTGCTTCGAGTTCGTACTTCTCGATGTGCACGGAGGTATATCGATCTTCTTCCACCAGGCGTTCGCTGATCAGGATGGCGTCTTCAAAGTTATAGCCTTCCCAAGCCACGAATGCAGCCAAAACGTTCTGGCCAAGCGCCAACTTGCCATCTTCAGTTGAGCTGGAGTCGACGATCACGTCACCCTTGCGAATGAATTGACCCTTAGAGACGGCTGGGCGTTGGTCGATGCAGGTACTCTGGTTGGAGCGTTGGTACTTACGCAGGTTATAAGCGCGCAGGTCCCCGTTAGTTTGTTTGACAAACATAGCGTCGCCAGTCACAGACAAGACCTCACCGTCTTCCTCAGCCTTAACCACTTGTCCCGAGTCCGCGACCGCGGCTGCTTCCATACCAGTTGAAACAATCGGCACTTCCGGACGCAACAAAGGCACAGCCTGGGTCTGCATGTTCGAGCCCATCAGGGCACGGTTGGCATCGTCATGCTCAAGGAAGGGAATCAGCGCAGCAGAAATACCCACGACTTGGTTGGGGGCGACATCCATGAAATCGATGTATTCATAGTCGAAGATCTGGAAGTTACCGTGCGAGCGGCAGGTATTGCGTTTGATAAACTCGCGGTACTCGTTGACTGGCGCGTTCGCCTGGGCAATGACAAATTTATCTTCCGAGTCGGCGGAAAGGTACTCATAATCATCACTGACGTATGGACGTACCAATACATTCTTGATGCCAAGCGACTTGATTTTTTTGGCAATCTCAGGCGTTACCCGTGTCTCGGTAGCGTAAATTATTTTACCGTCTGCGTCCTCAATATTCTGGCGCAGCAAGTGATCGACCAAATTGGGATCATCGCCCTTCATGGAGCGATAGACATGGCGGTAAGGCGTCTCAATAAAACCGTACTCATTGACCTTGGCATAAGCTGCTAAACGACCGATCAAACCGATGTTCGGACCTTCTGGGGTCTCGATCGGGCAGATGCGGCCATAATGGCTGGTGTGAACGTCACGTACGTCAAAGCCAGCACGCTCACGACGCAGACCGCCAGGACCCAAAGCCGAAACGGTGCGCTTGTGACGCAGTTCGGAGAGCGGGTTGGTCTCTTCCATAAATTGCGAGAGTTGACTGGAGCCAAAGAACTCACGCAGGGAAGCCACCAACGGACGGATGTTAACCAAAGAAATCGGGCTGACTGAACCGCCCTGATCGCGGATGGACATGCGCTCTTTGATGACGCGTTCCATGCGGCGCAGACCGACACGCAGCTTGTTCTGAATCAATTCACCGACAGTTTTGACACGGCGGTTGCCGAGGTGATCAATGTCATCCGCGCGCGCAACGCCGTTGTTGATCTCTATCATGTGCCTGATTAAACGCACCACATCCCACTTTGTGATCATGCGATGCGACACCGGCACTTTATCCTGCAGGTCAAGCTTCTGATTGAGTTTGTAGCGGCCAACTTTTTCGAGGTCATAATGACGTGGGTCAAAGAGTTGCTCGATGATGTGATTGCGGGCGTTGTCCAACGTGGGCGGTTCGCCTGGGCGCAAGCGTTTATAGAACTCGATCATTGCCGCCTGGGCAATAGTCATTTTATTGGTCAGTTCGTACTTATCTTCCTGAGCAAAAGAAGACTCAATGAAGGGGTGTTCCGGATTGTTGTCAACGTCGGCGAACAAAGCAAGAATTTCCTCGTTGGTGCCGGTGTTGAGCGGAGAATCGGGCATGCCATCGTCGACAGCAGCCAGCGCGCGCAGGAATACCGTGATCGGCACGGTACGTTTGCGGTTGAACTTTAGAATGAGAATGTCATTCTTGCGGGTCTCAAATTCCATCCAGGCGCCGCGATCAGGGATCAACTTGGCATTGGCCATCATGCGGCCTGTCGAGCGATCCAATTCAGCTTCAAAGTAAACACCAGGAGAGCGGATGAGTTGAGAGACCACAACACGTTCGGTACCATTAATAATGAAGGTGCCCTTCTCGGTCATCTCGGGGAAGTCACCCAGGAAAATATCCTGCTTGATTTTCTCGGCCATGTCGTTGCCCTCAAGCAGAACTGAAACGTACAGTGGGCTGGAGTAGGTCAAATCACGTTCAAGACACTCCGCAATGGAGTTTTTGGGGGCTTCAAACCAATAGCGCAAGTCCCACTCCTTGGCGATCGCGGATTCACCGGGAAAGTGCAAGCGCAGGTCATTTCCATAGGATTCAATCGGGGAAACTTCGTTAAAAAGCGAGCCCAGACCCTCATCCTTCAATCGCTGGAAGGAATCAAGTTGGACTTGGATTAACTGGGGCAACTCAAGCCCTACAGGAATGCGAGCATAGGTTTTTGGCGGCATCAGATCAGTCATTCACATCTCCTGACATAGATAAAAAACGTGAAGGCACAACTTCGTGCCATTTCACGTAATAGTGCAAAACGCAATTTTTAATTATAGTATGTAATAACATCTGAGTCAATGGTATCAGCCGTTTCTGTCGGATGTTTCACGAACTGAGAATAATAGCACCTTTTGCGGTTATATTCAAGCCCGATATTTCGAGCCCGATATTTGGAGGCTGAAACTGACAGGAAACTGCACAGACAGTCAATTCCCGAAAATATATCTCTTGAGGGGTTTGGACTAAATGAGATTTCAGGGCTGGCCATGGTTGTGACCAGCCCTGAGTTTGATATATCTTACCTAATAACTATTGGCAAGAAGATTTGTTGAGCGGGCTTGACAACTATCGTAACAGTTGCCCAGTCGGTTAGTTCGGAAGTCAAAGATGGGGTCGCCAGCATGAAGTATTCAAACGTATCGACACCAAAGTAACCAGCATCCGGCTGATAGGTGAACGACCCGTCGCGGTTCAGTACTAGGCTTCCATGCAACGGGGGTGTCTTTTGGTCAGCCAGGATATTATCTGTTGGGTCAGCATCGAAATCATTTTCAAGTACTCCAGGAGCTGCAACCGTCAACAGTGTATTGAAAGCTGTGACATAGTGATCATCCACCGCTTCAGGGCCATCATTGACAGGTGTCACCACAATCGTGATCGTGGCTATATTTGATTCAACGATCCCGTCGTTGACAGAGAACGCGAATGAATCTGTTCCATACCAATTCTGATTTGGTGTATAGATCAAATCCGGTGCCACGCCAGATAATGTCCCATTCGGGGGATTCGTAATCAGGGTCCAGACAACAGGCCCAGGTGTTGTGAAATCGGCCGTCAGGGTGATGGGAAGCTCTGTATCTTCCGGGGTCGTCAGTTGTTGATCGTATGTAACGGGGGCTGTGTTAACCATGATGCAAACCTCAGCTTCGTCCGAATACATTCCCGTCAACCATTCAGGCGGAATTGCCAACATGTCGTAGATAAAGCAGTCTTCACCGACAAACCCTTCATCGGGCATGTAGGTAAATGAGCCGTCCTCAAGCAAGTTAAGTGTGCCGTGGGCGGGTGGCATTACCAGATCAGCCTTGAGAATGTCCAACGGGTCTGCGTCACCATCGTTTGCCAGCACACCAGGTGCAGCTACGACCAGCTCCACACCTTCATCGGTTTCATAGAAGTCATCGACAGCCAATGGAGCGAAGTTAACCGAAGTAACGGTTATGGTGACTGTTGCGACATTACTATCAGAGGTTCCATCAGTCGCTTTGAATGTAAAGCTATCTTCCCCATAGTAATCTGCATTGGGAAGGTAGGTCAGGTCCGGCAGCGCGGTGAACTCCAACGTGCCGTGGGTAGGTCCATCAACAATCACATAGGTCAATGGATCGCTTTCAGGGTCTATGGCTTCCAGCGTGATATCGACCGGGATATCCTCGATGGTTGTCACAGCCTGGTCAAAAGCTTCAATCGCCGTAACAACGTGCATGGTGACTGGGACGCCGATCGTTTCAGCGGGTGGGTTCTTTACGTTCAAACGAGCGTAGTAATCACCCAGGGATAGACCCGTCGCGTCGAATGTGACGGTCACTTCAAGCTGTGACCCTGCTGGAACAGTACCTGAAATGGGTTCTTCAAACAACCAGGTAATATCCCCACCGGCTTCAAGGCTAAGGGTTACATCATCCAGGAAGAAGTTAGCACCATCAACGGTCACTGACTCAAACGCAATCGTATGCGTACCACCATTTGCGAAATCTGAGACATCGACTTCAATCGGTCGATAGCCCAAAACCGCACAGGCGTCATCAGTGCCGTCGGTTCGCCATACTTCAACATCGTCGATCACGAGCGCCATATAGTTGCTCGTGCCAGCAGCGCCGCATACGTATTGTTCAACAAAGAAGTTGATCTTGGCTGTGCCGGGCAGAATCTCCACGGCTTGGGATACATATCCAGTATCTCCGGCCGCAGCGCCACCAAACCAAGCCCAAACGTCACCTGTGTTGGGACCCGTCCCGGTGCCAGTGCCACAATCAGCCTCCGTGCATAAGGGGGTACCATAAGTTTCCGAGAATTCTTCCCAGTATGGATTGGGCGTATATGCCTCAAAACTTGGGTCCAGGATCAATTGATCAGCCAAGGGTGCCGCCATGGGCAGTTCGACCAATTCGAACGCGGCTTCGGCAGCACCGCTATTGATAAGAGTAAGAATATCGGTGGTTGTCAGATTTTGTCCTACCCACTTTTCCATACTCAGCGGGTCAACGCTCATGCATGGAGCCAGTAGGCGCAAAGCAACATCTGTAACCAGATCGGCGTTCGCAGGCAGGACCAGACCCTCCATCAAGGCTGTCTCATAACCATCGAAAACAACCTCAACAGAGTAGGTTCCAGCCAACAAAGACCATGAATAGCTACCATCAGCCAAAGTGGCCTGGCTGTTGAGTAGAACACCCAATTCGTCATAAATGTTGACCGTCGCACCTTCGACAGGCACTGGATTGACATCGCAAGCCTCCAGGACCGATACCGTGCCCTTCAGCGTTCCCCAGGTCTCAGGCCTCAATAGGTGCAGAGTGACTGGAATTTCCGGGTAGTCATAAGGGGTGTCTTCCTGTACGATCAATGAAGCTTCGTAGTCCCCAGGTTGGAGCAAAGTTGATGGATCAATGGTTAATGTGACGGGAACTAAGCCATCTGGCACGACGGTCCCACTCACCGGCGATTCAGAAAGCCAGACTACGTCGCCGCCACCGGCAGAACCCATGCCCCTAACCAGCCAGTTGCCAGGGAAGTAAGCATCGATTAAGGTCCAACTCTCATCAGGTGGCAGAACAGGTACTGCAGGAGCGGTCGGGGTTGTCCACCAGCCCGCCCAGGAACGTTGATTGGTTGTCGTTTGGTCGATGGCAGCAGGGAAATAGGTACTGCCGGGTAATTCCAGGGCAATGACGCCAATTAACACGTCGCCAGGCCCACTCAGCATCACGCCTTCAGGCAGTGTGTAAATATTCCATGCGGACATCGACTCAACCGAAATCGGATATGTAGCCAGTAAATTCGAGCCAACCGCAGGATCCGCATTCCCTGACGTGTTTTCATAAATCGCCAACAGCAACTCATCGCCTACCGCAACCGTATCGTCAAAGTAAACCTGAACCTCATTCAGCGTAAATGGGTAAGACTCACTTGGCGGGGTGAAGCGGTTGAGGAAGATAAACTGCGCGGCCCCTCCAATACCGATGTTGTT
The DNA here is from genome assembly GCA_049657925.1 of Anaerolineaceae bacterium. Lineage (GTDB taxonomy): Bacteria > Chloroflexota > Anaerolineae > Anaerolineales > Anaerolineaceae > Mesolinea. Next base: position 40,575 of record JBASOE010000063.1, read on the forward strand.
CTCCGCCGAACCGTCATCCAGAATCAACTCTACATCCGCGTTGGGGTAATTACTCCCAATGACTTGCTTCGTCGGTCCAATTTTCTGACCTGCGGAGTCCAGACCAACTTTTCCAGTTTGCATAGAAATCCGCTGTGTGGTCGAGTTCGCCGATATAAGCGGGGTGTATCCCAGGTCCTTTTCGAACAATTCAAAGGAGGCGTCCGCCGTGCCCTCATTGCCAACGGTAAGGGTTTGTTCAACAGGAGCGTCATCCATAGCCATGGTCACTTCAAAAGCCAGCGGGTCAAATGTCAACTTCCCAGTTCCTAAGTAGAAGTCCTGCTGCACAATCTCATCTTGAGCCACGCTTACTGTTTTAGTATCGTCGCCATATGATTCCATAGAGGCGGTGAAATCCGCATCCTCGGGATTAGTAGCGGTTGGCTGGAACATCCAATAGAAGCCTTCGATCGGGTCCGCGGGGATGGCAAAGGTGGTCGTTTCCAAGCCTGTGTCCGAGAGAACGCTGGCTCCCGTGAGGGGTAAGCTGGTGATCTCATCATAGACATAGCCTGCGACGACGCCACCAGGTACAGCGAGACATGGCGCAGCGATCTCAACTGGTTCAGTGACCGAAACAGACACATCATCAATGTACCAGCCGGGATATTGACCAGAACTGTCTGTGCGCAAGTAAAAGCGGAATTGGAAGTTACTGACTGCATAGCTGGAATCGAGGGTCAGGGATTTCTTCGTCCAGGTCAATACGTCCCCGAATTTTTCCCAGGCAGTCGTCCAGGTTGTTCCGCCGTCCTTGCTGACTTCCACGGCGCCCCAGTCGTAATTAATGCTTTCAGAATCCATCCAATGCCAGAACGAAATCGTCGGAGCCAAGCCCGCATTGGCGCTTAGGTCAATAATCGGAGAGGTTAACAAGCTTCTTTCAAGCGCTGAGTAACTACCTGTCAAATTGGTAGCCCATAGATTTGTGCCGCTGTGTGCCGCACCCGGACCGGGAGTGGCCGATGGCGCACCCCAGGCCCAAGTTGGTGGGGCTTCAGTGATGGTGTCATCTTTGATCGACACTGTGAAACCAGCGTTATCTGACTCAAAATCACTTGTAAAGACGGTGGTTGGTGGTGGTATCGGCACTTCCATGATCCCTACATCATCGATGTACCAGCCTTCATACTGCACCGAAGTGTCGCTCTTGAAATAGAAGCGGAATTGGAAGTTGGACACGTTATAGGTTGGGTCAAGGGCAACTGTCCGTTGATGGTAAGCCGTGTCAGATACCCCTCCAACCGGACCCCAAACAGGTGTCCAGGTAGTGCCGCCATCTTTGGTCACGTCCAAACGCGCCCAGTCATAGGATACACTCTCGATATGCTTCCAATCCCACCATTGGATGGCGGGCGTGTCGGCCCCAAAACTGCTCAGATCGATGACCGGGGAGAGCATATATCCCAGTTCACTGGCGCTGTAGTTGCCCGAAGGATTCGTGGCAATGCCCTTCGTACCGCTGTGGCCAGCTTTAGGTCCATTGGTAAAGTCGCCCCAGGCGAAGGAAGTCGTTCCACCAGGCGTGAAGCCGCTGGCGTCGGTTTCAAAATTCCAGAAAAAGTCATAATCCTGGGCGTAGCCCGGAGCAGTACAAACGCTCTGAGGCACAGTCAAGTAGAAATCTTGTGTTTCAGGATCTGCAAGTGGCGTGAGTGTGGTCGAGAGTGTGTTATATCCCGCCGGGATAGCCTCAACACTGACCGTGTATTCCTGTCCAAGATACAACTCAACCGAGTATTCCCCGGTGAGTGGGTCGGTGTAGACAGTCTGAGTCAGTTCTGGAACAATGAAAGCCAACTTTGCGTAGAGCGGGTAGCCGTGAGAGGAACCACCTTCCACGCCGCCATCATAGACCACACCTGAAACGATTCCTGTCGGAAGTTGTTGCAGTGCGAAATCCTGAGTGACGGTGGCATACTGCGCCACGACGACACCTGTTACGGTCGAAGAGGTGTATCCATACACCGAAGCAGTGAGGTCGTAGGTGTCCGCATAAACCGCGGCTGAGAATACACCAGAAGCATTGGTATAGACCGTGCGGTTGTTAGCAGGATCTAAGCCAGTTAATTCAACTGTGACCCCAACCAAAGGAGTGGCAGTGGCGGAATCCGTCACTGTTCCGGTAAGGGTACTGTCACCGCACACAGAAGCCGCTGCGGTAACTGCGGCCAAGGCATCAATTTCACCCCAACCTGTCGCAAAATTCGGGAAGTTGGTCGGTGTGAGGGTTGAACCATCATCATAGGTCATGTCGGTGGCAGTTGCTTCGATCAGGTTTTCAGTGGCAGCGTAATCGCCGACCATACAAGGGGCAGCCTGCCAGACAAGAGCAACCAAACCGGTAACATGAGGTGCGGACATGGAGGTACCAGACCATCCATCTTCATAGGAAGTGTCACTGGTTGGCACTGACGAACGGATACTAACCCCTGGGGCTAACACCTGGGGTTTCAGCATGTTAAAACCATCTGTCGGGTTGACAGTGTCGAGGTTATCCGTAGGACCCCAGTTGGAGTGAGTCGCATAAAGACCGTTTTGTTCACCGGAGGATCCAACACCCGTCACATTTCCAGAACGGGCTGGATTACCAACCGTGTTCAACCCTGGAGGCGAAGAGTAACCGCAGTTTGATGAGTTTCCATTCGAGAAGACAGGGTAAATACCTGCGGCTTGCCAGCCATTAATAACATCCTCGTACCAGGGATCGTAAGCCTGACCACAATCACCCCAGGAGTTATTGACCACATTGGGGCGCTTGGTAGGATCTGGACTTGTCCCAGCCAGGTTGGTCGGGGCTGCAATCCATTCGCCACAACCCAACAACGCTGAATCAGTACAGTTACCATCTGGGCAGCCAGCGCAAGCTATCCATTCAGCTCCGGGAGCGATACCGATCTGGTTCGAGCTGCCATCATCACCGACCGTAGTACCCATGGTGTGGGTGCCGTGTCCATTCCCATCACGGGGAACAACGTCGCTGGCCGAGTCAGGATTGAACCAGTTGTAGTTGTGATCGAAAGTTCCATCCCCATTATTGCCGCGATATTGTCCGACCAAGGCTTGATGCGTGTACCGCACGCCGGTATCAACATTCGCGACTACCAGTCCAGTGCCATCGTACCCAGCCGCCCAGGCATCGTCGGCGTTCACGTGAGTCAGGTTGGGTTCAATCGCGTTCAACCCATAATCTAACACTGCCTCACTCTTATCTGGTTCGTACAGGATATAAGTTTTGCGTCCCCTTACTGCCTCCACACCACTTAGGGATGTGAGTGAATTCAGGACATTGATCCCGGCTGATTCGACTAGAATGGTGTTCTTTATCCAGTAAGACTTGTATTTGACAGCCGCTCCGTCCAAGACCGAGATAGCTTGTTTTTGCGAGGCCTCTGCAGTATTTTTGAGCGTCTCGTAAACAAACCAACCTCGCTCAGACCAATTCAATTGATCCGCCTTGGAAAGGTCGACCTTTGACTTAAAGTCAACCCAAAAACTGGTGCTACCATTGGATTGAATCTCGTCAAGGACTTGCTGTTCGACTGTAGCGATTGATTGTGGTTCTAAGTTTTTTGCCTCAACAGTTCCTGGCGAGAAAAAGGCCAGAACCAGGCTGAGTGCTATGATGACTGAAAGGATTCTCGTGCATGTTTTTTGATACATTGGTACTCCTTTTGTAAATCCGGAAATATTTATTTGGTGTGCTCTCGACCATCCAAAAAACTATAAGTTTTCGATCATGCCTCCTTGTTCATCATTTTATCTAATGAGGCTGCTCCTTTTGAGAGCAGCCTCATTAGGTGTAGTAATATGCGTTACTTGATTATCATTGGTAAAAAGATCGTCACGGCAGGCAAAACAGTGATGTAAACAACGGCATCATCCTGATATTGGCTGAGGATAGAGTTGCCACTCGGAATTCCCAACATCAGGTAGCTGAAGCTATCCAGGCCGAAGAAACCAGCATTAGGTGTGTAGGTGAAGGACCCATCCTGATTCAAAACAACCGTTCCGTTTTTCGGACCTTCGAACAGGTCGGCATACAGAATGTCCGTCGGGTCAAGCTCTACATCATTTGCAAGCACGCCAGGAGCGCTAACATCCAGAACAGTGTTCTGTGGTGTCACATAGTAATCGTCTTCAGCTGAAGGCGCATCGTTGATCGGCAATACCGTGATACTGATCGTCGCAATATTTGAATCCTGCAGGCCATCATTGACCATGAACGTGAACGCATCGCTTCCATACCAATTAGGTGCCGGAGTGTATACCAACTCGGGACCGGTGCCATTTAGAGTTCCATGTTCAGGCTGTGTGGCTATAGTCCAAACCACATCGCCAGGAAGTAAGAAATCACCTGATAAGGTTATTGCCAATGGAGTATCTTCCGTGGTCTCAAGAGATTGATCCAGCGCTAAAGGTACGTCATTGACTGTGATATAAACCGTGGCCTCGTCGAACCACTCACTCTGAATCGTTGGCATGCCGAAGAATCGGTAGACAAAGGTATCAATTCCTCGGTATCCGGTGTTGGGTGTGTAGTCGAAAGAGCCGTCCGGGTTGAATACAAGCAGGCCATTAACGGTTGATTCCACCAACTCCAGGACGATCTTGTCTGTCGGATCAGGATCATTATCATTCGCCAGGACGCCTTCCAGCGCAGGGACGTTCAGGACAGTTTCAAAATCAGTCCAGTAGTAATCATCCACAGCAACAGGAGCGTCGTTAACTGGAGTTACAGTAATGGTTACGGTCACCGGAGCTGAGCTAAAAGTGCCATCAAAGGCTTGATAGGTAAAGGTGTCATCGCCTACGAAGTCCAGATCGGGCATATAAATAAACGAACCATCCGCAGCCAGTGCCAGCGTGCCATTAGTTACACTAGTAACCAACTCAGCCGTCAGGGGGTCGCCTTCCTCATCTGTGTCATTGGCCAGCACACCAGGCGCAGCCACAACCAATTGCGTGTCTTCAACAGTAGTGTAGGCATCTGCAACTGCCACAGGCGCATAATTTATCTCAACTACCGCTTTGGCAGATTCTTCCAGTGAGCCTAACGCGTCGTTGTCATGCAGCGCTTCATTGGTAAGCAGTCCACTAACAGCGTCCTCATCCACCGTCACCTGGAAGGTGATAACCACTGGCGGAGCAGGCAGGAGCGCCCAGTCAAAGCAGATAGCAGAGCCGTCTTCAATCGTCAGTGCAGGATCGTTGTAGCTGATCAGGTTAGCCTTAGTCCCATCCACATTCTCAAGACCGATGGTCGCGCTTACATTTGCCAGAAGGTCGGGGTGAATATTGTCGTATGCATATACGATCTCATAAGCACCGGGGGCATCATCGGGTTGTAGAAAGTAACCGATTTCCAAATCCAAGGTGACAGTTGGGTCTTCACCCCAGAGGTAAAGATCGTCGTACTCGACCGTCGCAAATGAACTGTTGTCGCCTACCATGGTCACGCCCTTGTTTGTCGCGGCGTCGTATTGGACAACAAAATCATCCCAGAACATCGCCAGAACATTGTTAGGGTCGATCGGGTCAGGTAGATTCTGGTTTACATAGTCGACATCGACCATGTCAAAACCAACGTACCCATCGTCTGTGTATTCCATACCGTTATAATCGACACCATAGTAGTTGAACGGTGGGTAGGTGTCGAATTGGTGATTCCAGAAAGAATCGCCGGAGATAGAGGAGGCTGTGCTGAAGCCATAACTGGTAGTCTTCCAGTCCAGGTAGTCATCAGTCGGATCGCCATCCGCCATAATCGCCAGGGTACAAGCCGCATCAGCAGCGCTGGTTGTCGCCACATAATCGCGATAGCTGGCAGCCACTGGACCAGACCAGGTGATGGCGTTGTTAACTGAATCGTAAACCGCGCCGCCCGTAACAGAATCGGGCACGTAAGTGACGCCAACCGGCAGCACATCGTTGATGGTATAGGCAAGCGGCTCTGTGGTGAAGTTGTTTACTTCGATACTGTAAGTAACAACGTCGCCAGGCTTTGCGGCTTCAACGTTCGCGGTCTTGACGACGTCGTCCGCCAGGCGGTGAATGTCGATGTCGGTACCCCCGATAAAGATCGTTCCGGTTTCGTCCGCGTAGGTTTCAAAGTAACCATACAAGCGGTCGCCTTCTTGCGTATCCTCATTCCAGAGAATGTCCATCGAGAAGGGTGCACCGGCAGGGTTGGTAACTGGCAGCACAACCTCGTAGTTATCCATCGGTGGGACGACTGGCACCATACCTACAGCCAAGGTGACACTATCGCCGGCAGTTCCAGCCCAGTTTTGGACCACCACAAAGAAGGTATCGGGTTGATTGTAATAAACAAAATCCTTGGGGGCGTTAATGTATTCCAACACAGCGCCAGTGGCGCTCGAAGCCAACAGGTAATCAGCTCCGCTCAACAAGCCATCCCCATTAGCGTCCCAATAAAGGAACATGTCAATGTCCGACGAAGTGGAGGCGGTTATTTCAGCAACCAAACGAATGGTGTAAGCGGGTACGGTCAGTTTCTTGACAAAGACCTGGGTCAGGTCATCCATCGCGTTCCCAGGGGTTGGGTCAGGGTCAAGCAGGAAGGAATCCAATTCCGCTTTAGCAAGGCCGGTGTTGAAGGTGTTGGCACCAGTTAACTCTACGGCCATCAAGTCACTCAGGGTTGCCCCATCAGCGTCGCGATGACTGTCAAACTTGACCAGGGCAGGAATATTGCTGGCGGTCGGCAGCACAGCCAATGGGATGTGCGCATCCGAGATTGCAGGGCCTGCCCCAATATTTACGACTTCGACGTCATCAATCCACCAGGTATCAGCACAGTTGCCTGTGTAATTAAAAGCGATGTAAATGTTCTGCCCAGCATAGGCTGTTAGGTCAACGCTAATAGGAGCGGCTGTCCAGGCATCTTCGGGTGGGGTCGCAGGTTGAGCGACTTCTACGAAGGGTCCAACGGCTGGATCACCGCTGCCTGTAGAAACCAGGATGCCATGATACACCATGTCGGCTGTCCAATCCCCTCGTTGATAGAAATTCAACAGAGTCGACCCATCTGCATGAACCGGAATCTGTGGAGTTACCAGCCAGCCATCTTGATCAGCACTGCAACCGTATGAGTGTCTTGCAGAAGCTGGCGCGGATTTTGATTGTGCAATATCTCGAATCCAGTTGGTCGCCTGTGTGTCATAGTTATAGACTGCCCATCCAGTGGGTGGGAAGGTTTCAGCACTAAAGTTCTCTGTGAATAATGTTGTAGAAAGACCCGCATGCGTGCCAGTAGTATTGAATTCGACTTTCGCATATTGCCAGACGTCTGTTTCTAAAGCACCAACATCAGCGGTGAAAGTCACTTCCTGCGAACCTCCAGCAGCGATGGTGAATTCATTGGGGGTAACAGTTACCCAAGCGGGAGCAACTGCGATATAGGTTGCAGGCAGACCAGAAACGCTCTTGAAGGTTCTGGTCCAGGTGCATATACCCACGCACTTGCTGCTGTAAAGACTGGCAAGGTTGAGCGTGGCGGGGTCGCCATCCAGAGTGGGGTCGGCAGCTTCAAAATTCGCGATGGATTCGCCCATTACCAAACCTACCAGTGCGGTGTTTTGGAGGGCAACGCGGCCAGCGCCTTCGTCCTGCGGTGTGGCTGGGCGAACACCTTCACCCAAAGCGGAACGATCAGCTATCAGGCCATCCTGAGCAGTCATCATCATCGCAGAACGAACTTGCATGGGCGTCCAATCTGGATGAAGTGCCATCACCAGGGCAGCGGCACCAGCATTATGCGGGCTGGACATGGAAGTACCCTGGTACAGAGCTAACTCAACCTTAGGACCTGGAGTGATCGTACCATCGGCCACAGCGGCCAGGATGGAAACGCCCGGAGCAGTGATATCAGGTTTGAGTACATCGAATGTTGTGTTGGGACCAAAGGAACTAAAATCCGCAATAATATCCGCAGAGGCTGGATCGATTATTGCGCCGCCAGTTGTGCTAACTGTGTCATCCGTAGCGCTTGCCACCCAGGCAGCAATTGCATCGCCTGTGGCACCGGGGATATCCAGCATCACATTGGGCACGTTGCTACCGGAAACACCCATTGGAACTGCAGCGCTGGCATTAGTAAAGATGAAGACTCCTGATGCACCTGCCGCTTCGGCAGCCAACACCTTTTCAGTGAAAGTACAGGTACCTCGTTTGATCAAAGCAATCGCACCATCATAAAAGTTAGGCGTGGCATATCCGGGATTAACACAACCTAAGGGGTTGCCATCCTCACCAGCAAACTTGACAAGACTGTTGACAAGATCGCTATTAAAGGGGAGTTCACCGGGTAAAGTCGGGATATTCTGGTATAACGTGTTGGAGAAATTCACATCAGTGTAAAAAATGCGCGCATGCGTGGCAGCCGCTACTGTAGAAACCCAGGGTGAACGGTGCGCCACGGAAGATTCACCTGTTGTATCGCCCTCATTACCAGCGGAGGTAGACACAAAGATGCCAGCTTCGGTGGCGGCTAAAAAGGCCAGTTCGACCGGGTCACCATAGGGATTAGCACCACCAGAGATGGAGTAGTTGATCACATCCACACCACTGGCGATGGCATCGTCAACTGCCATTACGGTTGCATCACTAAAACAGGCGCCGTTGGGTTCTTCTGGTACGCAGACGTCAAAGGCGATGATCTGGGCGTGAGGTGCCACACCACTGATAGTAGTGGTTACACCCTGGTCGACAACTTCCACAACATTGCCTGCCACTGTGGAAGCGGTATGAGAACCGTGACCTTCAGAGTCTTCAGGGCTGGAAGTTTCCACCGGGTCATCAGCCACATAAGTGAACGCGCCGATCAATTTATCATTACAAGCAGTCGCATAGGCAGGATCGCCTGTTGGGGCGCAAACACCGAGGTAGTCGCCAGTCCAATCATAGACAAATTCATCAGCTGGAGTAGCACTGAAGGAGGGGTGGTCGAAGTTGATACCAGTATCGATAATACCCACCAAAATGCCCTCACCTTTTGTGGCAACACCACTGGCAGTCTCGCCGTCCCAAATAGCAGGAGCACCGATCCAGGTCGGGCCTTCATCGGTATCAGGGGTTTCGATGGGAGCGCGCAAAACCTTGGCGCCAGTTTGGGCGGCCAGGAGTTCCGCCTCAGCAGCAGTCAACATCATGGAGAAGCCGTTGGTGGCATACTGGTACTGGAACAGCACCTTTGGCTCGTAACCAAGGACATTCTTGGCTACGGCTAAATAGGTTGCCTGCTGACCCTTAAGGTATTCCAGGTAAGCTTGGCTTTCAGGAGATTTTACATTCAGTTTCGCGCCTGTGACCGAAGGGGCAGTGGCCGAAAGGCCTGCAATTTCACCCTTGTAGGTGGCCAGTGGCTTGTCCGTCAAAATGACCACGTAGCGGACTGGTTCCTTGCCGTCAACCTCGTAGGAAGTAATGCCGGTCTCCTGGACAAATTTCTGGACGCCATCTGCTGCTGGCTCACCAAGAAAGCCTGAGCGATCAGCGATGGGTATTCTTGGACCGGTGGGAGGAGTGCTTTGGGCACTGACAGGTGCTACGATCATTGAGAGCAGCACCATCATAGCTATGACTCGAGTAACGTTTGATTTCATTATCTTTCTCCAATTCTGATGATTTGGGTTCCGACAAGATTAAGCGCCTGTCCGCTGATTGCATAAGGAAGGGATTTATAGGATTTGAGGTAAAGAAGGTGTAGATGGAAAATACTAGCCAAATATTCCTGCTGCTTTCACGTTCAAGTATAAAAATTGCAATACCTATATCAAAGACAGGTCTGGAAATTCAATCTGGAAGCAAATTCCAGGCTTGGGCGGGAGGAACGTCAAGCCTTTTTCGCATTGGTCATGTTTCATGAATGTTAATATTATGTTAACGAAGAAGTATTTTTGATATCCTTGCCTGTTCCTCTACCCGTATTTCACAGCATGCGAGGTAGAGTAGCCTTTAATTTCACCGAAAACAGGGTGACTGTAAAGCCTCCCCCCGTCGGAAGGGTCTGGCAGTTTATCATAAAAAGGCTGGATCCTTCGCACTGTGTGCTGAATGACACAGGCGGTCTCACCACTGGATGACACAAGGAGAGTAGCATTCAAAGCAGCATGAATTTGTGCTGAGTCGCTTTACCATGCCGCGCTGTGCTGCCTCATTCTTCCCGTTTGAGCATATCTGTTTTTCTTGGTTTTCCAGGACTATCTTGAGTTATCCAGAATGCTTCATTGTGTCATCCAGAGCTTTTTTTTGTGTCATCCAGAGCGAAGCGAAGGATCTGGCACTTCATCCTTCTTTGTGTCATCCAGAGCATTTATTCTTGTGTCGTCCAGAACTTTTTTTGTGTCATCCAGAACTTTTTTGTGTCATCCAGAGCCTCTTTTGCGTAAGATCTGGCACTTCATCTTTATTATGTCGTCCAGAACTTTTTTTGTGTCATCCAGAGCGAAGCGAAGGATCTGGCACTTCATCTTTATAGTGTCAACCAGAGCATTTATTTTTGTGTCGTCCAGAACTTTTTTTGTGTCGTACAGAGCAATTATTTTTGTGTAAATCAGAACAATTATTTTGTGTCGTCCAGAGCGATTATTTTTGTGTCATCCAGAACTTTTTTTATGTCATCCAGAGCAATTATTTTTGTGTCATCCAGAGCGAAGCGAAGGATCTGGCACTTCGTCGTTTTTTGTGTCATGCATAGCTATTTGTGTCATCCAGAGCCTCTTTTTCAGTGTCATCCAGAGCGAAGCGAAGGATCTGGCACTTCGTCGTTTTTTGTTTGTCATCCAGAGCC
>JBASOE010000064.1:0-12620 GCA_049657925.1 Anaerolineaceae bacterium
TGGTTGAAAACAACATCAACAAACGTCCGGATATCGTCTTGTTCATCAACGGTTTGCCCCTGGTGGTGATCGAACTTAAAAATGCTGCTGATGAGAAGGCGGATTTACAGGCCGCATTCAGACAACTGCAGACCTATCACCAGCAGATCCCATCCCTGTTCACCTTCACGGCATTCGAGATCATCAGCGACGGCTGGTTCGCCAAAGCCGGCACCGTCACCAGCGATTACTCGCGCTTCATGGAGTGGAAGAGTGTGGATGGTGTTTCAGTGGTGGATTCAAAGCACCAAGCTGAGCTTGAACCCCTGGTGAGGGGTCTGCTGAACAAACGCACTTTGCTGGATGTGATCCGGCACTTCATCGTGTTCGAGAATACCAAAGAGAAAACACTCAAGAAGGTGGCTGCCTATCACCAATATTTCGCGGTCAACAAAGCCATCCGCTCCACCTTGCGAGCCTCAGCTGAGCGAACCACCCACTTCGTCACTGAGCACCCCTCGGTATACGGCCTGCCTACGGTTGAGGACCAGCCCAGAGGTGACCGGCGTGCCGGGGTGATCTGGCACACGCAGGGCAGCGGCAAGAGCCTCTCCATGGTGTTTTACGTCGGCAAGCTGGTTTTGGCACAGGAGATGAACAACCCCACCTTCGTGGTACTCACCGACCGCAACGACCTGGACCAGCAGCTTTTTGAGACCTTCGGCAACTGCCAGCAATTGTTACGCCAGACACCGGTTCAGGCAAGCAGTCGTGAAGACCTGAGACGTTTGCTCTCGGTGGCATCGGGCGGCATTGTCTTCACAACCATACAGAAATTCTTCCCCGATGAGAACGGTCGGGCTTACCCTGCGCTTACAGACCGTCGTAACGTGGTGGTGATCGCCGATGAAGCCCACCGCAGCCAATATGACTTCATTGACGGTTTTGCCCGCCACATGCGCGACGCCTTGCCGAACGCTTCATTCATCGGTTTCACTGGAACGCCCATCGAACTAACCGATCGAAACACCCAGGCGGTCTTTGGGAATTACGTGGACGTGTACGACATCCAGCAGGCGGTCGAGGACGGCGCGACCGTGCCGATCTATTACGAAAGCCGCCTGGCTAAAATTGAGCTCTCCGATGAAGATCAAAAGACGCTGGACGAACGCGTTGAGGAAATCACCGAAGACGACGAACTCACCGATAAGCAGAAGCGCTTTGCCCGTTGGACGGGTAAGGAAGCGGTGGTGGGCAGCGAAGATCGCCTGAGGCAAGTGGCCACAGACATCATCCATCATTTTGAACAGCGCGTTTCAGCGGCTGAAGGCAAGGGCATGATTGTCTGCATGAGCCGGCGCATTTGCGTGGCGCTTCACAAAGAAATTATCAAGCTGCGTCCGCAGTGGTATAACGCCGAGGATGACAAAGGAGCGATCAAGATCGTCATGACCGGCTCTTCCAGCGACCCGCTGGGCTGGCAGGAACACATCCGCAACAAGGAACGCCGCAAGCTTATCGGCAACCGCCTGAAAGACCCCAATAACGATTTGAAGTTGCTGATCGTACGGGATATGTTCCTGACCGGTTTTGACGCCCCGTGTCTGCATACCATGTATATTGATAAGCCCATGAATGGGCACACGCTCATGCAAGCCATCGCCCGGGTCAACCGGGTATTTGGGGATAAAGAGGGAGGGCTGATCGTCGATTACATCGGCATTGCCCAGGACCTCAAGCAAGCTTTGCTTGTCTATGCTGCGAGCGAAGGCAAGGGTCAAATTGCCCTTGATCAGGAAGAGGCGGTCGCCAAGATGCTCGAGTATTACGAGATCGTGGTGAACATGTTTGGTCGTTTCGATTACAAACGGTACTTTACTCTGGAGCCCAAATACAAACTCAACTTCATTCTGGATGCCGCCAACTACCTGATGGGGTTGCCAGAAGTGAAGCAAGGCAAAACCGTTCGCAATGGCAAGGAGAGATTCAGAGATCACGTTGTCAAACTGCAGAAAGCTTTTGGGTTGGCAGTTCCGCACCCCAAGGCAATTGAGATACGTGATGATTTGGCATTCTTCCAGGCGATCAAGGCGCGCTTTAGCAAGTTTGATGACAGCGTTAAAACGCGCACGAACGAAGAGATCGAAACCGCTATCCGGCAGATCATCAATGACGCGATCGTGTCCAGCGAGGTTATCGATGTGTTTGACGCAGCTGGTATTAAAAGGCCGGATATTTCCATTCTCTCTGATGAGTTCCTGGCAGACATTGAGGGTATGGAACGCAAGAATCTGGCTTTGGAATTGCTGAGGCGATTGCTGAATGATGAGATCAAGACCCGAGGACAGATGAACATGGTTCAGGGGCGTAAGTTCTCGGAAATGCTGGCTGAGGCGATCAAGCGTTACCAGAATGGGTTGATCGACTCCGCAAAGGTCATAGAAGAATTGATCCAGCTGGCGAAGGATATTCGCGCGGCCGACCAACGCGGAGAGAAACTCAATTTACGGAAGGATGAGCTGGCATTTTATGACGCCCTGGCGGATAACCCCAACGCGGAAAGCCTCCTGGGGGACCAGGTATTAAAGCAGATTGCCCATGAGTTGACTGAAAACGTGCGCAAGAACACCTCGATTGACTGGCAGTACAAGCAAAGTGTTCAGGCAAAACTGCGTGTTTTGGTGAAGAGAATTCTGAGGAAGTATAAATACCCACCCGACGACCCCAATACCGGCGAATACACCGTGTCGGTCAATAAGGTGTTGGATCAGGCGGGCTTGTTGGCAGATTATTGGTCCAAGTAGCTCGCCAGAAGTGTCATGGTGGAGAGACAAGTGATATCTAAATCGGCATGTCTCACCGGTTCGAATCCCGACATTACTGATTTCCGGTGCCGCAACCTGGTCCTGTCCTAACCTGACTTGTATGGGCTCATCTCCTTGCTTAATTAGCACATCTGTGCTATTATGTACCCTGTCTTCTCAGACTTCGTCCGCCCCTTAACAGTTCCATATCACCTTCGCTGTCCCCGACCTCCTCGGGGTCTCCCCAACTTCATCAGGGTCACCCCAACTAAAGTTCCCCTTAACTTTGTGTCCACTTTTTCAGGGAAAGTCCACTGGTGTAGCTCATGGATTGGTTAGCTACGTGCTTACCCCAAAAATCAGCGCAAAACTGCAATACTGCCAATTTTGCTCGTCAAAAACCCCAAACTCCAGCGCAAAACTGATTTCTCACACGCTGCAAGACTGCAAAACCAAAAAATAGGGGTAAATGGGTAAAACCCTCGTTGAGAGCCATCCAAACAGGGGTAAATCCCAGGTAAATCTGGCTAAATTCGAGGTAAATGGGTGTCTTTGTCTTTTCCTACCACCTACCACCTTCTTATCAGCTACGAGCTACGAGCTTCCTTCTCCCCGGATGAACGCTTCGGTTTTGGCGTGGCACAGGTCATCCGTGTATTGCACCGGTGGGGTCTTCATGAAATAGGATGAGGGATCCAAAATGGGACCAGCGATGCCGCGATCCAAGGCCAATTTAAGGCAGCGAATGGCGTCAATCACCACTCCGGCGGAATTGGGAGAGTCCCAAACTTCCATTTTGAGTTCCAGGTTGAGCGGAACGTCCCCAAAGGTGGTGCCCTCCATCTTGATGTAACAGAACTTACGGTCTTTGAGCCAGGGTACGTAGTCGCTGGGACCAACGTGGATGTCGTCCGGATCCAACTTGTATGGCAGCATGCTGGTGACCGCGCCGGTCTTGCTGATCTTCTTTGACTCCAGGCGATCGCGTTCAAGCATGTTCAAAAAATCTGTGTTGCCACCAAAATTAAGCTGGTAGGTATGGTCCAATTTGACACCACGGTCCACAAACAGACTGGTCAGCACGCGATGAGTGATAGTCGCCCCGACCTGACTCTTGATGTCGTCGCCGATGATCGGCAGACCAGCATCCAAAAATCGCTTGCCCCAATACTCAGAACTGGCAATGAAGACCGGGATGCAATTGATCACGCCTACGCCTGCTTTAAGGGCTTGTTCCATGTACCACTTGGTGGCCATTTCAGACCCAACCGGTAAGTAATTGATCAGCAGGTCGGCTTTGGTGTCTTTGAGAATCGCGACGATGTCATCCGTGGGACCAGGCGCTTTTTTAAGTATTTCGGAGAGATACTTTCCCAGACCGTCGTGGGTCATGCCGCGGTGCACTTTCACCCCCATGTGGGGCACCTGGCAGAACTTATAGGTGTTATTTGGGTAGGCGTAGATGGCTTCAGAGAGATCCAGACCCACTTTGGTGTCCACAACATCGAAGGCTGCCACGATTTCTACGTCCCGGATGTGATAGCCACCCAGGTTCACGTGCATCAACCCCGGGATGCGGTCATCGTCTTTGGCGTCTTTGTAATAATGCAACCCTTGAATAAGTGAAGAGGCACAGTTCCCTACACCTACAATTGCCACACGAACTTTATTATCCTTTGCCACGAATTCTCTCCTCTATACATCCTGTTTACAGGCAAGCAATAATAACACTAAAACGGGTATTGATCGAGGGGTTGCGGTTAACAGGGTTTGCGTCTTAACGTATCAAGCCGAAGTGGGTGATAACCATGCAAACGGCAATGAAAAGCAATACCACGACGGAATTTCGCCGAAAGCCGCAAAGATCAGGTATCCGGTCGCTGGTGGCGATGGCCAAAGAGACGGCAAAGCAATCCATTGCCAGACCCGAGGCGGTGACGAGTATCATCACGGTCTGCATAAGGACACTATCCTACCGCGCTTGGAAGGTATTTTGGGTTTTTTGTCCGATAGGTCGGCCAGCCCTTCTGCCCCACTTGCCCCCTGTTTGGCGTTGTGGGTTGTGGCGATCTACGTCGGGGTTGGGACAATGACAACCGGAATCACGACACCTTGCCGGGCCGCAGTCCACCATTTCTCTTGATTCTGACAATCTATATCCCCTTTCGCCAGTCCGGTTAGAGTCACCTCCAGCTCGAGCCCTTCGCGCCATTTTGCTGTTCCGCTCATAAAGACGCAATCCTCGATCGGGTCGTGATCAGTGGAAATTTCCATCAATCCAGTGACCATAATCGCATCCTAAATGGACCAATTTCGAGGGCAGGTTAGATCAACAGCCAGAAAAAATAGCGGTGCTGGCATATCAAGCAAGCAAGCCACAGCTTGCACAAATGAAACCGTAGCTTACAGAGAGGGAAAATCCGGCAAAACAAGAGCAAGATCCGCCATGAAAGAAAAAGGGTTCACTTGCTGCTTGGAAAATGAGGAAGGCGCAGAAAAACTATAGGGACAGACTTTCCGGTAAAATCAAAGAAAAAATGAATTATTAAACACTGGTCAGCCTCAAAAAGTGGCCGCCCAATGAAGTTTAATTATTTTTACGAGATGATGAAGTAAAGAGTATTGCAGTAAAGAGTATCCATAGCACAATAGCCATTATAAGAAGGGGAATAGAAAAAACTTGAGACAATCCAAACAAACTAAGCAATAAAGATGAACAAACAAGCGAGATTAATAATGGCACAGAGATGAAAATCGTAGAAAGAAGTAAGATTCGCGAAACATTATGAGAGGATGATTTATAAAATGAGTTCGTTAAGCAATATTTTTTTGCCAATAATAGGGCTGTAGCGGCAAATGCAAGCGATAAAATGCAGCAAGAAAAGAATAAAACTTTAATATTAAACCCGTGAACAAGAAAGTTTTTTTCGATTGAAGATGATGTCCAGGAGTAAGTTCCAACCGTTGAGTTTTCTAATGTGCTTTTTATATAAGAATATGAGAAATCAAAGCCATCTTCAGTAGTTTTTGCTTTCCCACTTGTTTTATTAGCGTAGTGTATTTTTTGGGTTACGTAACCAGTGTTTGATTGAGGAAGATCGTCGAAATTGATGCTGGGCATAATAATGTACTTGCTCAAATTAATGCTTCCCAGGGATAGAGATATTTCACAAGAATTATCCAAAAAACCAACAATTTTAAAAGAGAACGGGCTATAAAGATAATAAGCAGAGAAAACATCTCCAACATTATATAATTTTGAATAATCAGACCCCATCAGGACTGAAATAGTATTTCCTTTTTTGTAGTTAAAGTCCTCTGGGAGAAGATAGCTTCCAGAGGATAATGAAAATTTAAAGTCCTTTTGGACATTTTCGCTGATTTGGACGCTCAACACTTGCTCACTAGAAGAGACTAGTTCTTGAGTTTCTGAGAAATATAAAGCATTGTCTTGCTCAAAGGAAAAGTCTAAAGATTGTCGATAGATTTCATAATAGACAAAAGAGGAATTATTTAAAGAATTAAATACTTCTTTAAAGCCATTAATCGTTTGAGCGGAGTTTGGGAGTTCTAAAGGATTACTTTCGTGCTGGATCGAGAGATAAATTTTACCCTGATCGCTTTCGATGTCTTTATCATTGTAAAGCTGCAAAGTATGAAGGCCGACAGACAACGATAAAAAAGTAAATGCAACTGTAAATAGAACAACCAGTGATAAATAAAGCAAAGGTTTACTAGATTTAGAATGTTGAACTAGGATGAGAGACCTCCTTCATAACAAAATAAGCATCCCTCCACGTAAGGAGGGATGCTGAAACTAAAAACACTTAATCCGCCGTTCCATAGAAGACTTGATGAACAAAAACATCCCATTCATCTTGTGTGCAATCGGTTCCAACGGCCATCACTGTATAAGACCCCCAAACTCTACCGGAGTCTCCCCGTGGGGTCCAACTTGGACCAAGATATGTTCTTGTATAGTGATATGTGGAAAGAACTGTATTTCCGTCCTTATGTTCGGAGTAGCCTATGGGAATATAAAGATATGTGTTCGGATTCCAACGTTTATCCCCCCAAACGTTCCAATAAACTGAGTTTAACCCTAACGTGCCAGAGGATGCTTTGTTTTGTGCATTGGCAGCAACTGAGAACGAGGGATCGATTATAGCTGTGAGTAATGGAACGTCAACTCGCTGAACAATAACATTTGAAGGTAAGGTGAAATCATTGCTTTCATCGTCACCTTCACCGGCAGCAAAAACGGTAACGCCAAACGAGAAAACCATTACAATTGAAAGCAATAAGCTAAACAATATTTTCTTCATAATTGTCTCCCTTTGACTTTGCGCTGTATAATTATTTTCACTGCGGCTTCGCAGTAAAGCTCTTATGCGGTAACCCTCGTTTAGAGTCTTTAACTTTGCACCCCAGTGTTACCGTTGGTTTACCTCCTCTGTTTATATAATACTGGATACTGAGCTAAGAGGCAAGTAAGTTTGCAGCTTAACTTATCAAGCCGAGGTGGGTGACGATCACGCGAACCGCGATGAATAGCAGCACCAGTCCCCCAACCAACTCCATGCGCTTGCCAAATTGACAGCTCAAACGATGCCCCGCCAACAGCCCTATCATGCTGAGCCCAGCGGAAACGAGGCCAATCGCCAGAACAGATAGCGCGATCGGTACACCCATGAAAGTGATGGAAAGCCCGACTGCAAAGGCATCGATGCTGGTGGCAACCGAGAGCATCACCATGGTCTTGCCTTTGGATGGGTTCTCGTCAAATGTTTCGCAGCTTGGGTTAAAACTGGATTTGATCAGCTTGTAAGCCACATACCCCAGCAGCAAGAAAGCCAGCCAGTGATCCCACCCAGCGACGTATTGGATGATGCTGCCGCCCAACACCCAACCGAGTGCGGTCATGCCAGCCTGGAATATCCCCAGGTGTGCAGCCAGGCGCAGCTTTCCCCGCATATCAGGGATCTGCCCGCTGGTGCCGATGGCCAGAGAGACGGCGAAACAGTCCATTGCCAGACCTAAGGAGATTAAAAGTATTGTCAGGATTTGCATAAGTGGATTATTTTACCCCCATTGGAAGGATTGCTGAGTGTTTTGGTGGGACGGGTGAACGACAAATATCATGTGCGCGCCGACCCACCATCGGAGCACAACCCGACATTTCAATCAATTCTGATAATTATTGTTGGGATACGCTCCGCCAATTGCAAGATAGACACAGAAAAATTGTCGTTCCTCCCAATCCACTTAAGATATTAACCTCTGCACGTCTTGCTCATCGCAAAAGTTTTTGTTATAATAGCTCATACGTTCTATTACAAAGAAGTTTCATGCCCACAGAATTAACAGAAAGCCAACACGAGCAGCTCAAATGGTGGCCAAAGTGCTCATCAAAGGTCAGCGAGGAACTGTCCATCAAGCCCATTATGGAAAAGATGATGGCAAAGATGAAGGCCGACATCGCCGCGCAGGAAAAAGAGGCAAACAGCGCCTCGGATCAAGCAAAACAATAAAAGGGATTAACTGGCCAAAGCTTCTTCGACCACTTCGCGGTGTCGTGGTCGGTCCTTGACCCGCGCAAACAAAAGCGTGCCAATGACTGTGAAGACCACCGAGACCCCAAACATGACAGGGTAGCTAAAGCCCTCCACCAACCAGCCAGCCACAAACGGTGCCACCAGCACAAACGCGCCAGTAAGGGTGCGTGTGAGGCCCACATAAGTGGTACGGTGTTCCTCGTCGCCTAATTCCATCACCAAAATCGAGTCGCCCAACACCATGCCAGCCGAGTTCAGCCCAAACATCACGAAAACCAAATAATAAACCGTTGCGTTCGGAGCAAGTAAAACCAACGCCATAGCTGCCAGCCAAATCACTTGGGCGATCATTACCACCTTTTTGGGTCCGATGCGGTCACCGATCGCGCCAAACAGCGCATACCCCACGATGCCAGACATGAAGATCAGGCCAGTGAAGATGGCTGCTGCGCCATCATCCAATGCGAATTTCTTAAGCCCGTAGACCGCCAAAAAGGCCGCACCCATGCCACCAATGAACATCAGTGAGCGAGCAACCAGGTAGCGCCTGAGGTTGGCGTCGCTCTTCAGGATGCGTCCAAACAGATTCAGGTCGATCATCTTTCGCGGCGCACTCCTCATTTCATCAACCGCTGGTCCGTTTTGCGCAGACGCAGCGACTTCGATCTGAGCAGGCAATGCTTCAACTGCTGCTGTCTCGGGTTCTGGTTCACGGTTTTTGGAGAACGCTAAGAAGGAGATCCATTGCGCAACCACCGCGATCGTGAAACCCACCGCATAATTGAGCGGATAGGCCAGGCGCGAGAGCACCAGCGCGGCGATCGCCGAGCCGATCACGCCCATCGTCTGCCCCAACACCCTTGAAAACCCAAAAAAGCGTGAGCGATGGGTGATCGGGATGACTGACGCGATCAACTCCTGCCAGGAGAGCGCAACTAAACCGCTGCCCAGACCGCGCAGAATCATGATTAACAGGAGCAGCGTTACGGCACTCGGCTTGGCCAACTGCGGCACGAACAAGGCAAAAATCGGCAGAAGGAGGTAAGGGAGTCTTTCAAGCACAGCCATCTTAACGGTAAAAGGCAGTTTCTTTTTCAGGCTGGAGACATAACCCGCCATGAATAGCTGTGGCAGGAACCAACCCGCATTGGCAATGGCTGGCATCAACCCGATGATGATAGGGTTGTCAGTGAGGGTGGCGGCGAAGACAGGCATGATGGTATTGATCGAGACAAAGGAATCAGCAAAGAAAAACGCCATCAGATCCAGCGTGTTGACCAACACATTGTGCGGGAAATTCCGCGCCACATTGGGGGGAACGTGGTCCTGGGGTTTAATGCGCAATGCTGCGCCGACAAATGAGCGAACTCGAGCAAACATGATGATTCCTAAGAAACAATTATAAGAGCGATTGATTGGAAATTGACAATTCTGGCGAAGGTTTGTGGCGAAGGTTGCCAATCCGATTGCATTCGTGTTCCCACGATGCAGTTCCTGTTCTCGGATACAGTAAACAAATGGGAAAACCAGGTTACTGAGATTCTTCGCGGTATCATTGCTGCCATGGAAACTGAAGCACCACCCAAGCCAAAACGCGCCGTGCGTGGTGAGTGGCTGATGCTGCTGACCGCCGTGATCTGGGGCACAGGTTTCGTTGCCCAACGCCAGGGCATGGCGTTCGTCGGCCCATTCACCTTTATCGCGGCACGCTTTTTGTTAGGTGGTTTAGCGCTTATCCCGGTCCTCTTCTTCACCAAGACCCTGCCCCTGAAACCTCTTCAAGATTCCCCCAAACTTAACTGGCTGCCAGCGGTGTTTTTTTGCGGCGCGGCGCTTTTTACCGCGGCCAGCTTGCAACAAATCGGACTCAAGACCACTTCAGCCGGCAAAGGCGGCTTCATCACCGCGCTTTACATCGTGATCGTGCCTATCCTGGGGTTGCTGCTTAAGAAAAAGGTACGCCGGATCATCTGGTTGGCTGTGGTGATCGCCACTTTGGGTCTCTACTTACTGACCATCAAATCCGGCATTGCCATCAGCAAAGGCGACCTGACCGTGCTGGCTGGGGCCTTTGTTTGGGCAGTGCACATCCTGCTAATCGATCATTACTCCGAGAGCGTGCCGGGATTGTTGATCGCTTGCGGTCAATTTTTGGTGACTGGGGTGCTGGGCCTGATCGCCACGTTGCTTTTTGAGAACATAGAGCTATCCGCGCTGCTTGCCGGCAGCGGCACCATCCTGTACGCCGGTCTCATCGTCGTTTCGCTGGCGTATACCTTGCAGGTGCTCGGCCAAAAAGGGGTTAACCCTTCCGTTGCGGCTTTGATACTCAGCCTCGAATCGGTCTTCGCTGTTCTGTCAGGTGCTTTGGTCTTAAACGAACGCCTGACCCCGCGCGAGTGGCTGGGGTGTGCGTTGATGTTGGCTGCAGTCATTATGACGCAATTGGGTTCTTCAGAAAACAAAACTGAATGATTAGGGAAAGGTCGGATATCCTGCGTCAATCAAGGCCACCAAACCGCCTTTAACCGTGACAACAT
Organism: Anaerolineaceae bacterium; assembly: GCA_049657925.1. Lineage (GTDB taxonomy): Bacteria > Chloroflexota > Anaerolineae > Anaerolineales > Anaerolineaceae > Mesolinea. The sequence continues at coordinate 10,879 of JBASOE010000064.1, forward strand.
TTTTGAAACCAGCCTGTATCATGTCGAACGCTACCCGGGCGCTCGTGTTCTCAGCCGGTCAGGTACAGTACGTGATGTAGTATTGCTCAGGGTCAAGCTCGCTCAGACGTACCTGGACATCGCTAATGGGAAAATTTAGCGCACCCTTCGCGTGTTGGGCTAAATAAAGCACCTCAGCGCGAGTATCCAGCAGCACTGCTTCGCCGCTCTCCACGGCTTTGATGGCCGCCGCAGGGGAAATGCGCACCACATCATCCTGAGATTTGACGATGCCATTGGCCCGTTTGAAGGCCTCATAAGTGACAACGCCAACAATCAAAACGATCAGTGCCACTCCCAGCCATAGGATGATCGGTAATTTCTTTCTTGATGAACTCGAGCGTTTCGCCATTTTATCTCCGCTTGAGAGAAGTTATGCCTTTGGAAGGCTTGTAAATAAAGACATTGTAGAGGGTTTTTACAGATTGTCTGCAAGCCGCTCTCCTGATGATCCCCGGATTCATTTCGGCCATCTGGCACTGCTCTTGCAACCTTGCTATTGAAGCAACTTCGCATTCCCGCGAGGCTTGGAGGTAGATGGACGCACGCGCATTTGGCATCGATGTAAGCAAATATCAAAGCTCACAAGATGGCAGTAAGAAAATGAATTTCGACAAGGTTGCGGCACACAAAACGCCGGTAACTTTCGTCGTGGCGCGTGTCGGCGTCTCATGGTCTTACCTTGACCCCATGTTTGACTATTATTGGGCCGAAATGGCACGCATCAAGGTCTGCAGAATGGCCTATTTCGTTCCCTATTTTGGCGAAAGCGCCTCGGCGCAGATGGATGCGCTTTTCAAGCGGCTGGATGGCAAGGCTAACTGGAAATACGACCGCCTGTGCCTCGACCTGGAAGTCGCCGGCATTAACCCACGCGAGCGCATCACCGCCACGACCCTCAAATGCCTCGATATTGCCAAAGCACGCACTGGGCGCTACCCGGTGATCTACTCACGCGCCAACTGGCTCAATAGCAACATCAACGTCAGTGCCCTGCCAAAATTGGACTATTGGTTCGCGCAATATAAAGCCCCGATGGCCTGGCCGCTCTATACGGCGGAACATCCCGGCCCGCCTGACTTGCCCAAAGGTGTCTCCACCTGGCTGATCCACCAGACCGGGGATAAGTGCGCCGGGATCGGCTCGGTCAGCAAGTACATAGATTACGACCGCTGGAACGGTACTGCCAGCGATGTGTTGCGCTATTTTGATAACCCCACCGATGTGGTTTTGCCCGTGCCGCCTCCCACGGATCAAGTGCTGTTCAAGATCAAGTGTATTGTTTCCGCGCTTTACAAGCGCTCAGGTCCGAGTGGATCAGCCGGCGTTTTGGGGTCGCTCTCGATGGGTGACGTGGTAAGCGTCTACGAAGTCAAAGACGGCTGGTATCGCATCGACCCGACCGCCCAGGTGTGGTGCAATGGCTCGCCGTCGTTTTTGCAGAAGATTGAAGATAAACCTCCCAGCAACGCTACACTATTTCAGGCGCGCTGCATCGTGCATGCCCTCTACAAACGGGAAACGCCTTCCAAAACAGGCAAAATTCTTGGCAACCTGGTATATAACGAGACTGTGAACGTCTATCAGGAAGCCAACGGTTGGTTCCGAATTTCACCAAATGTCCAGGTGTGGTGCCACGGCGGTACGCAGTATATGAAACGCCTCGGGTAACCATGCCTTGATCAAATAAAAAAGCGACCGGC